>JBJEJN010000168.1:0-1574 GCA_051878085.1 Aristaeellaceae bacterium | reverse complement strand
GAAGATCTCGCACTTGCTGGGGTCGCGCTCGGAGCAGTCCGCCAGCTTGCCCGGCAGGGATGCGGATTCCAGTGCCGTCTTTCTGCGGGTCAGGTCGCGGGCCTTGCGTGCGGCCTCGCGTGCGCGCGCAGCGGCCAGGCACTTGTCCAGCACCGCGCGCGCGGCGGCGGGGTTCTCCTCGAAGTAGGTGGCCAGCTTGTCGGACACCAGGCCGTCCACCAGCGGGCGCACCTCTGAGTTGCCCAGCTTGGTCTTGGTCTGGCCCTCGAACTGGGGCTCCACCAGCTTGACCGACACGATGGCGGCAAGGCCCTCGCGCACGTCCTCGCCGGAGAGGTTCTGGTCGCTGCTCTTGAGCATGCCGGTCTTGCGGCCGTAGTCGTTGATCACGCGGGTCAGGGCGTTGCGGAAGCCCGCCAGATGGGTGCCGCCCTCGGGCGTGTGAATGTTGTTTGCGAAGGTGAACACGCTCTCGTTGAAGCTGTCGTTCCACTGGAGGGCAACCTCCACGGTGGTGCCGTTCTTCACGCCCTCAATGTAGATCGGCGGCTTGAACAGCGGCTCCTTGTGCTTGTTCAGGTATTCCACGAAGGACACGATGCCGCCCTCGTAGTGCCAGGACTGGGTGTGGGTGGGCTCCACGCGCAGGTCGGTCAGCGTGATGCGCACGCCCTTGTTGAGGAAGGCCATTTCGCGGAAGCGGGTCTTGAGGGTCTCAAACTGGAACTCGCCGGTCTCGAAGATGCCGGGCTCCGGATCCTCGCCGGTCTTGACGTCGGGCTTGAATCGGATGGTGGTACCGGTGCGCTCACCCGCCTCGCCCACGACCTTCAGGTCGTAGAGGATCTTGCCGCGCTCGTACTCCTGCTGATAGACCTTGCCGTCCTGATAGACCTTGACCATCAGGTGGCTGGAGAGGGCGTTGACCACGGACGCGCCCACGCCGTGCAGGCCGCCGGAGACCTTGTATCCCCCGCCGCCAAACTTGCCGCCCGCGTGCAGCACCGTCAGGCACACCTCCACCGCCGGGCGACCCATCTTGGGATGGATGCCCACGGGGAAGCCGCGGCCGTTGTCCTGTACCGTCACGCTGCCGTCCTTCTCCAGCGTCACTTCGATGTGATCGCAGAAGCCCGCCAACGCCTCGTCGATGGCGTTGTCCACAATTTCATATACCAGATGGTGAAGTCCCCGCTCGTCCGTGGAGCCGATGTACATGCCCGGGCGGCGGCGAACCGCTTCCAGGCCTTCCAGAACCTGGATTTGGCTCTCGTCATAATGATTTTCGTTATGCATGATTTCAACCTCTGTCCAAGCGCCCGTCCGGCGCGTTCAAAATATTTTTCCTACTATATTATTATACCACTTTTTTGCACCTACATCCATAGTCTTTCTGTGGCTTATAAAAGTTTAACGCAGTATGCAGTTTTCTCCGGCAGGATTTCCCGCCGGAACGCGCGAAACGCAACAATCCCCGGCTTGACAAGTCGCCCCATTCGTGGCATAATAAATGCGCATGCTGATGCATGTGCCTGTCTCCGTAGCTCAGCCGGATAGAGCGTCCGCCTCCTAAG
>JBJEJN010000167.1:0-7554 GCA_051878085.1 Aristaeellaceae bacterium | reverse complement strand
GTTAAGCCCTTATAGGGCTTGTTCAAACCACCCGTTCAACGGGTGGTTATGACTTTGGAGCCACGATTCAAACGGACGCGGTTCAGCGTCCGCTTTTGATGCCCGGAATTGTGTCCGCGTCCAGCTCCCGGAAGGGCCTCAGCGACGATGGCGCGGAGTCATCGGAAGCCAGCACCTTCTCCATCCAGCGCGTATTGTACCAGCGGCCGAACTTCCAGCCGCAGTGATGGAACTCGCCCACGGTATGATAGCCCATGGCCGCATGGAAGCGCACGCTGTCCAGCGTCAGGTGCTCGTCGGGTTCGTCGGGCACAGCGATGCTGGCGTAGAGCCTGCGCACGCCCATCGCCCTGAGCGCGGCCTCCAGCGCGCAATACAGCGCGGAGCCGATGCCCATGCGGCGGCAGTCTATGCGCAGGTAGATGCTGACCTCCGCCGCCCAGGAATAGGCCTCACGGGTGTGGAAGCTGCCCGCATAGGCGTAGCCCAGCAGCGCACCATCGGATTCTGCCACCAGATAGGGGTACCTCTCCTGCACATGGCGGATGCGTTCCAGAAAGATCGCAACGTCCGGCGCTTCGTACTCGAAGCTCACGGCGGTGCGCTCCACGTAGGGCGCGTAGATGGCCTGAAGCTGCGCCGCATCCGATTCCCGGGCGACGCGGATGGATATGTTCTGCATGTTGTCCTCCAATTCCGCAATTCGGTTCACACATTGCCGCCCTCGGGGCGCTTTTCGCTGTATGCTTCGCCCCGCAGACAGTGCAGCAGATCCGTCCGACGGATGTCGATCATGTCCTCTGGCAGCGCGTTCACATCGAACCAGGCGAGGTCGCTGCACTTCTCCGGCTCACGGATCTCCGGCGTGCCGATCCAGCTGTGCACCAGAAAGTAGATGTCGTAATAGGTTCGCGATCCCAGACGGTGGCTCAGGTGGGCGAAGGCAACGTCCTCCGGGTGCAGCACCACGCCCAGCTCCTCCATGGCCTCGCGGATCAGCGCCTGCATGGCGGTTTCACCCGCATCCACGTGGCCGCTGCCCGCAATGTCCCACAGGCCGTCCATGTAGCCGGTGTTCAGCCTGCGGTGCAGAAGCACCTGACGCCGTCCGTCGCGTGTGCGCAGAAAGACTGGAAACACGGCGGAATAGGCGCCAAAGTGTCGATTCATAGCATCCTCCATGGGGATCGTGCTACTCAATCCAGATATTCGTCAACCTCGCTGCGGCCCGGGCGCACCGGAATCTCCGGCTCGCCGAAGATTTCGTTCAGAAACGCGGGGTCGCTGGCCAGATTTTTGAGTTTGTCGCGGCTGACCACACTGTCGGTGCCCAGACAGGCCTTGCAGCGGTAGCCGCACTCCGGGCACACGCAGCCCAGCTCCAGCCCCTCGGACTGGTTCATGTAGGTGCCGCACTCATGACAACTGCATCGCATTGGGTTTCATCTCCTATTTGTACAGCTTGGCGAGGCCGCCCTCGGCGGTCTCCCGGTAGATGTGGTTCAGATCGCGCCCGGTCTGGTACATGGTCTCCACCACCATGTCAAAGGAAATCTTGCGGGTGGCGGTGAGGAAGTTGGAGATGCGCAGGTTGTTGATGGCGCGCATCGCGGCCACGGCGTTGCGCTCGATGCAGGGAATTTGCACCAGCCCACCGATGGGGTCGCAGGTCAGACCAAGGTGGTGCTCCAGCGCAACCTCGGCGGCGTACTCGATCTGATCCACGCCCATCTCGAACAGCTCTGCAAGCGCAGCGGAGGCCATGGAGCAGGCTGTGCCGATCTCTGCCTGACAGCCGCACTCTGCGCCGCTGATGGAGGCGTTCTCCTTCACCAGGTTGCCGATCAGTCCGGCCACGGCCAGCGCGCGCAGCACCGCCCGGTCGGGCAGGTTCTTCTCCTCCTGCATGTACTTCAGCACCGCAGGCACCACGCCGCAGGAGCCGCAGGTGGGCGCAGTGACCACCGTGCCGCCGCCGGCGTTCTGCTCGCTGACGGCGAAGGCGTAGGCGCAGACGATGCGGTTCTCCCGGGTCTCCGGGCGCTCGTCGATGTGGCGCTGGTTGTAGAGGAACTGGGCCTTGCGCTCCACGTTCAGCCCACCGGGCAGCGTGCCGCGATGGGTCAGCCCCTCGCGGATGCTCTCGCACATCTGCGTCCAGACCTCCAGCAGAAAGTTCCAGATCTCCGGGCCCTCGAATTCCTCCACGTAGGCGCTCAGGCGCAGGTTGCGGGCCATGCAATATTCGGCGATCTCGTGGAAGCTCTTGTGGGGATAGATCTCCGGGGCCGCTTCGGAGATCGTCTGGCCCTCGATCTGAATGTCGCCGCCGCCCACGGAATACACGCGCATGTGGCCGCACTCCGCGCCATCCGCATCCAGCGCGATCAGATCCAGAGTGTTTGGGTGGGGCAGATCGCTTTCCTCCAGATCGAAGCGCACATCGCAGAGCAGGGGTGCGAGGGTCTCCCGGATGATCCGGTCGGTGCCGTGGCCCGCACCGGTCTTGGCCAGGGAGCCGTACAGCACGGCCTCGAAGGCGGCGGCGTTGGGGTGCTCGGCGCGGAAGATGCGGCAGGCGCGCTCCGGCCCCATGGTGTGGGAGCTGGAGGGGCCTCGGCCAATCTTGTAGATGTCGCGTATGGATTTCATCGCGCAAGCTCCTCTCCGTTCAGCACCGCGCGCGCCAGTGCCTCGCCCCGGTACTCCAGCGTGAGTTTGAAGAAGGGCGCGTCCCTTTGCAGAAGCTCCAGGAAGATGCGGTCGCCCTCCCAGTGGGGCAGCTTGAGCAGCTGCGACTTGTCCACCCACTGAAGCTCGCCCTCGTCGCAGTCGGTCATTTCGCCCGTGAAGCCGTCGGCGGTGTAGAGGTGCATCTGCTCGTCCTCCCATTCGTCGGAGCGGAAGTCGATCACCGCGCGGTAGCGGTAGCGGGTGAGGGTCAGGCCCGTCTCTTCCCGTACCTCCCGCAGCAGACATGCCTCCACTGTCTCGCCGGGTTCTACGCCGCCGCCGATGCCAATCCACTTGTTGCGGTTGGCGTCGTTCTCCTTCTTGACGCGGTGCAGCATCAGATATGCACCGTCTTTTTCAATGTAGCACAGGGTTGTGACGCGCATGGCTGCCCTCCCATGATTTGAATCAGAGATTCGCGCCGTCCACCGGATTCGATGGACGGCGCGCAGGTTTACTTTTTCCCGCCGTGCATGCGAAGGTGCTCCTGAAGCAGCTCGTCGTGCAGCTTCACGGAGTCCCATTCGGCGTTGCTGGGCGTGAGCACCGCCTTCAGAGCGATGCCCGGCAGGCGATTCTGCCGCAGCGCGCCCAGGAAGGCGTTCAGCAGCGGATTGGAGAAGTTGACCATCACCAGCATCTCCTCGGGGAAGCCGTCGCCGGTATACTCCCCGGGAACGCGCCGGTGCATTCCCACCAGCGCGCCCACGGGCTGGTTGTAATCGGCCTTCGGCACGCTGATCATGCGCAGCTTCAGCTGGGAACAGATGAACATCAGCTTCAGCTTGCGCGGATTGTCCATGTTGTAGATGAGGATTGCCGGTCCGGACATGGCGCTTCCCCCTTATTCCTTGTGTGCGATGGACTTGTAGTGCTCGATGACGGCGGAATCCTCCGTCAGCTCGATGGACACGTTGTACTCCCGGGACTCGCCGCTCTCCAGGTAGGTGAGGTTGCCCAGCTCACGGGCCTCGGAGCGGTTCACCACGCCGCTGGTGGTGGGCTCCAGACCCAGGGCGTACTCGCCCGCACGCATGCACTTCCACTGGCACATCAGCGGGAACACCTTCTGATCGAAGCGGATGATGGCGGCCAGACCCAGCTTCTCGTTGTGCAGCATGGCGAAGGCCTCGCCCTCGGCGGGCTGCTCGGTGTGGTAGTAGCACTGCTCCTCGCGGCCGCAGCCGGGCTCCTCCATCTCGAAGTAGTTGCCCATGCCCTCGGCGGCGAAGTCGGTGCGGGGCGTGACCTTGCCCGCGCTGAAGTAGGCCTTCGCGCCCGCGTCCAGCATGGGATAGCCGAAGTTGATGTGGTAGATCAGCATCACCGGCTGCCTCTCGAAGCTCTGGTTGGTCACCACGTCGCGGATGCGCAGCACGTCGCGCTCGGTCTCCAGCGTGTAGCAGCGCTTCATCAGCATGTCGGTGCCGAAGACCTCCGCCTCGTGCACCTGACCGCGCACGCGGATCACGCGCTCGTCGCCCTCGTATTCGATGGACGCGCGCACCTGCTCGGCGGGGATGTTGCTCATGGGGCCGTGCAGGCCCAGGGACTTTCCGTTGTCCACACCCGCAGCGCCGCTGTAGGTGATGCCGCAGGTGGTCAGCATGCCGCCGCAGAACTGCTTCAGGAAGCCCGAAGCGCCGTCCTCCTGGAAGAGGTAGGGCGAGCGGATGCCCACCTTGTTGGTCAGGCCGATGTTGATTCCCTTGTAGGAGAGGTAGGGGATGTCCAGACCGCGATCCGCCAGCAGGGTCATTTCCAGATTGCGGCCATTCTTCAGATCGAAGGCGCGCAGGCCGCGGGACGGGCCGTCGTTGTAGATGTAATCCTTGAAGCCGCAGAGCGCGTCGATGTTGTTGCATTTCTTGCGAAGTTCGTGTTCCTGGGATCTCTTCATATTTATAGCCTCCATAAGCGCCGCCTTGCGCGCAAATCATTCCACCTATATTATAGAAAATGGCCCGCACGCTGTCAACTGAATTTTTAACATTGGGCTCTGGAAAAAGCGCGCGCGGGGACTTATAATGAAAGCAGATATTCAAGTGTACGAGCGGAGGAGATCGGTATGGAGAATCGGATCGACGGCCTGATGGGCTTTCTCAGAAAGTCCGTCAGCGCCTTTCACGCGGTGGACGCGCTGTGCGGGATGCTGCGCGGGGCCGGATTTCAGGAGCTAAAGGAGTGCGTGCGCTGGAGCATCGCGCCCGGCGGACGCTACTTTGTCACGCGGAACCAGTCCAGCGTGATCGCCTTCACCCTGCCGGAGCGCGGCTTCGCGCCGGTGCAAATCGTGGCCAGTCACAGCGATAGCCCGGTGTTCCGCATCAAGGAGCGTGCCGAGGTGGAGGTGCAGGGCAGCTACGTGCAGCTCAACACCGAGCGCTACGGCGGCATGATCATGAACACCTGGCTGGACCGCCCGCTGGGGATCGCCGGGCGGGTGCTGCTGCGCACGCCGCAGGGGATGGAGAGCCGCCTGGTGGACTTCGGGCGCGACGCGGCGCTGATTCCCAACCTGGCCATCCACATGCAGCGGGATGTGAACGAGAACTGCAAGCTCAACGCACAGGTGGACATGCTGCCCCTCTACGGCGACGTCTCCGCGAAGGGCCGCTTCGAGGCCGAGGTCGCGGAAATCGCGGGCGCAGCTTCGGAGAACGTGCTCGGGCGGGATCTCTACCTCTACAACCGCATGGAGCCCAGGCTCTGGGGCCCGGAGGACTGCTACATTTCTGCGCCGCGCTTGGATGATCTGGAGTGCGCATACACCAGCCTGCGGGCGCTGCTGGAGGCGGGGGAGTGCGAGCACATCAACCTCTGCTGCGTCTTTGATAACGAGGAGGTGGGCAGCGGCACGCGCCAGGGCGCGGATTCCACCTTCCTCTCGGACGTGATCGGCCGCATCGCGGACGGTCTGGATGCGGACGGCGAGGCGCTGCACGCCTGTCTGGCCTCCAGCTTCATGGTGTCCGCCGACAACGCCCACGCGCTGCATCCGAACCACCCGGAGAAGTCCGACGCAGGAAACCGCCCGCTGATGAACGGCGGCATTGTGCTCAAGCAGAGCGCCAACCAGAAGTACACCACCGACGGCGTGAGCCGGGCTATCTTCGGCGAGATCTGCCGCCGGGCGGACGTGCCGGTGCAGCACTTCGCCAACCGCTCGGACATGCTGGGCGGCTCCACGCTGGGCAACATCTCCGGCGCGCACGTGTCCATCCCGTCGGTGGACGTCGGTCTGGCCCAGCTGGCCATGCACTCCAGCTACGAGACCGCCGGTGCGCGGGACGTGGAGCACATGGTGCGCGGCCTCACCGCCTTCTACCGCACGGAGCTTCACGCGAATGGGGACGGAAGCTATACGATGGACTGAAAACACAGAAGCGCTGCGGGCGAGATGCCTGCGGCGCTTCACATGTCACAGCTTGGGTTGAGGGGAATATTCCGCGATCAGCGTCTGGAACTCCGGCTCGGCGCGCAGAAATTCATAGGAGGGCTCGGTCTCCAGATTCCGCAGCAGCGTGTCCAGCAGGGGCCGCATGTCCGCAGCGGGACGGCCATCGTCCAGCCGTCGGAACAGCAGCGTCTCCCCCGGTTGCCAAGGCTTCGCCGCCGCATCCAGCAGCTGCCGCAGCAGGCGCAGGCTCTCCACCGCGTCGCGGCGCTCCAGGGCCAGGTTCAGCGGTGCGATCGCCGCGTTGTAGTCCCACAGGCCGAAGCGACGGGTCATCTCCGCCGACAGTCGGGCCATTTCTTCTGCACCGTCGGGATTGCCGCTGATGCGCTCGATGTCGATGAGCTGCCAAAGAAAGCTCTGCGCCTCGTTCAGGCAGCGCAGCAGCGCCTGTGCGGCGACCCTGCCAGCCTCCTCCAGCTGGTTCTGCCGGAGGTGTACCATGGTTTGAAGCAGCCGCTTGTCCATTGGCGGTTCCTCGGGCAGCAGATCCAGCATGCGCTGGGCGTTCGCCGCATCCTCACGCCGCAGATAGCGCCCGGCAAGCATGTAAATCGCCCGTCTGCGGATGCTCTCGTCCTCGCTGACGGAGCAGCGCTCGTACCATGCGTCCAGCTGGGTTTCACAGGCTTCGCGCGCATCGCCGTCGGCGTAGAGCATCGCCGCGCCTTCAAGCGAAACCGCGCACTGGAACAGCAACGCGTCGCAGCGGGGATACTGCCGCAGCTCCTCCTCCGCCTGCGCAAGGCCCGCCGCCAGACCTTCCCTGCGAACGGTCTCCACCAGCTCGCCGGAGAAGCGGGCGATCTCCTCCGCTGTCAGCTCCTCCCGGAAGCACAGCAGCTCGTTGAGATCAATCTTCAGCAGCCGTGCCAGCGGGGCCAGCAGGCTCACGTCCGGGCAGGTTGCGCCCTTCTCCCACTTGTTTACCGCCGGTGCGGTCACGTTCAGCACCTGCGCCACCTGCTCCTGGGTCATGCCCAGCTCCCTGCGCCGCCGCTGGATCACCTGATTCATGGACATCGCTCTTTCCTCCTGAATTCAAATCGGCAGAGCCCCCTGCTGACTGCATTATACCGCGTCGCGCGCCATCGCACAATTGAACAGATTTTAAATTGTGAGACAAAAACATGAGCGCCAGTTAAAATGATGCGATTCTCTCGGACAGGTGCAGGGTCGGAAATCACGCGGATGCGCACAGGCGACGCAAACAAAAGCCGAAGAATGGAAACTTGGGTATTGACAAAACTGCGGATTTCCTGTATAATGAATCCTGTTCGAGAGAACATAGGGGCATGGTGTAATGGTAACACGTGGGTCTCCAAAACCTTTGTTGAGGGTTCGAGTCCTTCTGCCCCTGCCAT
>JBJEJN010000166.1:0-7576 GCA_051878085.1 Aristaeellaceae bacterium | reverse complement strand
CTACATCATCGACCTGCAGAAGACCGTTCGCAAGATCGACGAGGCCTACATGTTCGTGCGCAACCTGGCGCTGGAAGGCAAGTCCATCCTGTTCGTCGGCACCAAGAAGCAGGCTCAGGAGTCCATCGAGGCTGAAGCAAAGCGCTGCGGCATGTATTTCGTCAACAATCGCTGGCTGGGCGGCACCCTGACCAACTTCCGCACCATCCAGACCCGCATCAAGAAGCTCAACGAGATCGACAAGATGGAGAAGGACGGCCAGTTCGACGTTCTGCCCAAGAAGGAAGTCATCAAGCTGTGCGCCGAGCGCGAAAAGCTGCTGAAGAACTTGGGCGGCATCCGCGAGATGAAGAAGCTCCCCGGCGCCCTGTTCGTCGTCGACCCCCGCAAGGAGCGCATCGCCGTGCAGGAGGCCCGCATCCTGGGCATCCCGATCGTGGCCATCGTTGACACCAACTGCGATCCCGACGAAATCGACTACGTCATCCCCGGCAACGACGACGCCATCCGCGCCGTGAAGCTGATCGCCGGCAAGCTGGCCGACGCCGTTCTGGAAGGCAAGCAGGGCGAGCAGATCGAGGACGAGGCTGCTCCCGCTGTTGAGGCAGCCGCCGAATAATAGAACATTTCCGCATGCGACAAACGGCCCGTCCGGATGCCGCATGCATCGTGTAAGGGACTGTGCTCCCGAGACAGACAGGAGGAAAACAAAATGGCTGAAATTTCCGCAAAGGTTGTTATGGATCTGCGCGGCCGCACCGGTTGCGGCATGATGGATTGCAAGAAGGCCCTGGCCGCCTGCGAAGGCGACATCGAGAAGGCCATCGACTATCTCCGCGAGAAGGGCCTGGCCAAGGCCGCGAAGAAGCAGAGCCGCATCGCCGCTGAGGGCGTGGTCGGCGCGTACATCTGCAAGGAGTGCGGCACCGGCGCTCTGGTCGAAGTCAACTGCGAGACCGACTTCGTCGCCAACACCCCCGAGTTCAAGGAGATGGTGAATGCCATCGCCAAGACCATCGCTTCCGCCAATCCTGCCGACGTCGAGGCCCTGCTGACCTGCAAGGTCGCCGACGGCGAGCAGACCGTGGGCGATCTGATCACCGAGAAGACCGCCAAGATCGGCGAGAAGATCTCCGTGCGCCGCTTCGTGCGCTACGACGGCAAGGACGGCATCGTGGATTCCTACATCCACATGGGCGGTAAGGTTGGCGTTCTGGTTCTGGCTCAGGGCGAGAAGAACGACACCGTGGCCGAGGTGCTGCATGACGTCGCGCTGCAGATCGCAGCCGCTTCCCCTGTCGCTCCCGAGTACGTCACCCGCGATCAGGTCAATCCTGCTCATCTGCAGCACGAGACCGAGATCCTGGCCGCACAGGCCCGCAACGAGGGCAAGCCCGAGAAGATCATCGAGAAGATGGTTCAGGGCCGCATCAACAAGTTCTACGAGGAAGTTTGCCTGCTGGAGCAGGTGTTCGTCAAGGACGGCGAGACCCGCGTTGGCAAGATGATCGAGAACCGCGTGCCGGGCACCAAGATCGTGTCCTTCACCCGCTACAAGATGGGCGACGGTCTCGAGAAGAAGGTCAGCGACCTGGCAGCCGAGGTTGCCGAGCAGATCGGTGGCAAGGCCTAAGCTTACAAATCGAAAAGGAACGTGTCAAAGCGTTCCTTTTTTTCGGCCATCCAGGGCACAGATCAAGATTTTTTCATGAGAAAGGCAGGAGAAACGCATGTATAAGCGCATCGTACTGAAGCTCAGCGGCGAGACCCTCGCCCCGGAGAAGATCCCCGCCGACAAGGGCGCATCCCTGACCTTCGACGCGGCCCGCGTGGATCGCGCCGCAGCGGCCATCGTCAGGCTCCACGACCTGGGCGTGCAGGTGGGCGTGGTCATGGGCGGCGGCAACATCTGGCGCGGCCGCTTCACCGACGCGATGAACCCGGTGCAGGCCGATCAGATGGGCATGCTGGCCACCATCATCAACGCGCTGGCCGTGCAGGACGCGATCCTGCGCCAGGGCCGCAAGGCCACCGTGTTCACGCCCCAGGAGATGACCCGCTTCGCCGAGCACTACCGCGCCGACCGCGCCGTGAAGTGCCTGGAGGACGGCGAGATCGTGCTCCTCGCCGGCGGCAGCGGCAACCCCTTCTTCACCACCGACACCGCCGCCAGCCTGCGCGCCGCCGAGATCGGCGCGGACGCGGTGTTCAAGGGAACCACCGTGGACGGCGTGTACGACAGCGACCCTCGCAAGAACCCGGACGCGAAGCTCATCAAGGACATCAGCTATCAGGAGGCCATCGATCGCGGCCTCAAGGTCATGGACGTCTCGGCCTTCCAGCTCTGCAAGGAGCAGAAAATCCCCTGCATCCGCGTGTTCAACATGGACGATCTGGAGAACATCATCCGCGTCGCCCAGGGCGAGGACATCGGCACCGTGGTGCACGCATAATTCACTTCATCTCATTGATCCCGGGCGCAGCCGCGTCCGGGATTCTTCATTCGGACGCGTTCTGTAAATTTTTCTCTTGCCATTTTGCCCGAAAACATGTACAATAGTATTTAGAAAAATAAGCGCTACGGGCGCATTGAATTTTGGAGGTACGCTCATGTATAAAGCTACGATCAAAGCCACCGGCGAAAAGATGGACAAGACCATCGCCGTCATTCAGAAGGATCTGGCCACCCTGCGCGCCGGCCGTGCGAATCCGCAGATTCTGGACAAGATTACCGTGGATTACTACGGCACCCCCACCGCCCTCAATCAGGTGGGCAACATCTCCTCTCCGGAGCCGCGCATGCTGGTGATCGCCCCCTGGGAGGCAAGCATGATCTCCCCCATCGAGAAGGCCATCCAGAAGTCCGACATCGGCATCAATCCCTCCAACGACGGTAAGGTCATCCGCCTGATGGTGCCGGAGCTCACCGCCGAGCGCCGCAAGGATCTGTGCAAGCAGGTGAAGAAGCGCATCGAGGAGGGCAAGGTTGCCATCCGCTCCATCCGCCGCGACGCGATGGAGTCCATCAAGAAGATGAAGAAGGACTCTCAGATCACCGAGGACGACCAGAAAACCGCTGAGAAGGAGCTTCAGAAGCTCACCGATTCCAAGATCGAGACCATCGACAAGGTGGGCGCCGCGAAAGAAAAGGAGATCATGGAGGTCTGATTCACAGGCACATCGCCGGCCCCCGTTTTCCGCTCCGGTGCTTTCCGGAACCCTATAGAATTCCGTGTGGGCAGCTGCAATGGGCTGCCCACGTCGTTTATCCCGCAAATCGATGCCAAAGGAGTGCGCCATGTTCACAAACAAGCTATCCAACCTGCTGACCAAGCTCCTTCGCACCCAGCCGAAGTACATCACCGCCAGCGTCTCTCCCGCCTCTGCGGCGCCGGATCTGATGCTGCCGCCGGATCGCCTGCCCGCGCACGTGGCCATCATCATGGATGGCAACGGACGCTGGGCCCAGCAGCGCGGTCTGCCCCGCTCCGCCGGTCACGCCGCCGGAACCGAGGCCCTGCGCGACATCATCCGCGCCAGCGATGACTGGGGCATCCAGGCGCTGAGCCTGTACGCCTTCTCCACGGAGAACTGGGCGCGCTCCAAGGACGAGGTCAACGCGCTGATGGGCCTGCTGCTGAAGTATTTTGGCTCCGAGATCGACGAGCTGGACGAAAAGAACGTGTGCATCCGCATTCTGGGCGACGTGGACGGCCTGCCCGAGCCCCAACGCGACGCGGTCAAGCGCGCCATGGAGCGCACGAAGGACAACACCGGTCTGAAGCTGAACATCGCGCTGAACTACGGCGGTCATGCGGAGCTGATCCGCGCCGCACAGGCGCTGGCCGCAAAGGTTGCCGCCGGGGAGCTGAAGCCGGAGGAGATCACAAACGAAGCCTTCGAGGCGGAGCTGTACACTGCGGGCCTTCCGCCGGTGGATCTGCTGATCCGCACCAGCGGCGAGGTGCGCACCTCCAACTTCCTGCCCTGGCAGACCGCCTATGCGGAGATGATCTTCGATCCGGTGCTCTGGCCGGACTATGACCGCGCGCACTACCTCAAGAACCTGCGGGAGTACGCCGCCCGCGACCGCCGCTTCGGCGGTGTGAAGCCCGCATCGGCTGAGGCGAGTACGGAGGGATCCAATTGACCAAGAGAGTGCTCACCGGCGCGGCCTTCGCCGTTCTGGTGCTCGTTGGCGTACTGCTGCAGGGCTGGGTGATGTTCGCCCTGATCTCCCTGGCGATGGTCGTCAGCGTATTTGAAATGTATCGGGCCATCCGGGCCACCGGCATCGAGCCGGTGCGCTGGGCGGGCTACTTCTTCTGCGCCGTCTCCATACTGGCCCAGGGCGCGGCCTTCTATCTGACGGAGGATCTGCACCTGTCCATGTACGCGCTACTCATCAGCGTGATGGCCGCCATGATCCGGCTGGTGATGCGGGGCAAGGTCGCCGTGGACAGCCTGATGGCCACGGTCTTTCCCATGCTCTATCCGGGCATCTTCTATCTGGCGCTGATGGATCTGCTGCGCCTGAAGAACCCTGCGGTGATCACCGTCGCGCTGGTGCTGGCCTTCTTCTGTGCCTCCATCAACGACGTGTTCGCGCTGTTCTCCGGCATGCTCTTCGGCAAGCACAAGCTCTCGCCCATCCTCAGCCCGAAAAAGACCGTGGAGGGCTCCATCGGCGGTCTGGTCGCCAGCGTGCTCTTTGCCATGGCGGTGCCGTCGCTGGTGCGGCTGATCTTCTGCTGGAAGCCCGAATTCGTCGCGGGGCTCGACGTGCTGCCCCCGCTGTGGGCCTTCGCCATCCTCGGCCTGGTTGCCGGAGCGTTCTCGCAGATCGGCGATCTGGCGGCCTCGATGGTCAAGCGCCACTGCGGCGTGAAGGACTTCGGCCACATCCTGCCCGGACACGGCGGCATCATGGATCGCATGGACGGCATACTCTTCTGTGGCGTGGCCTGCATCCTCTTCTTCAGAATTACAGGATTGGGATAAAACGAGATGAAACAGAAAACAATTGCAATACTGGGTGCGACGGGCTCGATCGGGACGCAGGCGCTGGATCTGGTGCGCCGCTATCCGGATCGCTTTTCCGCCGCCTGTCTCACTGCGAACAGCTCCAGCGAGAAGCTGTTCGCGCTGGTGCGCGAATTCCGCCCGCAGGCTGCGGGCATGGTGTGTGAACCCGAAGCCATCCCCGAGGATCTGTGCTTCTGCCAGTGGTTCTTCGGCCCCGACTGCTCCGTCGAGGTGCTCAAGGCCGTGAAGCCCGACGCCGCGCTCTGCGCCATCACCGGCATCGCCGGTCTGGACGCGGTGTGGACGGCGCTGGACGTATGTTCGCAGGTGCTGCTGGCCAACAAGGAGGCGCTGGTCACCGGCGGCGACCTGGTCATGGAGAAGGCAAGGCGGCTGAACAAGCCCCTGCTTCCCGTGGACAGCGAGCACAGCGCCATCTTCCAGTGCCTGCAAGCCGCGCAGGGGAACCCGGTGCGGAGCCTTATGCTCACCGCCTCCGGCGGCGCGCTGCGGGACTGGCCCAAGGAAAAGATCGACTCCGCCCGGGTGGAGGACGTGCTGCGCCATCCCACCTGGAACATGGGCCGCAAGATCACCGTGGACTGCGCGTCCATGGTCAACAAGGGGCTGGAGATCATCGAGGCCCACCACCTGTTCCACATGCCCGTGGAGCAGATTCAGGTGGTGGTGCACCCCCAGAGCATCATCCACTCCATGGTGGAGTTTGAGGACGGCGCGGTGCTGGCCCAGCTGGGCAATCCGGACATGCGCGGCCCCATCGGCTACGCCATGGCCTATCCGGAGCGCCTGAGCTACGAGGCCAAGCGCCTGAGCTTTGCGGAGATCGCGAACCTGAGCTTCGCCGCGCCGGATCTGACTCGCTTCCCCGCCCTGGGCTACGCCATCGAGGCGCTGAAGGCGGGCGGAGCCATGCCCATCGTGCTCAACGGTGCGAACGAGGAGGCAGTGGCCGCCTTCCTGGACGGCAAAATCCCCTTCGGACGCATCCCGGAGATCCTGCGGGACGCGCTCGACCGCGTGCCCCAGCGCAGCGTGAATTGCATCGCCGACGTCTATCAGACCGACGCGGACGCGCGCGCCTGCGCAATTGAATCCATTCGGAGGAATTCATGACCAAAATCCTGTACGTCATCATTGCCATCTTCATGCTGGGCTTCATCGTCACTATCCATGAATTTGGCCACTACCTCGTCGGGCGCATCTGCGGCATCGGCATCGTGGAGTTTTCCATCGGCATGGGGCCGAAGCTGTTCGGCTTTCAGCGCAAGGGCATCCAGTACTCCATCCGGGCCATCCCCATCGGCGGCTACTGCGCCTTTGTGGGCGAGGACGAAAAAAACGACGATCCCCGGGCCATGAACAACCAGCCGGTGTGGAAGCGCTTCCTCACCGTGGCGGCCGGCCCGGCGATGAACTTTGTGCTGGGCTACCTGTTCTGCGCCATCCTGCTGAGCAACTTCATCCTCGCGGAATACCTGCCCCGCATCTCCTACATCTACGAGGACACCGCCGCCGCGACCTGCGGCATCGAGCTGGGCGACGTGATCACCGAGATCAACGGCACGCCCATCAGCTTTGACGAGGACGGCGTAGAACTCGCCAAGAGTACGCTCGACGCCATCGATCCTGAGGACGAGATTTACCTCACACTGAACCGCGGCGGTGAGACCGTCGAGCTCAGCGTGAAGCGCACGCTGGTGACGGACGAGGACAGCGGCACGGCCACCTACATGCTGGGCATCGCCTTCGGCGGGCGCACCTATACCTGCCTGGAGGCGCTGCAGAGCTCCTGCAAGTACATGGTGGACTTCACCGCCACGATGCTCAAGTCCCTGAAGGATCTGATCTTCCAAGGCACCGGCGCGGGCGACGTGATGGGCCCGGTGGGCATCATCTCCTTCGTCAGCGACCAGGTGTACGACCAGAAGCTCTACGCGCTGGTCTACTGGATCTTCATCCTCTCGCTGAACATCGGCATCATGAACCTGCTGCCCCTTCCGGCGCTGGACGGCGGACGGCTGGTGTTCCTCATCGTGGAAGCCATCCGCCGGAAGCCCGTGCCCCCGGAGAAGGAGGGCATGGTGCACGCCATCGGCCTGGGACTGCTGTTTCTGCTGATCATCGCCATCACCTTCAAGGACGTTGTCCGCCTGTTCACCGGCGGCTGAGGAGTACAACATGCAAACGCGACAGGTTCTCGCAGGCAGCGTCGCCATCGGCGGCGGCGCGCCCGTATCCGTTCAGACCATGACCAACACCGACACCCGCGACGTAGCGGCCACCCTTGCGCAGATTCGCCGCATGGCGGAGGCAGGTGCGGACATCGTGCGCGTGTCCGTCTACGACGAGGCCTGCGCCGAGGCCGTGCGCGCGCTGGTGGACGGCTCCCCGGTGCCGCTGGTGGCGGACATCCACTTCGACCACAAGCTCGCCATCCGTTCCATCGAAAACGGCATCGCCAAGGTGCGCATCAATCCCGGCAACATCGGCGGCGAGGCCAACGTGCGCGCGCTGGCGGACTGCCTGAAGC
>JBJEJN010000165.1:0-7591 GCA_051878085.1 Aristaeellaceae bacterium | reverse complement strand
GAAGGCGAGGGCGTCGCGCATGTGGTTTTCCTGGGCCTCCGCGCCGGAAAACTTGCCGAACACCAGGATGTCGTCCTCGTTGAAGCCCACCACGATGTTGTGGATGGAGGACTTGTTGGCCTTGTTCAGAATTTCACCATTGGAGATCACCAGTCCGGTGGGCGTGCCGCCGTTTCCGGTGCCGTTGGTGTCCACAAACGCGCCGCCGTTGACGGCAGCCACCGCGTCGTAGCGCTCGGCGATCTCGTGCAGCCGCAGTCCGGCCTTGGAGTTGAACTTGTCGCGGCACACGCCGACGCTCACGCGGGAGGGATCGTGCACCACCATCATGTAGCCGGTGTAGGTGCCGCCCTTGACGTCGTAGACCTCGATGCCCTCCATGGTGCGCACCGGCTCCTGGGTCGGCTCGGGCGTGGTCAGCGCCTGAAGATCGGGCAGCGCCGTGACCTGCGCATCGTCGGGGATCGGCGTGGGCTCGGGCGTGGGCGGCGCGATCACGATCAGGCTCGTGTCCGTGGCCTCCTGCACCTCGCTCACCTGGTTGCGCGCAAGGATTGCGTCCACCTGCGCGGAGCTGTAGTAGAGGTGCGGTATGAACTTCAGCGCGCTGGTCTCCAGCATGGTGACGGTCAGCAGATCGCCCATGGTCTCGGACGGCCCGCGAAAGGCCACCCAACCGGCGCAGTACAGCGCGGCGACAAGCAGCACGAGCACGGTCAGCACCGACAGCGCCGCGCGCCAGGCGATGCGGCGGATTTTGCGCTTGCGGCGCAGCTTTGCCCTGCGCGCGCGCGCGGCAGGGTCGGATTTCTTCTGTACAGCCATTTTTGCAGCTTCCTCCAGAATGATACTGTGCCTATTATACCTGTTTGATCGAAAATATGCAACAATTTCGTCATGAATTCGTGCGTAAAATTCAATATTCAGCGCGCTTCCGGGCATGAAAAGACCGCTTCACGGCTTGCAGACCATGAAGCGGTTCGGATGAAACGGTACGGTCACTCGCTGACGAGCACGCAGGCGTCGCCGCAGATCCTTGCGGTGCAGGCGAGCCGCCAGCCCTCGGCGTATTCGTCGTCCAGAATGTAATAGGAGGGGGCGGCGTTCAGGCTGCCCGAGAGCAGCTTCACGCGGCACTTGCCGCAGGAGCCGAGGCCGGAGCAGGGGGCCTGGATGGGCACCCCTGCGCGCTTTGCCACGGCCAGCAGCGTCTCGCCCTCCTTCGCGGGGGCGACGATGGGGTCGTCGTCCTCGAAGCGGAATTCAATCACATACATGCCTTAGAGCAGCGGATCCATGCCGAGCACCGGATGGCCCTTCTCAGTGAGGAAGTTGAGCAGCTCCTCGCCGTCGGTGGTGATGGTCTCGTCGGCGATCATGTCGGAGAAGTTCTCCACGCCGTACAGCTCGAAGGCGGCCTTGTTGAGGCGCGGCGCCACGTCGTCCTTCAGCTCCTTGGGCATCCAAACGATGCGCTCGATGCCGCCCTCGGCCTTGGCAAACTTCTTGCTGGCGATGAAGTGGCGGCCGTGGCCCATGAAGCCGGGGGTCTGCACGCCGCCGCCGGTCATAGAGGCCAGCTCGCCGAAGGTCATGCCCGTGGGGGTCATGCCGGCGTACTCGCGGTTGCAGATGATGAAGCCGTTGGACATCGGCTCGATGCCGCAGATGCACTCGAAGCAGCCGCAGCTGGTCATGGGATCCTCCAGGATGGAATAGAGCGTCACGGTCTCCACAGCGCCCTGGGTGGCGGAGGCGACGGCCTCATTGACGGTGGTATACGCGCCGGTGCGCTCGTCGGTGCAGCCGGTCTTGGCGATGGGCTGGCAGGGGCCGGTGGGGTTCAGCTGGTTGGTGGCCTTTGCATCCAGCCAGGACACCGCGCCGCACAGGCCCAGGCGCTCCGGGGTAACCACGCAGCAGTGCGCCGGTGCGAAGCTCTGGCAGAGCGTGCAGGTGTAGAAGGTGTCCACGGCCTCGTCGGTCATGGTGGCGAGGCGGTCGTCGCGCTCGTTGTAGCGCGGCATGGCCTCCTCCTTCAGGATGCGCTCGGCCTCGGCGGGATCGGTGACCAGCGTGACCTGGCAGCGGTCGACAACCGCGTCGAACTCGTCCATGATCATGGCGTAGAGCACCTCGCCGAAGTGGCTCAGGCGCAGGCCCTTCTCATAGGCCTCCTTGCTGATGCGGATGCGGAACTGGTTGCGCTGGCCGGTGTGCATCACACCCTCCATGTAGTTGAACCAGCTGTGGATGTGGCGCTCGATGACGGACTCGAAGTCCTTCTGCATCTTTGCGCCCGCAACCTCGATGTAGGTGGCCAGCGGATAGTTGCCCTCGGTGGGTTCGGGGCCGACGATGCTGATCTTGTGATCCTCGATTTCGTCCATGCCGCGCATGGTGACCAGCTCGCAGGTCACGTTCTTGCCGCTGTAGAACTCCACCTGAACGTCCTTCTTGCGGATGATTTCGCCCTCGAACGCGGAGGCGAAGGCCACGGGGATGTTGATCTCCTTGACCTTGATTTTGATGCCGCGCAGCTCCAGGGACTTCTTGACGGTCATGCTGTGGTCGGTGACGGCCTCCAGCGCGCCCGGAACGGCCAGATCGCCGATGGCCTGATCCACCACCACCGGGAAGCCCAGCGCGATTGCGCCCGCACCGGCGGAGACCACGACCTCGTTGAGCGGTCCGAAGGTGTTGACGAAGGCCGGAACGCGCTCCTTGGTGTAGGCAAGCAGCGCCGGCAGATCGCCCGCAGCCACGCCGCCGAAGATCAGCGCCGCGCGGATGGCGACGGTCACGACGTGGATGACTGCGGTCACATCGTGGCCCAGCGGCACCACGCGGAACTCCAGACCCATCTTCACGCCGCCTTCAACCGCCTGATCGATCACGTCGCCGATCAGGAAGGTGAGCAGGCCCTTGGACTGGTAGTCCTTGATGACGTTTACTGCATCGGCGGGATCGTCCGCCTTGCCCAGCACCACGGCCACGCCGGGGATGTCGCCGGTGACCAGCGGCACGCCCAGGGAGCGGATGATGGGATCCGGCACGAAGCCGATGCCGCCCTCGTTCTCATAGGGCTTTGCGCCGTCGGCGAACTTGAGACCCTCCAGAATCTCCGCGCCCACGGCGGTGGCCAGGCCCGCGTTCAGCGCGTCGCCCAGCTCGGGCTTGTTGGAGATCAGGCTCTTGAGCACGCCCACGCAGGCGGGCAGGTCGCCCAGCTTGGTCACCTTCACGCCGGTGGCGGCGTAGATGGTCGGGAAGAAGTAGGCGGTGTCCGGGAAGGCGATGGGAGCGTCCGCGCCGTACTTGGCGATGGCGTCGTTCACCGCGCCCTCGGTCAGGCCTGCAACCGCGTTGGAACCGGCAAAAATCAGATCAGTCAAAGCGCTCATAGATATTCCCCTCACTTTATAAAATCGTGTCTGGGCCGTCACGTTGCAATGTACCTGGATCCCTCCGGGGGGCATTACAACCCTTGTTTAACATTATATTGGAATACAACCGAAATTTCAAGGGAAATTCAAATTTTCTACGCTATATTTTTGTCGAACGGCGCAGGGACGCGACCGCGATGCAACGAAAAGGTCTTGAATTTTTCAAACCATGTTCTGCTGCGTCATGCTATAATACTGATTATTGTGGGCGTATGCCCGAATTATGATACGCAAGGAAAGGCGCACAGCATGAACAGACAGGAAATTTCCGAAATTCGCAGAAGGCTCAACCCCGACAAGAACAGCATCGACTGCATCCTCGGCTGCTACGTGGACGAGAAGGGGGAGATCATCTCCAGCTTCCGCCACTCGCTGCTGACCCTGCCTCAGGAGGAGGCGGAGAAGTATCTGGCGCTGTTCCGCAAGGTGCTCTCCGGCACGCCGGGAAGGAACTTGGTGGAGATCGCGTTCCGGCCGGATCAGGTGATGGACGGCGACGCGCACCGGCTGCTCACGGCGCTGCGCAACACGAACCTGAAGGTGGATCAGGCGGTGGAGCAGTTCTTCCAGCGGGTGATTGAGGGCCTGAAGATCGAGGGCAACTACCTGATCCTGCTGATGCACGACACCTACGACATTCCCTTCCGGGCGAAGGATGAATACAAGTCCGATGAATACTCCCAGGATTCCTTCCCCTACATCATCTGCTCCATCTGCCCGGTGAAGCTCAGCCGCCCGGCGCTGTGCTATTGCAGCGAGGACAAGGGCTTCCACGAGCGTGATCTGGACTGGGTGGTGTCCGCACCGGAGCTGGGCTTCCTGTTCCCCTCCTACGAGGACGGCGGCGCGAACATTTACAGCGCCCAGTACTACACCCGCGACGCCGCCGAGAGCCACGAGGAGTTCGTGAATGCCGTCTTCGACAACCGTCCGCCCATGCCCGCCGCGGAGCAGAAGGAGATCTTCGAGGCCCTGCTCAGCGACAGCCTGGCCGATGATTGCAGCCTGGAGGTGGTGCAGGCGGTGCACGAGCAGATGCGCGAGCGCGTGGAGGAGCGCAAGGCCGACAAGACCGCCGAGCCTGCCACCGTCTCCAAGAAGGAGGTGGGCGCGGTGCTCAAGGAGTGCGGCGTGTCCGAGGAGCACGTGGCCGCCTTCGAGGAGCGCTACGACGAGGAGTTCGGCCCCGCCGTCGATCTCTCCGCCCAGAACATCGTCAACGTCAAGCAGTTCGAGCTCAAGACCCCGGACGTGGTGGTGAAGGTCAACCCCGAGCGCAGCGACCTCATCGAGACCCGCGTCATCGACGGCTCCCGCTACATCCTCATCCGCGCCGACGAGGGCGTGGAGGTCAACGGCGTGAACATCTCCATCGGCGACCTGGGTGAGGACGTGGATGGCGAGGATGTTGCTCCGTTCTGAACCATTATGAAAAAGGAAGTCCCTCCGGCATGGAAGGACTTCCTTTTACGATATGATGCGTAATGTACCGGGTTTTTGCGTTGGACAGCTATGCACCAAATACGAACAAACGCAGAACTTACTCCGGCGAGGGGCGTCGCCAGAAACGGCTCGTATGCCTTGCCCATCAGTTCTGCGTATGTTCAAATTGTAGCAGAGAAACCCCACAACGTCAAGTACGCATTGCGCGCATCTCAGAAGCTCGAGATGGGCAGGCTGTCGTCGTCGCTGCCCTTGATGATGTTGCGGATGACCACGAAGTATTTCACGTCGTCGCTGACCCGCACCTCCACGCGGTCGCCCACCCTGCGGCCCATCACGGCCTTGCCCAGCGGCGATTCCTTGCTGATCACGCCGGAGAGCGCGTCCTGGCGCAGCGTGGTCATCAGCTGGATGGTCTCGGTTTCGTCGTCGTCCTCGTAGTAGATCTCCACGCGGTCGAACAGCTCCACCACGCCCTCCTGACCCTTTGCGGACACCACCTTCGCGGTGCTGATCATCCGCCGCAGATAGCGCAGGCGGCTGTCGCAGCGGCGTAGCTCCTGCTTCGCAGCCTTGTATTCGTAATTCTCGCTCAGGTCGCCGAAGGCCCGGGCGGTCTTGAGATCCTCCACGCACTTCGGGCGCACCACGCGCATGCGGTAGTCGATCTCCTCCTGCATCTTCCGAATGTCCACTTCGCTCAGCTCGTCGTACATGCCGATGCTCCCTTCCGCCGGCAGCTGCCGTGCGCATTCCATTATAGCGCGCCGCGCGGCGAAAAACAAGCTTGCAGACGGGAGAAAACTGTGGTACATTGGGGGTAGAAAAAAATCGATTGCGGCTGCGCGCCGGAAACGGAGGCCAAACATGCGCGAACAGGGCAACTATTCCTTCTTTCAACACACCGCCTGCGAGTACTTCCCCTGCCACAAGACCGACCACCCCGAGGACTTCAACTGTCTGTTCTGCTACTGCCCGCTCTATGCGCTGGGCCGGAGGTGCGGCGGCAACTTCCGCTACAATGAGAAAGGCGTGAAGGACTGCACCAATTGCCTTGTGCCCCACCGCCGGGAGAACTATGCCTACGTCACCGGGCGCTATCAGGAGATCATGGAGCTGGTGCGTGCGCAGGATGCAAAAGGGGAGGATCCCGCGCAGCGGTAGCGGGAGATGCGATGGGAGTGCCTGCCGCCTGAGCCTGCAGCTCACTTCAGGAGCGGATGGAGCAGCGCATAAATTGATGGATTTGTCTGAGACCGAAGAAGCAAGCTTCGGTCTTTTTGTTGTGCCCTCCTCGCCTTCAGGAGAGCGGGCTCGATGCAGCTCTGTCGGGTACACGCATGAAAAAACCAATTTGTGGGAATTTACCGTCATAACAGGACGAAATGTGACATATAATTACACGATAATTCATGTCTGAATTATACGTGGGCTACGAGGACAGCCGACTGGACATGCAGCGGATGCTCCGGGACAGACACATGATTCCCATAATCGCCATGACGGCGAACGCCTTCGCCGAGGACGTTCAGATGTCCATGGGCGCGGGTATGAACGGCCATCTGACAAGCCGATTCAGATGGACGAGGCCGTGGGGACGATTGCGGGAAAGCTGAACCGGCAGACCAAAGAAAGCATCCAAATCTACATCAGAGGAGAAGGAAAAATGAAGGCAAAGAAGTACATCGCACTGGCTCTGGCGGCGCTCATGGCGCTCGGTCTGACGGCCTGCGGAAGGCCCGGCAGGGAGACGGAGGTCGCGGAGCGCGCGAAGGATGCGCATGCGCCCATCACCATCATGTCTGCGAACAAGGACTACTCCGGCTTCATCGAGTATGTGAAGTCCGTGTACCCGGAGATCAACATCGAGATCGTTCCCTATCGGGGTGCGAATACGACCCAGTACATGTACGATCAGCTCTACACCGGCTACATGCCGGACATCTATGCGACGACGCAGCTCTTCACCTGCTATGACAAGTATGCGGAGAACCTGATCGACCTCTCCAAGTACGACTTCACCAGCAGGTACAACGAGGCGCGGATCTCGCAGTACGAGCTGGACGGCAAGATCTACCTGCTCCCGACGGACTACGACGTCATCGGCATCGTGTACAACGCCTCCCTGTTCGAGCGTGAGGGCTGGAAGGTTCCTTCGTCCTTTTTAGAGCTGGAGGCGTTGGCTCCCGTCATTCGGGAGGCGGGCTACAGCCTCGCCGACTGCGCGACCAACCTGCCGGGCTACGGCTTCCAGTATCTGTGCAACATCGGGGACACCGGGTTTCTGCGCTCCATCGAGGGCATTCGCTGGCAGCGGGATTTCCTTGCGGGCAACGCCACCGCCGTGGAGGGACTTGCAGGCACCTTCGATTACATCCAGAAATGGGTGGATCTCGGGTTGCTGAAGTACAGCTCCCCGGATGAAACTCCGCACGAGCACTTCAAGGAGGGCAACACCGCCTTCTTTGTGGGCAGCATCTACGGCTGGAATACGAAGGACGACGGCACGGGCGACGTCATCAAGCCGCTGCCCTATCTCTCCGAGGACGGCACGCAGAACATGTTCATCTCCTCCACCGTGCGCGCCTATGGCCTGAGCAGGAAGCTGGAGGCGCCGGGCAACGAGCAGAAGCTGGAGGATGCGCTGAAGGTCATGGAGCTGCTCTCCACCGACGAGGGCATGATGCGCATCATGGAGCGCT
>JBJEJN010000164.1:0-1610 GCA_051878085.1 Aristaeellaceae bacterium | reverse complement strand
ATGCCCAGCACGAAGGGGCCTGCGATGGGGTTGGCAAAGAAGGTCTGCAGCAGGAAGCCCGACAGGCTCAGCGCACCGCCCAGCAGCGCGGCCATCAGGATGCGCGGCAGGCGAATTTTCCAGATGATGCTCAGCTGCGTGGGATCGCCGCTGCGCCGGAACAGGATACGCGCGATCTCCCCGATGGGAATCGGCACGCTGCCGACGTTGATGTTGAGCACGATGATCGCGCAGAAGGCCAGCGCCAGCACCAGAAACACGATGCCGTAGCGCGTGCGCCGCCGTAGGTTTAGCTTGTTCTGTGTCTGCATTGCGCGTCTCCCGTCAGTTGAGCTTGTAGATGAAGTTCATGCCGTCCTCCTGTCCGGTCAGCATGTGGTGGATGTCGGTGATCAGGCTGCCCACGATGTCGGTGGCCTGATAGAGGTACTTGCCGGTGCACCAGACGTTGCCCTCCCGTACCGCCTTGAAGTCGGCAAAGAGGTTGCTCTTGGCCAGTAGCGCGTCCACATTGGGCAGGGGATTGTCGATGGCGGCGTTGTAGATCAGGTAGTCCGCGTCGACGGCGGCGGCGTAGAACTGCTCCAGCGTCATGCTCACGGTGGAGCGGTTGCTCTCCGGGTCGGAGAGATTGGGGAAGATGTAGCGTCCGCCCGCGATTTCGATCATGCTGGCGATGTAGTCCCAGGAGGCCCGCACGTTCACGGTGCCGTCGGAGCTGATGTAGAAGAAGGCCACGGTCTTTTCCGTGTTCGGGAAATCCTTCAGCTCCTCGATGATGGCGGTCTGGGTGTCAAAGAAGGCCTCGGCTTCGGCTTCCTTGTCCACCAGCACGCTGTAAAGCTTGATCCATTCGGTGCGGCCCAGGGGATGGGTCTCGTAGCTGGAGCGATCGATGAACACCGGGATGCCCAGCAGCTCGATCATCTCCTGCACCTTGGGGCTGTGCAGGATCATCGTGGATTCGATGGCCAGGTCGCAGCCCTCGTTGATCATCAGCTCGTAGTCCGGCTCACTGTACTTGCCGGAGAAGAGCATGTCGCCGCGCTCGATGGCGGCAACGGCGTTGTCGATGTACCAGCCCGATGCGGCGGTGCCCACCAGGCGGATGGAAGAGAGCGCGTCCAGGCGGTCGAACAGCGCCATGGCGGAGGTTGCCGCCAGATAGATTTTGTCGAGGGGCTGCTGGAGCACGCGAATGTCCGCGTCCAGGCCCTCCGGCGCCGGCATGCCCTCGGGTACGACCAGGTACTGCGCGCTGTCCTTCACGTCGATCAGCGCGTAGCCGCCCTCGTAGTAGTCCACGGAGAAGCCCGTGGCGTAGACCAGCTCCATGCTGGATTCGTATTTCAGACCGGCGAAATCCGGCTTTTCCTCCGCGATGGAGGGCAGAGCGCCCAGCGCCAGCAGGATGCACAGCGCGATGCACAGGATGCTTTTTTTCATCATATGTACCTCCATGGGAAGGCTGCGGCAGCCATACGGAGCTGCCGCAGCGATTGTTTCTAATCAGGCGTTCAGCGCGGCGACGGCAGCTGCATAGGCAGCGTTCGCCGCGTCCTCGCAGCCGAGGATCGCGCCGTAGACCTTGATCCACTCCAGGCGGCCCT
>JBJEJN010000163.1:0-37160 GCA_051878085.1 Aristaeellaceae bacterium | reverse complement strand
AAATTACTGCTTGCTCTCGAGATACTTCTGAATATTCGCCAGAACCTCGTCGCAATCGATGCCGTGCACCATGCAGGCTTCCTCGAGGGACTCATGGATGGACGAGGGGCAACCGATGCAATGCATGCCGGCCTGCATCAGCACCATGGCGATGCCGCGATCGTAGGTGAGCATTTCGCCCATGGTGGTCTGCTTCGTAATCTGCATAATTCTTACCTCCAATTCGGTTTCTGAATATATTATAACCGTTTTTCAGTGGAATGCAACATTTAATTTCGCAGGCTGTGCAGCGGCGCGGGAATTCTGCCGCCGCGCTGGATGAACTCGGCGGAGCCGAAGCGGTTCAGCGGAATCACCGGCGCGTGGCCCAGCAGACCGCCGAACTCCACGTTGTCGCCGGGCTTGGTGCCGGGCGCGGGAATCACGCGCACTGCGGTGGTCTTGTTGTTCACCATGCCGATGGCCGCCTCGTCCGCGATGATGGCGGAGATGGTCTCGGCGCTGGTGTCGCCGGGAATGGCGATCATGTCCAGGCCCACGGAGCAGACGCAGGTCATGGCCTCGAGCTTGTCCAGGCTCAGCGCGCCGACCTCCGCCGCGTGGATCATGCCGCTGTCCTCGCTGACCGGGATGAACGCGCCGGAGAGACCGCCCACGTTGGACGAGGCCATCACGCCGCCCTTCTTGACCGCGTCGTTGAGCAGCGCCAGGGCCGCGGTGGTGCCGTGGGTGCCGCAGCACTCCAGGCCCATCTCCTCGAGGATCGCCGCCACGCTGTCGCCCACCGCCGGGGTCGGCGCGAGGGACAGATCCACGATGCCGAAGGGCACGTTAAGCCTCCGGCTGGCCTCCATGGCCACCAGCTGGCCCACGCGGGTGATCTGGAAGGCGGTGCGCTTGATGGTCTCGGCCACCACATTGAGCGGCGCGCCCTTGACCTTCTCCAGCGCAACCTTCACCACGCCGGGGCCGGATACGCCCACGCTCACCGCGCAGTCGCCCTCGCCCGGGCCGTGGAACGCGCCCGCCATGAAGGGATTGTCCTCCACGGCGTTGCAGAATACAACCAGCTTTGCGCAGCCCAGGCCGTCCTTGTCGGCGGTGCGCTCTGCGGTCTGCTTCACGATCTGGCCCATCAGCGCCACAGCATCCATGTTGATGCCCGCACGGGTGGAGCCGATGTTGATGGAGGAGCAGACCACGTCGGTGGTGGCCAGCGCCTCGGGAATGGAGCGGATCAGCCGCTCGTCGGCCTCGGTCATGGCCTTGTGCACCAGCGCCGAGTAGCCGCCGATGAAGTCCACGCCGGTCTCCTTGGCTGCGGAATCCAGTGCCAGCGCCAGCTTTTCGGGGTGCTTGATGCCGCCGGAGATCAGCGCCGCCGGGGTTACGGAGATGCGCTTGTTGACGATGGGCACGCCGAACTCGCGCTCGATGGACTGCCCCACCTTCACCAGGTTCTCCGCCTGGCGGGCGATGCGGTTGTAGACCCGGCTGCACAGCAGCTTCTCATCGTCGGTGACGCAGTTGAACAGGGAGATGCCCATGGTGATCGTGCGCACGTCCAGCTTCTGGTGGTCGATCATCTTCAGGGTCTCCATGATGTCATGGGTATTAAACACGATCCTGCCTCCTCCGTCAGATGTGATGCATCGCATCAAAGATTTCGTTTCTCTGAATGCGAATCTGCAGGCCCAGGCGCTCGCCCAGGGATGTAAGCTCCTGGGACACGCCGTCGAAGTTGCAGTGCTCGGAGGAGATGTCCACGACCATAATCATGCTGAACAGGCCGGAGACGATGGTCTGGGAAATATCGAGGATGTTCACGTCGTACTCGTAGAGGATCTTCGTCACGCGGGCGATGATGCCGCGCTGATCGTTGCCCAGCACGCTGACGACCGCCTTTTTCATCTCGTTCATAAATATACACCTCACTTACGGCCTATTGTAGTGGATGGCAGCGCTGAATTCAACGCACAGAGCGTTAAACCCGGCAGTTTCGCAGAAGGAAAAATCGCGCGGCGGGATGAGGGCATCCCGCCCTACCAGACCTGCGGGGCTGGGTGTCACAATCCCTCCGTCACGGCTACGCCGTGCCACCTCCCTTTACGCACTAGCCGCACTGCGCCTTTGCGCAGCGGCTAGCAGCGCCGGACTGGAATCCGAAGGATTCGTCCGGGCTGGTCGCGTCTCCAAAGGAGCCGCGACTGCTTTTTACACAAGGGAGGCTGAGGGCAGCGGGATGAGATAAAATTCAGACATGTGGTAGCTCGGTTGAACCGGACGTAAGAAACCCGCCTCATAGCCGCCGAGGCGGGTTTCGTGCTTACAGATACAGAACCATAAGGAAAGAGACACAGCACCTCTGCCCCTTGAATCTATGGGGGCAGAGGTGCGTTCGCTCAAACGCCGATAGGCATGTGGCTGCAGGCCCTGCCTGCCGCTTATTGCTGGGGAACGATGGCGAGGAACTGCATCTCCCCGTCGGTGTCGTTGATGACGGTGTGGCTATGGCCCTTGGGGCAGTAGTGGGCCTCGCCGGCGGAGAGCCGCAGCTCCGCACCGTCGTAGATCACCTTCGCGCTGCCGGAGAAGCAGTAGACGATCTCGCAGCTGTCCTCGTGGGTGTGCAGGCCGATGCTTGCGCCGCTCTCCAGCCGTCCGCGCATGATGCGGCACAGGGGATCGACGAACATGTGCGCGGCGGTGCTCTTTTCGCCGCCCTTGAAGTTTTTGAGCACGGTTTCCGGTATGGAATCAAAGTTGAGAATCATAGTTCTTCCTCCCATTTCAGTCGGTCAGGACAGCAGAATGCGGTCGTTGTCCAGCATCTTGCCCTTGACCTCGCGGTACTTCTGCAAGAGACCCTCCACACTCAGGCTGGCGCGCTCCTCACCGGAGAGATCCAGCACGATCTGTCCGTCATCCATCATCAGCGTGCGGTTGCCCAGCTCCAGCGCCGAGGCGATGTTGTGGGTGATCATCAGCGTGGTGATGTGCTTCTCCGCCACGACCTCCTTGGTGATGGCGAGCACCTTCTCCGCCGTCAGCGGATCCAGCGCGGCGGTGTGCTCGTCCAGCAGCAGGATGTCCGGCGTGACGATGACCGCCATCAGCAGCGTGATCGCCTGGCGCTGACCGCCGGAGAGCAGACCCATTTTCGTCTTCATCCGATCCTCCAGCCCCATGTTCAGGCGCGCGAGGGTGTCCCGGAAATAGGCGCGGTCGGCGCGGGTGATCGCCGGGCGCAGACCCTTCTTGGTGCTGGCGTAGGCGATGGCCAGGTTCTGCTCGATGGTCATGTTCGGCGCGGTGCCCATCATCGTGTCCTGAAAGATGCGGCCGATGACCCGCGCGCGGTAGGTTTCGGGCTTGAAGGTCATGTCCTCGCCGCCGATGAAGATCTGACCCTCGTCGGTGAGGAAGGTTCCGGCGATGGCGTTGAACAGCGTGGTCTTGCCCGCGCCGTTGGAGCCGATGACGGTGGCGAAGTCGCCGGGAGCCATGTGCAGCGACAGGTCCTTGAGCACCCTCTTTTCGTTCACCGTGCCGGGTGCGAAGGTCTTGTAGACGTTGCAAATGTCAAGCATCCTGCGCACCTCCCTTCGCGGCCTCGCGCATTCTGCGCTGGCGGTTCTTTCGTTCATTGATCCAATTGCGCAGCGGCTTGACCGACAGCGCAACGGCGATAATGAACACCGAAACGAACTTCAGGAAGTAGGTGGGGAAGAGGTTCGTCTTGATGGCCACGGCGATGATGATACGGTAGAGCACGCTGCCCACGATGGTGGAGATCAGCTGCACCTTCAGGGTCTTCTTCACGCAGACCGTCTCGCCGATGATGACCGACGCGAAGCCGATGACCACCGTGCCGCTGCCCGCCGTCACGTCCGCCGAGCCAATGTACTGGGTGTAGATCGCGCCGGAGAGCGCCACGCAGGCGTTCGCCATCGCCAGGGCGATCCACTTCATCTTCACGGTGGAGATGGAGGTGGCGCGCACCATGGCCTCGTTGTCGCCCGTTGCCCGGATGCACAGGCCCACGTGGGTGGTGAAGAAGAACTCCACCAGCGCAACCACCGCCGCGCAGAGCAGGAAGCCCACGATGATGCGCGAGGCGTGCTTGTCAAGACCCGTGGCATCCTGGAACATGGAGAACAGCGTGGGGGAGCCGAGGATGGAGATGTTCGGCTTGCCGTTGTCCATGATCAGCAGGTTGATGGAGTACAGGCCGGACATGGTCATGATGCCCGCCAGAATCGGCGGAATCTTGGCCTTCGTCTGGAGGAAGGCCGTGATGCAGCCCGCCAGTGCGCCCGCGATCATTGCGACGATCAGCGCGACGCCGGGATGTCCCGCGTTGGTCAGCATGGCGCACACCGCCATGCCCAGCGTGATGCTGCCGTCCACCGTCAGATCCGGCACCTTCAGGATGCGGAACGTGATGAATACGCCGAGCACCATCAGGCCGTAGACGAGTCCCAGCTCCAGCGCACCCAGGATTTGGTTGGTCATGTGGATTGCTCCTTCAATCATAAGTATATCGCACAGCGGCCTTTACCGCTTTTTGCGCGAAAGCAAAAAGCGGGGAGCGAGGCTCCCCGCGCAATTGCAGATCAGTTCGCGCGCACGGTGGTCACGTAGGTTGCCTGCGCGGCGTAGTCCTCCGGCAGCTCGATGCCCAGGGCCGCCTGCACGTCGCTGTTGATGACCAGGTTGAACTCGCTGTACCGGCGGCAGGGCATGTCCTCCAGGGCCGTGCCGTTGTACCACTCGACGATCATCTCGCCGGTCATGTTGCCCACGATGGTGTAGTCCACGCCGTAGGAGCAGAGCGCGCCGCCCTTGGTCATTGCGTCCGCAACGCCGTAGACCGGGATGCCCATCTCGGTCAGGGTCTCGCCCAGCTGGTTGAAGTTGGCGGCGATGACGCTGTCCAGCGCGACGTAGACGTAGGCGTACTCGTCGGGATCCAGGGCGTTGGCCTGAGTCACGGAGTCCGGAACGTCGGTGTAGCCAACCACGTCGTAGGCGTAGCCCATGGAATCGCAGTAGGCCGCAGCCGCCTCCATGGTGCACTGGGCGTTGTTCTGGCTGGTGTTGTACATGATGCAGATCTTCTCGCCCTCAGCGATGGGGGTGATGTCGTTGGCGGTCTCGATCATCAGGTCCGCCGGGATGGTGTTGGAGGTGCCGGTGGCCAGATATTCCGGGCTCACGCTGTCCCAGTCGGGCACGATCTTGGAGTAGACCGGGTCGACCACGGACATGAAGATGATCGGAATCTCGCCGCCGCAGATGTTCACCGCAGCCTGAGCCGGAGGCGTGAGCACCGGCACGATCAGGTCGTAGCCGCCGTCCACGAAGCCCTGGATGATGGTGGTCATGGTGCCCGCGTCGCCTGCGGCGCTCTGGCGCTCCACGATGATCTTGTCGGACAGGCCGGCCTCCGCGATGGTGGCCAGCATGCCCTCGTAGGCGCTGTCGGAGTCGGCCATGTCCACGAGCTGAACCACGCCGACCTTGATGGTTTCCTTGGTGTTGACGGTCTCCGCGGCCGCAACTGCCATCAGCATGATGACGGCCAGAACCAGAGCAAGTACCTTCTTCATATGCATTTCTCCTTCATATTCATGGCTGCCTTGTGGCAGTCATAAGCTCTGACTTATTATAACGATGCAGCTTATGCTTGTCAATAGAAATTTCCGTTAATCGAAATATTTTCCGAGGGCTTTTTTCACGTCCATGCTTGTGCGCGCGCGGGCGTTGGCGGTATAATATCCCCATGAATGAAAGGATTCGGAGGACGACGATGCAGGACTATCTCTTGATCGGTGAAATCACCAAGCCCCAGGGCGTGCAGGGCGAACTGAAGCTGCGGCCCATCACCTGCGACCCCGCGCGCTTTGAGGGCATGACCTACGCCTTCGTGGAGGAGGACGGGAAGTATCGCCGGGTGAACATCTCGGTGCGCCGCGCCGGCGCGGACGCGGTGTTCTTCCGCATGGAGGGCGTGAACAGCCGCAACGACGCGGAGGAGATGCGCGGAACGCTGCTGTACATCGACCGCACCCACGCGGTGGAGCTGGACGAGGACTCGGCCTTCATCTGCGACCTGATCGGCCTGAAGGGCGTGCTGACGGACGGAAATGAGATCGGCGAGCTGATCGACGTGATGCAGCCCGGCGGCAACGACGTGTACGTGTTCAAGGGAAAGCGCGGCGAGGTGCTGGTTCCGGCGCTCAAGAGCGTGGTGGTGAAGGTCGACCTTGCGGCGGGCGTGATGCTGCTGGACAGCGCGCGCATGGCCGAGGTGGCGGTGTACGACGATGAGGATTAAGATCCTGACCCTGTTCCCGGAGATGCTCAAGCCGATGCTGGAGGGGAGCATCCTGGGCCGGGCGATCCGGGCAGGCCATCTGGACGTGGAGCTGATCAACATCCGCGACTACGCCCAAAATAAGCACAAGAACACCGATGACTATCCCTTCGGCGGCGGTGCGGGCATGGTGATGCTGCCCCAGCCGGTGGTGGATGCCATCGAGGCGAACCAGGAACCGGGCATGCGGCGCATCTACATGTCGCCCCGGGGCCGCACGCTGAACCAGAGGATCGTGGAGGAGTACGCAAAGTGCGATTCCCTGCTCTTCCTCTGCGGCCACTACGAGGGCGTGGACCAGCGGGCGCTGGATCTGTGCATCGACGAGGAGCTGTCCATCGGCGACTACGTGCTCACCGGCGGCGAGCTGGGCGCGCTGGTTACGGTGGACGCGGTGGCGCGGCTGATCCCCGGCGTGCTGGGCTGCGAGGAGTCCAGCCAGGACGAGAGCTTCTCCATGGGCCTGCTGGAGTACCCCCAGTACACCCGCCCGGCGGAGTTCCGGGGGATGAAGGTGCCGGAGGTGCTGCTGAACGGCGTGCACGCGGACATCGAGGCCTGGCGGCGGCGCGAGGCGCTTACAATCACCCGTGAGCGCCGTCCCGAGCTGCTTCAGAGCGCGCCCCTCAGCGACGAAGATCGGGAGACTCTGCGAAGAATCGAGCTTGCCGAAAAATTTCTGGCGGAGCTGGAGACGCGCGGCGTGCGCGCACGGCGCATGGAGATGTTTGCGGAGCAGGCCCATCCCAAGGCCTGGTTTGCCGCCTTCGTTCCCACGGAAAACCGCAAGGCTGCGAAGAAGATGTGCTTCTCCGGTCGGCGGCACGTGGGCTACCTGTACCAGGCGTTCTCCATGGGATATGCGCCCTGCGAAGCTGTGAATGCCCTGCCGGACGGCCTCTCCGGCGCGGCCACCCTCTACCTCAACCGGGAGGGCCTGGGCTTCGAGGTGGAAAACTGCGAGGCTATCGGGACGCTCCCGGACTGCGCCGTGCTGACGGCAGCCGACCTCTCCTGGACGGCGGCGACTTCCAACAAGGGCGAAATCTACCTTGCCAGGGCCTGAAGCATGCCAAAAACCTGCCCTTCCGGCGCTTTTTAACAGAAATTATGCTTGCCGGGCGGGTGGGTTTCTGTTATAATAATCGTTGTGATATCGGACGGTCCTCTGCCCAGCAGGGTTACGAACGTCCTTGTGAGGAAGGAGGAAATCCCCAATGAATGAGATCATCCGTTCCATCGAGAGCGCCCAGCTCAAGACCAACATCCCCCAGTTCGCAGTCGGCGACACCGTCCGCGTTCAGGTGAAGGTTGTTGAAGGCTCCCGCGAGCGTCTGCAGGCCTTTGAAGGCGTGGTCATCGCCCGCCGCAACGGTTCCGTTCGCGAAACGTTCACCGTTCGCCGCACGTCCTATGGCGTTGGTGTCGAGCGCACGTTCCCGCTGCACAGCCCCCGCGTCGACAGCATCACCGTTGTCCGCCGTGGTAAGGTCCGTCGCGCGAAGCTCTACTATCTGCGTAAGCTCAGCGGCAAGGCAGCCAAGGTTAAGGAAAGAACCTAATTTCCAACCGGAATTGAGAACCGCGATTGCGTGGTTCTCATTTTTTATAAATCCGCGCAGATTCCGCAAAATTTTTGCTGCGCGGCAGGATTGTCCCCATGGACAGCCAATATTTGATAGATCAGGAGTTATGCACCATGCCGCAAATCAACTGGTATCCCGGCCACATGGCCAAGTCCCGCCGCCTGCTTCAGGATCAGCTGCGCGCAGTGGACGCCGTCATCGAGCTCTGCGACGCGCGCGCGCCGCTGGCCACCCGCAATCCGGATCTGGAGAAGCTCACCCGCGGCAAGGCCCGCATTCTGATTCTCAACAAGGCCGACCTGGCCGACGATAAGGAGACCGCACGCTGGGTGGAGTACTTCCGCAGCCAGGGCCTTACTGCCATGCGCTTCAACTCCAACGGCGGCAAGACCAAGGAGATCCTCGCCCGCATTCAGGAGGCCACCCGCCCCGCCGTGGAGCGCGCCGCCGCGCGCGGCGTGAAGAAGACCGTGCGCCTGATGATCATCGGCATCCCCAACGTGGGCAAGTCCACCTTCATCAACCGCATCCACGGCTCCGGCATCGCCAAGGCCAGCGACCGTCCGGGCGTGACCCGCTCCAACCAGTGGGTGAAGATCGGGCCGTATCTGGAGCTGCTGGACACCCCCGGCATGCTGCCGCCCCGCATGGACGATCAGGACAGCGCGCGGCTGCTGGCCTACCTGGGCTCCATCCGCGACCAGATCATGAACACCGAGGAGCTTGCGGGCCAGCTGCTGATGCATTTGCAGGCCATCAACCCCGCCGCCGTCGCCGCGCGCTTCAAGCTGCCCGAGGGCGAAATCTACGACGATCCCCAGCTTGCGCTGGAGGCCGCGTGCAGGGGACGTGGCTGGCTGATCTCCGGCGGACGGCCCGACGTGGATCGCGCCGCCGCACTGGTGCTGGACGAGTTCCGCGCGGGCAAGGCCGGGAAGATCACCATCGAGCGCGCGCCGGACAGGGCCTGAGCGCGGGGAGGTACAGACATGCAGACCGACAAGCCGAAGCGCAGGCGGGAAACCCCGCAGGAGAAGCTGCTGCGCCTGACGCAGATCGAGACGGAGCTGTGGGACGCGGGAAAGCGCATCGCCGGCATCGACGAGGTGGGCCGCGGCCCGCTGGCGGGGCCGGTGGTCACCGCCTGCATCTCCATCCCCCGGGACAAACTGGTGCTGGGCGTGGACGACTCCAAAAAGCTCAGCGAAAAGAAGCGCGAGGCGCTGTTCGAGCCGCTTCGGGAGGCCGCCGACTACTGCCGCACCTGCTTCATCGGCCCGGAGGTGATCGACGAGATCAACATCCTGAACGCCACGAAGCGGGCCATGGAGAGCTGCGGCGCGGACTTTGACGGCACCTTCCTCATCGACGCGGTGACGGGCCTGCACCTGCCCGGTGAGATTCGCCCGCTGATCCACGGCGACGCGCTGAGCTACATGATCGGCGCGGCCAGCGTCATCGCCAAGGTGACCCGCGACCGCTACATGATCGGGCTGGACGCGAAGTACCCCATGTACGGCTTCGCCCGGAACAAGGGCTACGGCACGGCGGAGCACATCGCGGCGCTGAAGAAGTACGGGCCCTGCCCGGAGCACCGCAGAAGCTTCATCGCTGGGATCCTGGGGGAGAAGAAGTGAACCGCCGGGCCTACGGAAGCGCGGGGGAGGACGCGGCCTGCGCCTACCTCACGCGGCGCGGCTGGACGATCCTCGACCGCAACGTGCGTCGGGGCCGGGGCGAGATCGACGTGGTTGCCCGCAAGCGGGGCACCGTGGCCTTCGTGGAGGTCAAGCGACGATCCAACCTGGGCTACGGACGGCCCGCCGAGGCGGTCAATCGGGAGAAGCAAACGCGCATCGCCCACGCGGCGGCGCTCTACATGCAGGAAAACGGCCTGTCCGATTCAAAGATTCGCTTCGACGTGATCGAGATACTCCCGGGCGAAATTCAGCACATCGAGGGCGCGTTCGACGCCACCGACCTGTTCTGAGCGCCCGAAAATCTACCATTATATAGGGAAACGGAGGGATTCATCTCATGGAAAAGACGGAAATGAGCATTCTGAACATTCTGACCGAAGACGCGCGCACGCCCATCTCCCAGATCGCGGTGATGCTGGGCGAATCTGAGGCCACGATTGCCGACACCATCGCCCGCCTGGAGCGCCAGCGCATCATTCTGAAGTATCCGGCGCTGGTGAACTGGGAGCGCGTGGACGTGGATCAGGTGGAGGCCATGATCGAGGTGCGCGTCACGCCCCAGCGCGGCGAGGGCTTCGAGGCCATCGCGGAGCAGATTTACCGCTTCGAGGAGGTCTCCAGCGTGTACCTCATGTCCGGCGGCTACGACCTGCTGGTCAACATGAAGGCCCGCACCATGCGCCAGCTGGCGCTGTTCGTGGCGGAGAAGCTGTCTACCATCGAGCATGTGATCTCCACCGCCACCCACTTTGTGCTGAAGAAGTACAAGGATCAGGGCGTTCTGATGGATGAAACCACCGAGGACCTGCGATTGAAGGTGACGCCGTGAATTACGAACAGGTACTTTGCCGCCGGGTGGCCGATGTGCCGCCGTCGGGCATACGAAAATTTTTTGACATCGTCAATGTGATGGACGACGTGGTGTCCCTGGGCGTGGGCGAGCCGGACTTCCGCACCCCCTGGAACTACACCGACGCGGCCATCTATTCCCTGCGCTCCGGCCACACCCACTACACCAGCAACTGGGGCCTGCTGGAGCTGCGGCAGTGGATCGCCCGCTATCAGCAGGAGCGCTTCGGCCCGGAGTACAACCCGGAGAACGAAATTCTGGTCACGGTGGGCGCCAGCGAGGGCATCGACCTGGCCATCCGCGCGCTGGTGGAGCCGGGTGACGAGGTGCTGGTGCCCGATCCCAGCTATGTCTCCTACATGCCCTGCATCACCTTCGCAGGCGGAAAATGCGTGCCCGTGCCCACGGACATGGAGCACGCCTTCAAGCTGACCCCCGAGGCGCTGCGCGCCGCCATCACGCCGAAAACCAAGGCGCTGATCCTGCCCTATCCCAACAACCCCACCGGCGGCATCATGACGCGCGCGGACTACGAGGCCATCGCGCAGGTGCTGAAGGGCACCAACATCGTGGTCATCCACGACGAAATCTACGCCGAGCTGACCTACGGCGAGGAGAAGCACGTCTCCTTCGCCGCCATCCCCGGCATGTGGGAGCGCACCATCACCCTGAACGGCTTCTCCAAGGCCTTCGCCATGACCGGCTGGAGGCTCGGCTACGCCGCAGGGCCGAAGGAGCTGATGAAGGTGCTCTGCCGCATCCACCAGTACACCATGCTCTGCGCGCCCATCGCCAGCCAGTACGCTGGCGTGGAGGCGCTGCGCGTGGGCTTCGACACCGACTTTGCCGACGTGCAGCGCATGGTGGCCGCCTACGACCGCCGCCGCCGCATGCTGGTGAGCGGCTTCCGGGAGGCGGGCCTGTCCTGCCACGAGCCGCTGGGCGCGTTCTACGTGTTCCCCTCGGTGAAGGGAACCGGCCTGGGCTCCGAGGAGTTCTGCGAAAAGCTGCTCTACGGCCACAGGGTCGCCGCCGTTCCCGGCACGGCCTTCGGCGCGCTGGGCGAGGGCCACATCCGCTGCAGCGCGGCTTCCTCCAACGAAAACATCCAGAAGGCCATCGACCGCATCAAGGAGTTCCTCGATACGCTCTGACCGGGCCTTCCAAACCACGACATCCCAATATCACGGGTCGCGAGTTCCCTTCGCGGCCTGCTTTTCTGTGCGTTTTCGGAAATGTACCTTTTTTGTCCCAGTCCGACGGAGGGATTTCGGTTGACGATATGGAAAAGATAAAGTTGGATGATTATGCACACAAGGAGCTTCCATTTAAAATGAAGAGATTCTTTTGCACCCTGCTCGCACTGCTGATGCTCTGCGCTTTAGCGGCGCTTGCCGAGACCGAAAATCTGGCCGTCAACGGCGATTTTTCCGAGGTCGATTCGTCCGGCATGCCCGACGGCTGGCAGCGGGACATGTGGTACACCGATGCAGGCGTGAGCAGGCTGTACGTGTCGGAGGACGGCTACGACGGCAACTGCGCCGTGGTGGTCAACGCCGACGAAAACGACGCGCGCTTTATCCAGACCATCGCCGTGGAGCCGGACAGCTACTACCGCTTCAGCTGCATGGTGCGCGCCGAGAACTGCGGAGACGGCGACTACGGCGCCACGCTGTCCTTCCGGGATACCTTCGTCTACTCCGAATCGGTGTCGGACACCGCAGGGGAGTGGCGGGAGATCGCCGTCTGCGGCAAGACCGGCGAGGATCAGACCGAGGTTACGCTGATGCTGCGCGTGGGCGGCTACGGCGCTCTCAACACCGGCAGCGCGTACTTCGACAATGTGGAGGTCGTGAAGCTGGACGAACGGCCCGAGAATGTGGAGGTCTTCTCCCTGGAGAAGCACCAGTCCTCCGGCAGCTCCTCCGCAGATACAGAGACGGACGATGAGATGCCCCAGCGCAACACCGAGGCGTATCTGCTGCTGGCTGCGCTGTACGCGGTGCTGATTCTGGCGCTGGCGCGCCGCAGTCACCGCCTGGAGGGCGACCCTGCCGGGGCGCTGGATCGCGGAGGCGAACGGCATGCCCGGCTTGCGTTGTGGATCGGCCTGGCCATCGCGCTGGTCGTGCGCCTGGTGCTGGCGGTCACGGTGCGCGGCTACAACACCGACATCAACTGCTTCTCCGGCTGGTCGGAGCGCATCTATGCAAACGGAATCGCCAACTTCTACGCCCCGGACTACTTCTGCGACTATCCTCCGGGATATATGCTGCTTTTGTGGCCGGTGGCTGCGCTGCGCAACCTTTTGAACCTGCCGATGCAGGGCGGCGCGCATCTTGCGCTTTTGAAGCTGCTTCCCATCCTCTGCGACCTGCTGGGCGCGCTGCTGATCTGGCGCACGGCCAAGCGCAAGGGGCTGCACCCGAACCTCAGCGCGGCGCTTGCGCTGTTCTACGCCTTCAACCCGGCGGTGCTGATCGATTCCGCCGCGTGGGGACAGATCGACTCGGTGTTCACACTGCTGGTGGTGCTGTGCGCGCTGCAGGCGGCGGATGAAAAGTATCTCTCCTCCCTGCTGGCCTTTGCGGGAGCCATGCTCATCAAGCCCCAGGCGATGCTCTTTGCGCCGCTGGGCCTGTTCGCCATCGTGGTCAATCTGGTGCGCAAGCCCAGCAAGGCCCGCATCCTCAGCTTCGTCGACGGCGTGGTCGCCGCGCTGGCGCTGCTCTATGGCATGGCCTTCGTGTTCTGCCTCGGCAGCGCGAACGGCGTCGCCGAGGCCCTCGTGCGCCCGGTGACCTGGCTTTACGAGCTGTACGGCAGCACCATGGGCAGCTATTCCTATCTGACGATCAACACGCTGAACCTGTACACGCTGCTGGGCTTCAACTGGACGGCAACCTCCGCCCAGATCGGCTGGACGGTGTTTGCCTGGATTCTGTTCGGCGCGTCCTACGTCTACGCGGGCTTCCTGTATCTGAAATCGAAGAAGCCCCACCACCTGCTGCTCACGGGCGGCCTGCTGATCGTGCTGATCTGCACCTTCGGGCCGATGATCCACGAGCGCTATATCTTCCCGGCGCTGCTGCTGCTGACGCTGGCCTACGCCTTTGATCGCGACAAGCGCCTGCTGGCCTCCCTCACCGTGACGACCTGCACTGCGGCCATGAACGAGCTGCTGGTGCTCCAGGGCGGCATGGGTGCGGGCAACTACGGGCACCTGCAGGCCTCGGAGCAGTGGCTGAATGCGCTGCTGTCGCTGATCAACGTGATCAACGCCCTCTACCTGTGCTGGGTGTGCCTGGACATCTGCGCCTTCCATCGCGTGCGCCCGCTGTCCGGGCCGGATGCGGATGGCAAGCGCCGCCTGGTGGAGCGCATCGGCGGCAAGGCTGCGCCTGCGAAGCCGGTCTGCGACGATCCGGCGAAGGGGAAGGATCACCGCCTGCACCTCAGGCGCATCGACTGCATCCTGATGCTCGTCGTGACGCTGGTCTACTCGGTGGTGGCCTTTACGAACCTGGGCGTGACCGATGCGCCCCAGACCAGCTGGGTCTCCAGCCAGTCGGGCGAGAACATCGTGTTCGACCTGGGAGCGACGCAGCCCTTCCAGATGATCTACTACGGCGGCATCTGCAACACCAGCTTCACCGTGGAGCTCTCCAATGACGGCGAGGTCTGGACGGAGCCGTGCTGCGCGAAGTACAAGCAGGGCGAAATCTTCCGCTGGATCTACTACGTGCCCATGGACGAGGATCTCAACGTGCTGTACCGGGAGACCGTGCCCACAGATGACGGCACGGCCTGGATCACCTACGCCACCTCCGAGAATCCCTATCCCTTCCAGACCGCCCGCTACGTGCGCATCACGGCACAGAGCGCGGGGCTGACGCTGAGCGAGTTCGGCTTCTGGGGCGAGGATGACGAACTGATCGAGGCAACCATCGCCTCCCGCAGCGGCGAGCTTGCCGAGTTCGCCACCGATCCCGCGCTGCTGCTGGACGAGCAGGACTGCGTGGCGCGCACGCCGAGCTACCTGAACGGCACCTACTTCGATGAGATCTATCACGCCCGCACCGCCTACGAGATGACGCAGGGCGATATGTACATCTACGAGTGGACGCACCCGCCGCTTGGCAAGGCACTGATGGCGCTGGGCATCGAGATCTTCGGCATGACCCCCTTCGGCTGGCGCTTCATGGGCACGCTGATGGGCGTGCTGATGGTGCCGCTGATGTACCTGCTGGCCAAGCAGCTGACCAAGTCCACGAAGCTGTCCTTCATCGCCATGTGCCTGATGACGCTGGACAGCATGCACTTCACCCAGACCCGCATCGCCACCATCGACTCCTATGCGGTGTTCTGGATCATGCTGATGTACCTGTTCATGTTCCGCTATTTCCAGATGGACTGGAAGCAGGTCTCGCTGGGCCGCACGCTGGTGCCCCTGGGGCTCTGCGGCGTGACCATGGGCGTGGCCATCGCAACCAAGTGGATCGGCGCGTACGCCGCCGTGGGCCTGGCTGTGATCTTCTTCTGGAAGCTGTTTGCCGAGCGCAAGAACCTGCGGGAGGATCGCAGGGAGTGGAACATCCGGGCGCTGGACACCGTGTTCTTCTGCCTGATCTTCTTCATTGCCATCCCGCTGCTGATCTACTACCTCTCCTACTATCCGCAGCTGCGCTACGAGGGCGTGACCAGCATCTGGGACATGTTCAGCAAGCAGCGCCTGGATCGCGTCATTCAGCGGCAGAAGGACATGCTGAGCTACCACGCGGGCCTCGGCGGCGATACCCACTACTTCCGCTCGCCCTGGTATCAGTGGCCCGTGATCTGGTGGCCCATGTGGTACTACTCCGGCACGACCTACATGCCCGAGGGCATGATCTCCTCCATCTCCTGCATGGGCAACCCGGCGGTGTGGTGGACGGGCCTGGTTGCGCTGATCTTCATCCTGATCGGCGTCGCCTGGAAGCGCCGCGCTCCCAGAACCTGGCTGCTGGTGCTCGTCGGCTTCGCCAGCCAGTTCCTGCCCTGGGTGCTGGTGCCGCGCTCCACCTTCATCTATCATTACTTCGCCAGCGTGCCCTTCATCATCCTGTGCACGGTGCTCATGCTGGATTGGGTGCGAAAGCGCAGTCCGAAGGCCTTCCAGTGGACCTCCGGCGTGCTGCTGGCCGCAGCGCTTGTGCTGTTCGTGGCCTTCTATCCCCTGGAGTCCGGCCTGCCCGTGGCCCGCTCCTACGCGCAGTACCTGCGCTGGTTCAAGTGGTACAACTTCTAAAAGGCACAAGGGGGCCGCAGCGGTGTTCGCTGCGGCCCCCGGTTATTCAGCTTCAGCAGGCTTCGATCTTCAGTCCCTCCAGCACCTCCGCGCTGTACGCGCGCGCGATCAGGTCAAAGGGCGTGGGGAGAATCTCCATCGTTCCGTCCGCCTGTACGCCAACGCAGACGAAGCTGCTCTGCACGATTGGCGGAACCTCGCAATGGCCAAACTCGATCAGCCGCACCTCCGCATAGCCCGCGTACGCTTCCCGCACCGCCTCGGACACGCCGGGTGCGCTCTCGTCCAGGGTCAGTGCATACTCCGCCCGCACGCTGCAGGCATCCCGCTGGAAGAAGCCGTCCATCCGTGCCTCGAAGCCGAAGGCGCGCACCGGATCGTCCCACCACTGCGCCTCCGCGCAGGCTGTGCAGACCGCGAGGGCCGCGATCAGCAGTATTGCCACAAACTTCCGCATACAAATCCCTCCTTCTGTGTATAAAGACGCGCCTGTGTGCCCTTTCGTTCCAGGATTTTCAACGCTTTTTTCATGAATTGTTGTTTTTTTGAATATTCCGTGTTATAGTGTAAATTGATATCATATGGTAATTGAGGAGGCGCTTGCCATGCTCGCCAGCATCACCAGCTGCGGCCTCAGCGGCATCGACGGCTTCACCGTCACGGCGGAGGTCAACCTGGCCAACGGCATGCCGATGTTTGAGATCGTGGGCCTGCCGGACGCGTCGGTCAAGGAGTCCCGGGAGCGTGTGCGCGCGGCGCTGAAGAACAGCGGCTTCAGCTTCCCCAGCGGGCGCATCACCGTAAACCTCGCCCCGGCGGACCTCAAGAAGGAGGGCCCCGCCTACGACCTGCCCATCGCGCTGGGACTGCTGGCGTGCAGCGGTGCCATCGATCCGGAGGCGCTGCGGGGCGTGTGCGTGCTGGGTGAGCTGTCGCTGGACGGCAGCGTGCGGCCGATCCGGGGCGTGCTGCCCATGGTGATCCACGCCCGGCAGAGCGGCGTGCGGGCCGTGATGGTGCCGGAGGCGAACCTGATGGAGCTGCGCTGCATCGAGGGCATCCACATCCTCGGCGCGGATTCGCTCCTGCAGGCGGCGCGGCACTTCCGGGGTGAGGAGGAGATCATGCCCCTCACAACTGTTCCCTACGAGCAGCTGCTGCGGGAGCGGAGCTTCACCACGGATTTCCGCCACGTCAAGGGCCAGAGGAGCGCCAAGCGCGCGCTGGAAATCGCTGCGGCCGGGGGTCACAACGTGCTGATGATCGGCCCGCCCGGCTCCGGCAAGACGCTGATGGCACGCTGCATGCCCACGATCCTGCCGGACATGCGCTTCGACGAGGCGCTGGAGACCACCCGCATCCACTCGGTGGCGGGCACGGTGCCGCCCAGCGGCCTGCTGACGGAGCGCCCGTTCCGTTCGCCCCACCACACCGCGTCCCACGCTTCTCTGGTGGGCGGCGGCGCGAACGCCCTGCCCGGCGAGATCTCCAAGGCCCACAACGGCGTGCTGTTTCTCGACGAGCTGCCGGAGTACCGCCGCGACGTGCTGGAGGCGCTGCGCCAGCCGCTGGAGGACGGCTTCGTGACCATCGCCCGTGTCAACGCCCAGTCCACCTACCCGGCAAACTTCGTGCTGGTGTGCTCCATGAACCCCTGCCCCTGCGGGAACCTGGGCAGCCGCACCCAGCCCTGCCGCTGCACCCAGACGGCCATCCGGCGCTACCTGAACCGCATCTCCGGGCCGCTGCTGGATCGCATCGACATGCACATCGAGGTGGAGTCCATCCCTGCCGAGCGCCTGAGCCGGGAGGGTGCGGAGGAGTGCTCCGCCGACATCCGCAGGCGCGTGGAAGCCGCGCGGGAGATTCAGCGCAGGCGCTATGCCGACGATCCCGACGGCATCCGCATCAACGCCCAGCTCTCCGCCCGGAACCTGAACGCCGCCTGCAAGACCAGCGACGAGGCGCATCAGCTGCTTCTGCTCTCCTGCGAACGGCTCAAGCTCTCCAACCGCGCCTACACCCGCGTGCTGAAGGTGGCGCGGACCATCGCCGATCTGGCGGGCTCGGAGCGCATCGAGGCCGAGCACGTCTCCGAGGCCGTACAATACCGCACGCTGGATCGAAAATACTGGGGGTAACGCATGAATCTCAGTCCGATGGAGCAATACTGGATCTGGCTCAGCAGCATCGAGGGCCTGAGTCTGAAGCGCTTCTACCAGCTCATCAGCGTCTACGGCGACGCGAGAAGCGTGTGGGACAATGCGCACGATGATAAGATGAAGGAAATCCTCCCGCCGCCGGCGCTGAAGAAGCTGCGCGAGGCCCGGAGCGAAGGCTACTTCTATGCGCTCTTTGCCCGGCTGGAGAGGTGCGGCATGCGCGCCGTCACCCGCCTGAGCGACGACTATCCCGAGCTTCTCAGCCGCATCTACGATCCGCCCGCCACGCTGTACGTGCTGGGCGAATGTCCGCTGGTGAACGAGCGCAGCTTCGCCATCGTGGGCTCCCGGCGCTGCACCCGCGACGGCCAGCGCGCCGCAAGGGAGTTTGCCGAGGTGCTCTCCCGGGAGGACGTGACCATCATAAGCGGCATGGCCAACGGCATCGACACCGCCGCCCACGAGGGCGCGCTCATCGCCTACGGGAAAACCATCGCCCTGCTGGGCTGCGGCGCGGACGTGATCTATCCCCCGGAGAACGAGGAGCTCTACCACCGCATCCTGGACGGCGGCGGTGCGGTGGTATCGGAGTACCTGCCGGGAATGCCGCCGCTGCGCGCCCACTTCCCCGCCCGCAACCGCATCATCAGCGGCCTGAGTCAGGGCGTGCTGATCGTGGAGGGCAAGGAGAAGTCCGGCGCGATGATCACCGTCAACGCCGCCCTGGATCAGAACCGGGACGTGTTCGCCGTGCCCGGCTCGATCTACTCCCCGCTGAGCGCCGCGCCGAACCGGCTGATCGTGGAGGGCGCGATCCCCGCGCTCTCGGGCTGGGACATCCTGGAGCACTACCGCTGGGCCGCGCGCGAGGACGCAGCCACAGCAGCGCCCAGGCCGAAGCTGGAGCTGGATCCCGAGGACGACAAGATCGTTCAGCCCCTGCTGGAGCAGGAATTGTCCTTTGACGAACTGGCAAATCTGGTGGATTTTCCGATCGCAAAGCTAAATTCCCACTTGACAATGTTGGAACTTCGGGGAATAATAGTAAAAGTGCCGGGCGGCATGTACCGCGCGTATCTTTGATCCGCTCAAATTCGGATCCCGCAGAAAATCTCGGGCGGGATTCAGCCACAACGGAGGAAACACATGGCAAACAAGCTCGTTATCGTCGAATCTCCCGCAAAGGCCAAGACCATCGGCAAGTTTCTGGGCCGGGGTTACAAGGTTGAAGCCTCACAGGGCCACGTGCGCGACATGCCCAAGTCGCAGATCGGCGTAGACGTTGAACACGGCTTCGAGCCGAAATACATCACCATTCGCGGCCGCGGCGAAATTCTCAACCGCATCCGCAAGGAGGCCCGCAGCGCCTCCAAGATCTACCTCGCGACTGACCCGGATCGCGAGGGCGAGGCAATCTCCTGGCATCTGGCGAACGTTCTGGGCATCGACGAGGACGCACCCTGCCGCATCGAATTCCACGAGGTCACGTCCAAGGCCGTGAAGGCGGCGGTGAAGAACCCCCGCACCATCAACATGGATCTGGTCAACGCCCAGCAGGCGCGCCGCGTGCTGGACCGCCTGATCGGCTACAAGATCAGTCCGCTGCTCTGGCGCAAGGTCAAGAAGGGCCTGAGCGCAGGCCGCGTGCAGTCGGTGGCTACGAAGATGATCTGCGACCGGGAGGAGGAGATCGACATCTTCGTGCCCGAGGAGTACTGGACCATCTCCGCGCCCTTCACCATCGGCAAGGCGAAGGTCAGCGCCCGCTTCACCGGCTTCGGCGGCGACAAGGCCGAGCTGCACAACCAGCAGGAGGCCCAGGCCGTGGTGGACGCCTGCCGTGACGCGACGTTCCGCGTGTCCATCATCAAGAAGGGTGAGCGCCGCAAGTACCCCGCCGCGCCCTTCACCACCTCGAATCTCCAGCAGGAGGCCAGCCGCAAGCTGGGCTTCACCACCCAAAAGACCATGCAGATCGCCCAGCAGCTCTACGAGGGCGTGGAAATCGCCGGCGAGGGCAGCCAGGGTCTGGTCACCTACATCCGTACTGACTCCACCCGCATCGCCGACGAGGCCCTGGAGGCCGTGCGCGCGATGATCGCGGACAACTACTCCGCCGAATACCTGCCGGAGAAGCCCAACATCTACAAGACCCGCTCCTCCGCCCAGGACGCCCATGAGGCCATCCGCCCCACGGACATCCTGCGCCGCCCGGACGCGATCAAGGCCTCGCTGTCCCGGGACCAGTTCAAGCTCTACAAGCTGATCTACGAGCGCTTCGTGTCCAGCCAGATGACCCCCGCCGTGTACGACACGCTGTCGGTGGACATTGACGCCAGCACCGGCGCGCGCTTCCACTTCAATGCCCAGAAGCTGCGCTTTGCGGGCTTCACGGCGGTCTACGAGGAGAGTCAGGACGACGCGGCTGAGGAGGCCAGCGTGAACAACCTGCCCGAGCTTGAAGAGGGCATGACCGCCGAGGCGGGCGAGATTCAGCCCGACCAGCACTTCACCCAGCCCCCGCCGCGCTACACCGAGGCGAGTCTCGTGCGCACGCTGGAGGAGAAGGGCATCGGCCGCCCCTCCACCTACGCGCCCACCATCTCCACCATCATCAGCCGCGGCTACGTGGCCCGGGAGAACAAGCGCCTGATCCCCACGGAGCTGGGCAAGATCGTCAACGACATGATGTGCAAGAACTTCCCCAACATCGTGGACATCGCTTTCACTGCCGGCATGGAGGAGGAGCTGGACGAGGTCGAGGCCGGAAAGGCCGAGTGGCACAGCGTCATCGCGGACTTCTACGGCCCCTTTGAAAAGACGCTGGAGGAAGCCGACAAGAACATCGAAAAGGTGGCCATCGAGGATCAGGTGTCCGACGTGCCCTGCGAAAAGTGCGGCGCGATGATGGTCTACAAGATGAGCCGCTACGGCAAGTTCCTGGCCTGTCCCAACTTCCCCGAGTGCCGCTTCACCATGGCGCTGCCGAAGAACATCGGCGTGCCCTGCCCGAAGTGCGGCGGGGAGCTGCTGGAGCGCATCAGCCGCAAGGGCCGCAAGTTCTACGGCTGCGAGAAGTACCCCGAGTGCGACTTCGTGTCCTGGGATCGCCCCGTGGCCGACAAGTGCCCCGTCTGCGGCGAGCGCATGGTGCTCAAATCCGGCCCCAAGGACACGCTGTTCCACGTCTGCGTGAACGAAAACTGCCGCCACCGGGTTCAGGTGGAAAACGGAGGCGGCGATGAATAAGGAGCGCGTGACCATCGTCGGCGCAGGTCTGGCGGGCTGCGAGGCCGCCTGGCAGCTGGTGCGCCGGGGCGTACCCGTGCGCCTCATTGACATGAAGCCGGTGAAATTCAGCCCCGCCCACAGGAGCGAGGGCTTTGCCGAGCTGGTCTGCTCCAACAGCCTGAAGGCGGAGCATCTGACCAACGCCTCCGGACTTCTGAAAGCCGAGATGCGCGCACTCGACGGCCTGATCCTCGCCTCGGCGGAGAGGTGTCGGGTGCCCGCAGGCGGCGCGCTGGCGGTGGATCGCCACCGCTTCTCCGACGAGATCACCCGCACGCTGAAGGAGCACCCGCTGGTGGAGTTCGAGAGCGCGGTGATCGACCGCATCCCCGACGGCCCGTGCATCATCGCCACCGGGCCGCTGACCGACCCCGCCCTGACCGATGCGATCTCCCAGCTTCCCGGTGCGAAGGCGCTGCACTTCTTCGACGCGGCTGCGCCCATCGTCACCGCCGAATCGCTGGACATGGACAAGGTGTTCCGCGCCTCCCGCTACGACAAGGGTTCGGACTATCTGAACTGTCCCATGAATGAGGACGAGTACAACGCCTTCTACGACGCGCTGATGGGCGCGGAGCTGGCCGAGCTGCACGACTTTGAGAAGAAGCTGGTGTTCGAGGGCTGTCTGGCCGTGGAGATTCTGGCCTCCCGGGGCCGTCAGACGCTGGCCTTTGGCCCGCTGAAGCCCGTCGGCCTGAAGGATCCCCGCACCGGCAAGGAGCCCTACGCCGTGGTGCAGCTGCGCCAGGAGAACGAGGCTGGGACGCTGTACAACCTGGTGGGCTTCCAGACGCGGCTCAAGTGGGGCGAGCAAAAGCGGGTGTTCTCCATGATTCCGGGCCTGGAGCACGCCGAGTTCGCCCGCTACGGCGTGATGCACCGCAACACCTACTTAAACGGTCCGGACATGCTGGGGCCGAACTACGCCCTCAAGGGCAATCCCTACCTCCGCTTCGCCGGACAGCTCTCCGGTGTGGAGGGCTACATGGAATCCACGGCCTCGGGCATGACCGCCGCCATCGGCCTGTACTGCGCCATGAACGGTCTGCCGGAACCTGACTTCACCGGACGAACCATTCTGGGCGCACTCGCCCGCCACGTATCCACCCCCAGCGCCAACTTCCAGCCCATGAACGCCAACTTCGGCATTCTGGAGCCGCTTTCTGAGCGCGTGCGGGGCAAGCGCAACCGCTACGAGAAGCTGAGCGCGCGCGCCATCGACACACTGAACGAGGTGATAAAAACCTATGACTTGTGAGAATGAAATCCGTAGCCCCTTCCGCGGCACCACCATCTGCGCCGTGCGCCGGGACGGCAAGATCGCCCTGGCCGGAGACGGTCAGGTGACCCTGGGCGAAAAGACCGTGATGAAGGGCACCGCCCGCAAGGTGCGGCGCATCTACGGCGGCAAGGTCGTGATCGGCTTTGCAGGCTCGGTCTCCGACGCCTTCGCCCTCACCGAGCGCTTTGAGGACAAGCTGACCCAGTACTCCGGCAACCTGCCCCGCGCCGCCGTGGAGCTGGCCCAGGACTGGCAGATGAACAAGACCGCCAAGCTGGAGGCCATGCTGCTGTGCGCCGACAAGGACAACCTGCTGCTGGTGTCCGGCACCGGCGAGGTGATCGAGCCGGACGACGGCGTGCTGGCCATCGGCAGCGGCGGAAACTTCGCCCTGGCCGCCGCGCGCGCCCTCTATCAGAACACCGATCTGCCCGCCCACGAGATCGCCGAAAAGGCGCTGAAGGTGGCCAGCGAGATCTGCGTGTTCACCAACGGCAACATCATCGTCGAAACGGTCTGAGGCCCGCGCAGGTGTGAGGCCCCGTTGGGGCGGATCCTCTGCAAGCCGAAAGGAGAAATCAAATGACTGAGCTTACCCCCCGCGAGATCGTTCGCGAGCTGGATCGATACATCATCGGTCAGGACGAGGCCAAGCGCGCCGTGGCCGTGGCCCTGCGCAACCGCTACCGCCGCGCCCAGCTGCCCGAGGACATCCGCGAAGAAGTTACCCCCAAAAATATTCTGATGATCGGCCCGACGGGCGTGGGCAAGACCGAGATCGCCCGCCGCCTGGCCAAGCTGGTGGACGCGCCCTTCATCAAGGTCGAAGCCACGAAGTTCACCGAGGTGGGCTACGTGGGCCGCGACGTGGAGTCCATCATCCGCGACCTGGTGGAGGCCAGCATCCGCCTGGTGAAGAACCAGCACACCGCCCGGGTGCGCAACCGCGCCGAGTGCGTGGTGGAGGATCGCCTGGTGGACCTGCTGACCCGCACCCAGAAGCGGAAGCCCGCCAACCCCATCGAGATCCTGCTGGGCAACAAGCCCAAGGAGCCGGAGCTGTCCGAATCCGAAAGGACCGCGCTGGCCGTGCGCCAGGATGACGTGCGCACCCGCCTGCGCCGGGGTGAAATGGAGCATGAGATCGTCGAGGTGGAGGTCGAGGAGGTCAATCCCCAGACCGAAATCCCCGGCATGGACATGAACATGAGCGACGTGCTGGGCAGCATCATCCCCAAGAAGACCAAGCTGCGCAAGGTGGAGGTGCGCGAGGCGCGCAAGATCCTTCAGGCAGAAGAAGAAACCAACCTGATCGACATGGACGCGGTCTACACCGAGGCCATCGACCGCGCGGAGCAGCACGGCATCGTGTTCCTGGACGAGATCGACAAGGTGGCCGGTCGCGGCAGCGGCAACGGCCCGGACGTGTCCCGCGAGGGCGTGCAGCGCGACATCCTGCCCATCGTGGAGGGCACCACCGTCAACACCAAGTACGGCCCCGTCAAGACCGACCACATGCTCTTCATCGCCGCGGGCGCGTTCCACGTGGCCAAGGTCACCGACCTGATCCCCGAGCTGCAGGGCCGCTTCCCGGTGCGCGTGGATTTGAAGCCCCTCACCGTGGAGGACTACAAGCGCATCCTGACCCAGCCGGAGAACGCGCTGATCCGCCAGTACCAGCTGCTGCTGGGCGTGGACGGCGTGTCGCTGGACTTCCAGGATTCCGCCCTCCAGACCATCGCCGAGTGCGCCTGGCAGGCCAACGAGACCGCCGAGAACATCGGCGCGCGCCGCCTGCACACCATGCTGGAAAGGATTCTCAACGATATCGCCTTCAACGCCGGCGGCGGCGACGCTCCCGAGGTGTGCGTCAGCATCGACGCGGATTACGTCAACGCCCAGCTGGGCAACGACGCTCATGCCAAGGACGTGCGCAAGTACATCCTGTAAGGCTTTCTGCAAACAAAACGCGACGGTATTTCAGCAATACCGCCGCGATTTTTATCCCGGTCAGAATGGGGGAGAACTGTGCCTCAATCGGCCGTGAAGTAATAGCTCAGCATCTGCCCGTCCAGACTGTACAGCACCTGTCCGCCGCGCTCATCGGCGCTCATGTCGTAGGTCGCCGTCAGGCCGTCCGGCCCGAGCTCCAGCTCGTACAGCCAGTAGAACTCCAGCGGATAGCCGTCGCTCTCGCCGTACACCGAGGAGGACTGCCACAGAACCTCGCCATCCGCAGAGATCGCCACAGGATCGGGGCCGTAGTAGCCGCCGAGGTACATCGTGCCGTCCTCCGCAACCGCGCAGCTCAGGCTGCCGCCCAGGCTCACCACGTCCTCGCCCAACGTCCACCTCTCCTGTCCCGTGTACAGGTCCAGCGCCGTCAGGCCCACGCCCGACACGTGCACCAGGATCATGGGCTCCACCGCCGTTCCGGCCACGAAGGCGTCCGTGCAGTCCAGCTCCGTTTGATAGGGCGATTCAAACCTGCGCCGCCAGCATTCACTGCCCCCGGCGTCCAGGCAGGTAAGCTCCATGACCTCGCTACTGCTGCTGTAGCTGCGCTCGGCGACGATGGTGAGACCGTCCACCTGCTCGGCAAGCGCCGGCGCTTCCAGATACTTGTTCATGATGTAGCCCGAGACGCCCTCGTAGCTGCAATAGCTGAACTCGTCATACGGATCGTATTCGCCGGTGACGTATGCGCCCAGCGGAACCTGCGCCAGGCGCTCCGAGCCGGAGTCCGGCGCGCTGCGCAGCGATACCCAGTCCTGACAGTTCACAATCCTCAGCATTCCCTCGGCAAGTGCACCGCAGGGGATGCACAGCGCGATCACCAGCAGCACAAGCAGTATTCTTTTCATGATCTTTCCTCCCGCTTCCCTGATTTTTCCTCCAGTATATTCGATGGATGCATATTTGTCAAATTCATGGAAATATAATTTTGTATGAAACCGGGACGTGCCGGGGAAAATAGCGCGTGAATGCCGCACCGCGGCATTTCAGACCACTGACAAAGCCTACAAACGCAAAAATGCCGATTAGACCAATGGAATCGGTAGGCATTTTTGCTTACTGCGTCAGCTGCGACTGCAAATTGCGGTCACTTACGTCTGTGTAAGCTCCCTTATTTGTAGTCTTGCTTTCTTGTCTTGCAGGCTTTTTCAGCGTCTGGCAAATCGTTGACTTTGTCAACGCTTTGGAATGCCGCATCGCGGCATTTCTACGCTGCGCTCTGCGCACAAGGAAAGGGATGTGAAACATTTTGAAAGCGATCATCATGGCGGGCGGCGAGGGTTCGCGCCTGAGGCCCCTGACATGCGATTGTCCGAAGCCGATGCTGCATCTGCTGGGCAAGCCCCTGATGGAGCGCGCCATAGGGCTGCTTCACAAACATGGCATTCACGAAATCGGCGCGACGCTGGGCTATCTGCCCGAGGCCGTTCAGGACGCGTTTCAGGACGGCGAACGGCTGGGCGTGCAGCTGCGCTACTATATCGAACAGACCCCGCTGGGCACCGCCGGCAGCGTGAAGCAGGCGGAGGCCTTCCTGAATGAGCGCTTCATCGTGCTCTCCGGCGACGGCGCGACCGACTTCGATCTCGCCGCCGCGCTGCGCTTCCACGAATCCCACGGCGGCCCGGTCACGCTCATCCTGAAGAAGTGCGGCGCACCCCAGGAGTACGGCATGGTGGTGACGGACGCCGACGGGCGCATTCGCTCCTTCCACGAAAAGCCCGGGCGCTGCGACGTGTTCTCCGACCGCATCAACACCGGCATCTACATTCTGGAGCCGGAGATCCTGCGCCACATCCCCGCCGACCGACCCTACGACTTCGGCCACGACCTGTTTCCAGCGCTGCTGGAGGCGGGCGTAAAGCTCTACGGCTGGACGGCGGAGGGCTACTGGTGCGACGTGGGCGACATCTCCGCCTACCTTCAGGTGCACGCCGACGCGCTGGAGGGGAAGCTGCATCTGGATGGCCTGGAGGGGCCGTTCAATACACCCTGCGACGGCGCGATCATTGAGGAGGGCTGCGTCATCGAGCCGCCCTGCTGGATCGCCCCGGGCGCACACATCTGCTCCGGCGCGCACATCGGGGCCTACAGCGCAGTCGGCGAGAACTGCTTCGTGGCAAGCGGCGCAAGCATCAAGCGCAGCGTGCTGTTTCCCGGCGTGCGGGTGGAGGCCGGAGCGCAGCTTCGCGGCTGCGTGGCGGGCAGGGGCGCGGTGATCGGCGAGGGCGCGCAGATCTTCGAGGAGAGCTGCGTGGGCAGCCACTCCATCGTGGGCGCGCGGGCCGTGCTCCCACCGGGCGTGAAGCTCTGGCCGGAGAAGTCGCTGCCCGAGGGCGATCGCCCGGAGGAGAACGTGGTGTGGGGTTCGCGCCGGGAGCAGCGCTTCGCGGCGGGGGCGCTTCAATTGGAAACCCCAGCCCAGGCGGCGCGCAGCGTGAGCGCCTGCATCGCGGAGATGAAGCCCCAGGAGCTGCTGCTGGGGCGCGGGCCGTCCACGGTGGCGGCGGCGCTGTGGCACGCGGTGGCGGCGGGGGCCATGGCCCAGGGCGTGCAGCTGATCGACGCGGGCGTGTGCAGCCTGCCCCAGCTGCGCCACAGCCTGTCCGCGCTGCACACGGACGCGGCCATGCTGGTGGAGGATGCGAGCCTGACCCCGCTGCTGTCCAGCGGCGCGCGCATCCCGGAAAAGACCCAGCGCGCCATCCTGAAGCTCTGCGAACGGCAGGACTACGCGGGGCCGTTCAGCGGCATCACCCGGGCGATTCAGAGCGCCGGGCGCACCGACATCGCCTACATCGCCGACGCAGCCGCCTGCTTCGAGGCCGATCCCCTGCGCGCACCGGAGATCGCGCTCTGCGCCCAGAACAGTCACCTGCTGAGTCTGGCGGAGCAGAGCTTCGTGCGGGCGGGGCTGCGCGTGCGCTGCGAGTGGGACCCGGAGCAGCTGCAGGTTGCCCCGGGTGAGCTGGGCGTGCTGCTCTCCGACAGCGGCGAACAGGCGTTGCTTATGGATTCCCACGGCCGCATGGACGAGGTGCAGCGCCAGCTTGCCTGCGCCTGGACGGCGCTGGAGGCGGGGGAGCTGCGGCTGATCCTGCCGGTGTACGCCACCCGGGCCATCGACGCGCTAGCCCAGCGCTACGGTGCGCAAGCCGCGTACATCGCGGGCGAACCGGCGGCGTGGATGGGCGCACTGGCGGAGAAGTCGCCCCGGCAGTTCGCCATTCAATTGGACGGAATCCGCTTCGCGCTGCGCTTCCTGTCGCGGCTGACGGAAGCGGGGCGCTCCTATGAACAGTGGAAGCAGGACATGCCCGCAGCCTTCCGCAGCACCCGCAGCCTGCACGTGCCGTCCTCCCAGAGCGGTCGCCTGCTGCATGCCATCGCGGAGGAATCCGACAATGCGGAGCTGGGCGGCGGCGTGCGGCTGTGCCGGAGCGACAGCTGGGCGTGGCTGGGGCCGGACGAGCGTCGAAGCGAGCTGAAGATCGTCACCGAGGCCGCCAGCATGGAGGCCGCGCAGGAGCTGTGCAGCTTCTACGGCGGGGAAATCGAACGCCTGCTGGCGGCGCGGGATTGAATTTCGGGTGAATTTGTGCTAAGATGATTCATAAATGAACGAATGACGCACAGAGCTGTGCGCCCGATACAAAGGAAGCGAGGAAAACCCATGACCCGAAGTGAATTTCAAGCGCTGCTCCGCAATGGAACGGTGATTCTGGACGGCGCGACCGGCTCGAACCTGCGCGCAAGCGGCATGCCCGTGGGCGTGTGCACCGAGCAGTGGGTGCTGGAGCACCCCGAGGTTCTCCAGAATTTGCAGCGCGCCTATGTGGAGGCGGGCAGCCAGATCGTCTACGCGCCCAGCTTCAGCGCGAACCGCCTGAGCCTGTCCATGTACGGCCTGGAGGATCAACTGGCAGAGATGAACCGCGCGCTGGTGCAGCTCTCCCGGGATGCGGTGGATGGCAGGGCCTACGTCGCCGGGGACATGGCCACCTGCGGAAAGCCCGTGGACGTGGAGGGCGGCGTGAGCTACGACACGCTGATCGAGGTCTACCGCGAACAGGCGCAGCTGCTGGTGGACGCGGGCGTGGATCTGATCGGACTGGAGACGATGATGGGCGTGACGGAGTGCAGCGCGGCCATCGAGGCGATTCGCTCGGTGTGCGACCTGCCGGTGATGTGCACGCTGACGCTGGATGCGGTGGGCGCGGCCTACTTCGACGGCGACGCGGAGCTGGCGGCGCAGACCCTGCCGGCGCTGGGCGCGGACGCCATCGGCGTGAACTGCGGCCAGGGCCCGGAGCTGTACGTCAGCGTGATTCAGCGGATGCGCATGCATACCGACCTTCCGCTGATCGCCAAGCCCAACGCGGGACTTCCGGTGATCCAGAGCGACGGCAGCGCCGTCTACGGCATGTCCCCCGGCAAGTTCGCCCGGGAGATGGAAAAGCTCAAAAAGGCCGGCGCAGGCATTCTGGGCGGCTGCTGCGGCACCACGCCGGAGCACATCCGCATGCTGAAGGAGATTTGCGGCTAACGCTATGTGGCGGGGTGAGGGCACCCCGCCCTACGGCACAGAGCAAATCCGAGCAGTATTTTCAAAACCGAACGTTAGAAATCCAGTTCATTCTTGCCGAACTGGATTTCGGGGAAAGACTAACATATCGCAAGGAAAGAAGCATAGAATCCCTGCCCCATTCTTGCCGGGGCAGGGATTCGTTCGCTTAAACAGCGATAGCTAACCGGCCGCGGCGCCTCGCCGCTGGCTGCAGGCCCAGCCTGCCGCCGACAGGCATGTGCCAGCGGCGGCTCGCCGTTACGCCGTCTTCTTGGCCTCTTCCTCCTCGAGGATGCGGTAGGCGACCTTGCCGACCAGGGTCTTGGGCAGCTCGTCGCGGAACTCGATCTCGTAGGGCAGGGCGTACTTGGCGATGTGCTTGCGGCAGTAGTCCATGATCTTCTCGCGGGTCTCGTCGCTGGGCTCGTAGCCGGGCTTGAGCACGATGAAGGCCTTGACCTTCTGCATCTTGTAGGGGTCCTTCACGCCGATGACGCAGCTCATGTGCACGCACTCGTTCTTGTCCAGGATGCCCTCGATCTGGGAGGGATAGACGTTGTAGCCGCTGGTGACGATCATGCGCTTGATGCGCTGGCGGAAGTAGATGTAGCCGTCCTTGTCCATCACGCCCAGGTCGCCGGTGTGCACCCAGCTGAGGCCGTCGGCGTGCTTGCGCAGGGTGTCCGCGGTCTCCTGGGGATGGTTGACGTACTCCATCATCACCGTGGGGCCCGCCAGACAGATCTCGCCCTCTTGGCCGTAGGGCACCTCGATCTCGGTGCCGGGCATCACGATCTTGTAGTAGGTGTCCGGGAAGGGGATGCCGATGGAGCCCTCGCGGGCGAGGCCCGACGGGGTCAGGCAGCTGGCGGTGACGCACTCGGTGGTGCCGTAGCCCTCGCGCACCTCGATGGTGGCCTTGTGATCCTTCAGGAAGGCGTCGATGCGCTTCTTCAGCTCCACCGGCAGGGAATCGCCGCCGGAGAACATGCCCTTGAGACAACTCAGATCCAGATCGTCCAGGCCCTCCAGGCGCAGCAGCGCCTCGTACAGCGTGGGCACGCCTGCGATGAAGTTCGGCTTGTGCTTGCGCAGCAGCTCCGCATAGGTCTGGGGCGTGAAGCGCGGCACCAGCACGCAGCGGCCGCCGTTGACCAGCATGGAGTGGATGCTCACGCCCAGGCCGAAGCCGTGGAACATGGGCATGATGGAGAGCATCTTGTCGCCCACCGTGAAGATGGGGTTGGTGGCGATGATCTGCGCGCCCAGGGCATTGAAGTTGAGGTTGGAGAGCAGGATGCCCTTGGTCACGCCGGTGGTGCCGCCGCTGTAGAGGATGACGGCGGGCTGTGCGCCCACGCGCTTCACCCGGGGATCGCCGGTGAAGCTCTTGCCATTGGCAATGAACTGCTTCCAGGTGATGTAAGAGCCGTCCTCGGGGAGCTTGGGTACCTTCTTGCCCTCGGTCAGCGCGTAGCCCAGCTTCATCACCGGGTTCAGCGCGTCCTTGATGCTGGCGACGATCAGGGTCTTGAGTGCGGGGGTATTCTTACGGATGTTGGCAAACTTTCCGTAGAACTGATCCAGCGTCAGCGCGGCCACGGACTTGGAGTCGTTCAGGTAGAACTCGATCTCGCCCTCGGCGGACAGCGGATGGATCATGTTGGCGATGGCGCCCACCATGTTCACCGCATAGAACATGGAAACGGCCTGGGGCGCGTTGGGCATGGCGATGGTCACGCGGTCGTTCTCCTTCACGCCGGCGGCGCGCAGGGCCCGGGCGCAGGCCTGAATCTCCTCCACGCACCTGCGGTAATTGGTGTGGCTGCCCATGAAGTCATAGGCGATGACGTTGGGATATTTCTCCGCGATGTTCTCCACGGCCTCGCACATGCTGCCCTCGAAGTAGTCCAGCTGTGCGGGAATGCCGTTCATGAAGGGCATCCACGGGGTCTTTACATTTTGCGGCTTCGGGATAATCACAGGTCTACCTCCTCATTGGCGGGGCGATCCAGGAGCTCCGGATGCTCCATGATGTGCTTGAACAGCGCAATGCTCTTTGCGTAGTAGTAGCCGTCGGCGATGCGCTCGTCCAGCGTCACGCCAACGTGCAGAATTTCGTGCATCACGTAGCTGCCATCCTCGGCAAACACCGGCTCCTTGTGCTTCTGGCCGATGACCACGAACAGCGAGTTCGTACCCCAGTTGCTCAGGTGATGGTAGGCTGCGTTGAGCTTGATGGAACCCAGGTTGGAGATGAAGATCGAGGCGTAGTTCGGGTCGGTCTTAATCAGATCGTAGGGCACCTTGCCGAAGAAGTCCAGGCGGCGCAGTATGTACACCACCGGGCGCAGGATGAAGCGCGGCAGCTTCATGAAGAAGGCCATGCCTGCGGTGGAGTTGTCGACCTTGTCCTCTCGGCGGCACTCGAAGATCTCCTTCATGATCTCCTCGTGGAAGGAATCCAGCGTGGTTTCCGGGCCGAACTTCTTGAAGGCCAGCGCCTCCTCGCCGTGATCGTCGAACTGCTTCTTCACCACGAAGGCCAGCGAGAGCTCGTCGCGCTTGTAGAGCCGCATGCCCTGGATGAAGTAGTTCATCTTCGGGCGCAGCGTCACCGTCTTGATCAGCGCGCAGGCCACGCAGTGGAAGATGGTGTAGCGGTGCGCATGATCGAGATTTGCGTTCTTCTTCTCCAGAAACGCGTTCAGCGCCGTCAGATCCACGGTCTCCTCGATGAAGGCCTCGTTGTCCGCGCGATGCGGGTAAAGATAGGGCATGAAGCCGTGCATGGGATCCGCGTCCCGCACCAGCGTCGCGTCAAAGCGATCTCCGATCCGCTTTTTCTTCTTTTCCAATGTATCTCTTCCTTCCTCAGGTTCCGTTCAATCCTTTACTAGAGTATATTATCACAAAGCGAAAAAAATATCCATCATTTTGCTCGGTTTCCGAAAGATTTCCTTCAAATTTATCCTGATTTTTACGCTTCTAATACGCTTCTAAGGCTTTGTTTCCCCTTTTTTGCAACTCATTTGATTCTCGGATTCATTTTTATCGACCTTCCCATGAGCTGATCTGGTTTTTGAAACCAGATGCTTCCTCAATCTGCGCACACCTGTCTGTAATGTAAAAACATTGTAATTCTGCGCATTTGCCGAAAAACCTTCGGATTCGCCCTTGACAGGTTATAAATGTTTATGTTAAAATACGCCCATATTCGTTGACGGGAAGAAGTAACCGTTCCTGCGCTGCACAGAGAGCGTCCGGCAGGTGGAAGGGCGCGAGGCGGGATGGTGAAGGCCCCCCTGAGAAGCGCACTGAAGCAATTGTGTGGTAGGCTGCGCTGGGTCCGCCCATTACAGCGGCGAGCAGAGATTTTTCTGTTCACGAGGCCTGCACTGCGAGGTGCGGGTGAAATAAGGTGGTACCGCGAAGCAGCGCTTCGCCCTTATGCACAACATGGGGGCGGGCGCTTTTTGTGTCCCGCCGGGGGATTCAGACAATAGCAAGGGGGATATTGCACATGAAAAAGACCCGGTTTCTGAGGATTCTGGCCGTCGCGCTGGCCCTGATGGTCATCTGCGGCTGCGCGCTGGCGGAGGGCAGCTTCGTCGACAAGGTGGAGGCAGTCAACAGCGCCATCAACAGCTTCGCCTGGGGCCCGATCATGCTGGTTCTGCTGGTGGGCACCGGCATTTACATCACCATCCGCATTGGCTTCCTGCAGGTGCGCAAGTTCGGCTTCATCATGCGCAACACCATCGGAAGCATCTTCAAGAAGAAGAACAAGGACAGCGGCAAGAACCTGACCCCCTTCCAGGCGGTGACCACCGCGCTGGCGGGCACCGTGGGCACCGGCAACATCGCCGGCGTTACGGGCGCGATCTTCGTCGGCGGCCCGGGCGCGGTGTTCTGGATGTGGGTTTCGGCCTTCTTCGGCATGTGCACCAAGTACGCCGAGATCGCCCTGGCGATGAAGTACCGTGAGAAGGACGAAAACGGCGCCTATCACGGCGGACCGATGTACTATATCCGCAACGGTCTGGGCAAGAGCTGGACGTGGCTTGCTGTGATCTTTGCCATCCTGGGCGGTCTGGCCTGCTTCGGCATTGGCAACATCGCCCAGTCCAGCGAGATCGCCGGCGCGCTCAACGGCCTGTTCGGCATGAAGCCGCTGGTCTCCGGCATCATCCTGGCGGTCATCGTGGGCATCGTGGTCATCGGCGGCGTGAAGCGCATCGGCCAGGTGACCTCCTATCTGGTGCCCTTCATGTCCGTCTTCTACATCCTGTGCGGCATTGTGGTCATCATCATGAGCATCGGCAAGATTCCCGCCGTGCTGGGCTCCATCTTCGCCAACGCCTTCTCCTTCAAGTCCATCGGCGGCGGCATCTTCGGCTACGTCATCATGAACGCCATGCGTCAGGGCTTCGCCCGCGGCGTGTTCTCCAATGAGGCTGGTCTGGGCTCCGCGCCCATCGCCCACGCGGCTTCCTCTACCGAGGAGCCCGTCGAGCAGGCCATGTGGGGCGTGTTTGAGGTGTTCATCGACACCATCATCATCTGCACCATCACCGCGCTGACCGTGCTCGTCTCCGGCGTGCTTGGCACCGAGGGCGGTCTGGCCGCCTTCTCCTCCAAGGGTGCGGCAGCGGTCGCGGCCTTCAACACCATCCTGCCCGGCACCATCGGCGGCACCATCATCCAGATTAGCCTGCTGTTCTTCGCCCTGTCCACCATCCTGGGCTGGAGCTACTACGGCGAGAGCTGCTGGGCCTACCTGAGCAAGAACAACAAGGTCGTCAACTACATCTTCAAGGTCGTGTTCATCCTGGTGTGCATCGTCGGCGCAACCGGCTCCGGCACGCTGATGTGGGACATCTCCGACACCCTCAACGGCCTGATGGCGCTGCCGAACCTGATCGCGCTGCTGCCGCTGACCGGCGTGGTCGTCAAGCTGACGAAGGACTACTTCGACCGCAAGCAGCCCGACCTGCGCAAGAAGTGATTTCTTCATATGAACGAAGCTCCCGGAGAAATCCGGGGGCTTCCTTATCATTTGATATTTGGGGGAGAACCTATGCAGATCACTTACAGAGAAACCAGGGACTTTACCGCCGCACAGCTTGAGGAGCTGTTCCTCTCGGTGAACTGGAAGTCCGGGAAGTACCCTGAGCGCTTGGTGGAGGGCATGAAGAACTCCTCCCACGTCGTCTCCGCCTGGGATGGCACGCGGCTGGTCGGCTTAGTGCGCGGTCTGGACGACGGCGCGACTGTGGCTTTCATCCACTACCTGCTGGTGCGCCCGGACTATCAGGGGCTGCACATCGGCGCGGAGCTGATGCAGCGGCTGCTGAAGAAGTACGAAAACCACCTCTACGTCAAGATCATGCCTTCCGACCCGGCCACCATCCCCTTCTATGAAAAATTCGGCTTCCGGCAGTACGACCACTACTCCGCCATGGTCATCGCCCGGCTGTAATCTTTACATACCTGTGTTAGAATACAGGCATCAATCAATCGGAGGAAAAACCATGAAGCTGATGATCGCATCCGACATCCACGGCTCCGCCTACTGGTGTGAAAAACTGCTGGAGGCCTGGCGCAGCGAGGGCATGCCGCGCATGCTGCTGCTGGGCGACCTGCTCTACCACGGCCCCCGCAACGACCTGCCGAAGGACTACGCCCCCAAGCGGGTGATCGAGCTGCTCAACGGCATCCGCGAGCATCTGCTGTGCGTGCGCGGCAACTGTGAAGCCGAAGTGGATCAGATGGTGCTCTCCTTCCCGGTGATGGCGGACTACTGCGCGCTGCCGCTGGGCGAGCACCTGATTTACGCCACCCACGGCCACGTCCACGGCGAAACCAACCCGCCGCCGCTGATGGACGGTGACGTGCTGCTCTGCGGCCACACCCACGTGCCCGCCTTCAACCGCCACGAGCGCTTCACCTACGTAAACCCCGGCTCCGCCTCCATCCCCAAGAACGGCAGCGCCCACAGCTACATGATGCTGGAGGACGGCGTATTTGCCTGGAAGAACCTGGAGAGCGGCGCGATCTACCGGCAGGAAAATATTTTTTAGTTTTCTTTCAAAAACCCCTTGACAACTGCCATTATTTGCGGTATTATATATAAGCACTTTGAGAGAAGCGCAAGGTCCCTTAGCTCAGCTGGATAGAGCGTCTGGCTACGGACCAGAAGGTCAGGGGTTCGAATCCCTTAGGGTCCGCCAAAACAGAAACCGCTTGATACGCATCAAGCGGTTTCTTCTTTTCTACAATAAGCCCCGGCGACCATCTGAGAAGGCTGTCGCAGATGTCGACAGGGGAATTTACATTTTTGTTGTTGCCCGATCCGGCAGCGCAGGCTATAATATTGTTGACCGATTGGTTAATAATTGAAGCGGGTGCGGCATGAAGAAGAGTGAAAAGACGGAGCACACCGTCGCGCGGATCATCGAGGCGGCGACGAGCGAATTCGGCAAGTATGGCTACGCAGGCGGCACGATCAACCGCATCTGTCAGGCGGGGATCAACAAGGGCCTGATTTACCATAATTTTTCGGGGAAGGACGCGCTGTATCTGCGCTGCCTGAACCACAGCTGCGCTCTGCTGATGCAGTTCGTTCAGGAGAGGAATGGAACGCGGAATCTGGAGCGCTATATGGCCGTCCGGATGGACTTCTTCCGGACGCATCCCAACGAGGCGCACATCTTCTTTGAGGCGATGCTCAACCCGCCGCCGCACCTGACCGGCGAGGTTTCCCGGGCGCTCGCCGACTTCAACGCGCTGAACGAGCAGATGTACGGCGAGACGCTGGACGCGCTCGAGCTGCGCGACGGCATCTCCAGGGAGGATGCATTCTCCTATTTCCACACGATGCAGCTGATGCTCAACGGCTACTTCAGCAGCCCCGCGCTTCAGGGTGCGGCGTTTGAAGAGCGGGTGGAGAAGCACGAGAGGATCGTGTCGCGCCTGCTGGACTGCATGCTGTATGGAATTGCAAAGGAAGGGAAATGACGCGGGCCCGCCAGACCGCTGACAAAGCCCGCAAACGACAGGACGGGGGCAACTGCTTCAATCGCAGCTGCCCCCGTCCGTTTATCATTCCTGTACCGCGCCCATGTTCCGGGACGCAATGCGCTTCATCGATTTGATGGAGAGCAGGCAGACGAGGATCGTCAGAACGTCCGCTGCCGGCTGGGAGAGATAGATGCCGGTGATGCCCAGCAGCTTCGGCAGGGTCAGAATGAAGGGGACATAGAACAGGCCCTGGCGGATCAGCGACAGGAACAGTCCGTAGCGGGAAGCGCCGATGGTCTGATAGGTGATGGTCATCATATAGCACAGGCCGAAGGCCGGATACAGCGCCACCTGGGAGATCAACAGCCACTTGCCGTAGTTCACGATGACGGGGTTCTGGTTGAACAGCCGGATCAGCGGACTGGACAGCAGGATGTAGACCGCCGCGACCAGCACGGTCAGGAGCAGCGAGCCCTTCAGGGCAAAGCGCACGGACTGGTGGAAGCGATCCTCGTTCTTTGCGCCGAAGGCATAGGAGGCCACCGGCTGATAGCCCTGCATGAAGCCCATGATGACGTAGCAGCCGATGAGGATCAGGCGCTGGACGACGCCGTAGGCGGCGATGATCTCGTCGGACTGGGGCAGTCCGGCGGCGGCGATGTTGGTCAGGGAGGCCGCGACGGACAGGCAAATCTGGATGACTGCCGTCGGGATGCCAATGACGGCGACGGTTTTGATCAGGTTCCAGCTCGGGCGGAAGGCCTTCGCGCGAATCTTGATGATGGAGCGCCCGCTGAGATAGAACCAGACCAGGATGAAGAAGGTCACGAACTGGGAGACCGTGGTTGCGAGGGAAGCGCCCTCCACGCCCATGTTCAGGCCCCAGTCAAACATGAAAACGGGATCCAGCAGCACATTGAGCAGCGCGCCGGTGATCACGGCGATGGAGGAGATCTTCACGGAGGATTCCGCGCGGGCGGCACAGTTCATGCTCTGGGCGGGCAGATTGGCCAGCGC
>JBJEJN010000162.1:0-7827 GCA_051878085.1 Aristaeellaceae bacterium | reverse complement strand
GTACTCGTGCACGTCCTCGCTGTTGCGCACCACGCGGCGCAGGTCGGCCACGTCCTTGACCGCGCCCAGCGCCATGGCCTGGGCCAGCAGGTTGCCGATGGCCGCGCCCTCCACGGGGCCGGTGATCACCGGGCGATCCAGCGAATCCGCCGCCATCTGGTTGAGCAGCTTGTTCTGAATGCCGCCGCCCACGATGTTCAGCGTGTCGATGCGCGCGCCCTTGATCTCCTCCAGGCGCTCCAGCGCCCAGCGGTACTTCAGCGCCAGGGATTCATAGATGCAGCGCGCCACCTGACCCACGGTGGTGGGCACGGGCTGACCGCTGCGCTCGCAGAAGGCCTGAATCTTCTTCTCCATGTCGCCGCCGGCGAAGAACTCGCCGTAGTCGGGGTCGATGATGCTGCGCAGCGGCTCGGCCTTCTGCGCCTCGATCACGATCTCGTTCCAGGAGTAGTTCTTGCCCGCCTTGATCCAATCGCGGCGGCACTCCTGAATCAGCCACAGGCCCATGATGTTCTTCAGGGGACGGAAGCCGCCCTGGATGGTGCCCTCGTTGGAGAAGTTGGAGTCGCGCACCTCGGGGGTGAGGATGGGCTTGTCGGTCTCCACGCCGAACAGCGACCAGGTGCCGCTGGAGCAGAAGGCGAAGCTGCCGCTGCCGGGGATGGCGGCCACGGCGGAGGCGGTGTCGTGGGTACCCACGGCGGCGAAGTTGGCCGCGTTGATGCCCAGCTCCTCGCACAGCTCGGGGCGGAGCTTGCCGCGCAGCTGTCCGGCGCGGTCGATCTCGGTGAAGATCTTCTCCGGCAGGCCCAGCTCACGGATGGTCTCCCAATCCCAGTCGCGTGCGGTGGGGTTGTAGAGCATGGAGGTGGTGACATTGGTGTACTCGCTCTTCTTTTCGCCGGTCAGGAAGTAGCCCAGCAGGTCGGGCAGCAGCAGCATGGTCTCCGCGTTCTCCAGCGCCACGTCGCCCTCGGCCTTGCGGCGGTAGAGCTGGTAGACGGTGTTGAAGTTCATGGTGGCGATGCCGGTGCGCTCAAAGAGCGTCTTGTGGGGCACGGTCTCCCACACGCGGCTCATGTCCTCGTCCACGCTCATGCGGTAGGAGCGAGGGTTGCCCAGCAGATGGCCGTTGCGGTCGAGCAGGCCGTAGTCCACGCCCCAGGTGTCGATGCCGCAGCAGTCCAAATCGCCGTAGCCGCCGTTCTTGAACGCCAGCAGACCCTGCTTGAGCTGGTTGTAGAGGTACGGCAGATCCCAGTAGAACACGCCGTTCATTTCGATATAATGGTTCTCGAAGCGGTGCAGCTCCTTCATCTCGAGCTTGTCGCCGTCGAACTGACCCAGGATCGCGCGTCCATTGCTTGCGCCCAGGTCAAAGGCCAGAAGATTCAGCTTCTTCATATTGCACCTCCGTCAGCGCTTGGAAAGCACGTCGGCCTCGTACTTGCGCACCTGCTCCAGCCAGTCAAGGCCAACGGGCACGTTGTGGGTCAGGCAGTAGTAATCCCAGATTGCGCCGGCGGGCATGCTCTTGCGCTCCTCGAACATGGCAAAGCGCGCGGTGTTGTCGCCCTCCAGCTCGCGGGCGCGCATTTCGTCCGCGTTGGCCAGGCAGGCGTTCAGCAGCGCCTTGCGGGCATTGCGCATGCCGATGGCCCAGCAGGCGATGCGGTTGATGGCTGCGTCGAAGTAGTCCAGGCCAATGAACACGCGATCCTCGAAGTGGTTCCACATGATCTCGTCCATGATGCGCTGCAGCTCATCGTCCAAGGCAACCACGTGGTCGCTGTCCCAGCGCACGCCGCGGGAGACGTGCAGCATCACCTTGTCCACGCTCTGCAGCACGGCGCTGATCTTGGCGGAGATGACCTCGGTGGGATGGAAGTGGCCCGCGTCCAGGGTGTAGCCCAGGCCGTGCTTGATGGCGTAGCCCAGGGAATACTCGTGGCTGGCCACGGTGTAGCTCTCCACGCCGATGCCGAACAGCTTGGACTCCAGGCTGCAGAACACGTCGTCCTGGGAGATGGACTTGTCGGCGAAGATCTCGTCCAGGGACGCGGTCATGCGGTCGCGATAGCCCTTGGTGTCCACGCAGGTGTCCTTGTGGCCATCGGGCATCCAGTAGTTGATGGCGCAGGTCTGGCCCAGCTCCTTGGCAAAGGCGTCGCCGATCTCGCGGCAGCGCTTGCCGTGCTCAATCCAGAACTTGCGCACGTCCGCCTTGGGGCTGGACAGGGAGAAGTTGCCGTCCATCATCGGATGGGAGAAGTAGGTGGGGTTGAAGTCCAGGCCAATCTTGTTCGCCTTGGCCCAATCCAGCCAGTTCTGGAACTCAGCGACGGTGTATGCGTCGCGATCCACCTTCTTGCCGTTCTTCTCGGCGTAGCTGGCGTGCAGGTTGAGCTTGGTCGCGCCGGGGATCATGCTGCGGGCGAAGTCGATGTCCGCGCGCAGCTCGTCGGCGGTGCGGGCGCGTCCGGGGTAGTTGCCGGTGGTCTGAATGCCGCCGTCCAGGCTGTCGGAGCCGTCAAAGCCGATCACGTCATCGCCCTGCCAGCAGTGCATGGATACCGGCACCGCGTCGGCGCGCTTCATCGCGGCCTCAACGTCCACGCCGATGGCGGCGTAGGCTTCCTTGGCATATTCATAACCCTGCAGAATGTTCTTCTCGTTCATGTGTGATCCTCCCATAGCATAATTTGTTGATTCTATTATATAATTTTTACTTTCATCCGTCAATCACCCCGGAGAAAGCTTGGCAAGATAACGTAATTTCTCCCCAATTGAACGTAAAAATTGCCTATTTCCCAGTCCTTTTCCCTCTTGTGTTTTGAGCACAAGAAAAAGGAGCTGCCGAAGCAGCCCCCGTATTTCGTTCTGTTACAGTTCCGTTTCCTCGCGGGCGGTGATTTCCTTTACCGCGCTCTCGATCAGCGCCGCCGCGCCGTCGGTGCCCAGCTTGCCGGTGTCGAGCACCAGGGTGTAGTTTCCGGCGCTGCCCCATACGCGGTTGGTGTGGGCGTTGTAATACTTCGCGCGAATCTTGTCCGTCTTCTGGATCAGCTTGCGCGCATCCGCCTCGCTCAGGCCGTAGAGCCGCATGGCGCGGCGCACGCGCTTGTCCAGATCGGCGCGGATGAACACGTTCACGACCTCGACGACGTGGGAGCACTCGCCCAGCACGTAATCCGCGCAGCGGCCCACGATCACGCACGGCCCCTTGCCCGCCATGTGGCGGATGGCGTCGCACTGGGCCTCGTAGATGCGGGCGTGCACCGGCAGCACCAGCGAGGGATCGTCGCGGTACCAGTAGCCGCCGTACTGATAGCCCGCCCAGAAGGACATGGGCGTCTCCTCGTGCGTCTCCACGATTTCCCGGCTGAGGTTGGTATTTTCCACCACATGATCGATCAGATCCCTGTCATAGTAGGGCACGTTCATGCGCTCCGCCAGCTTGTGCGCCACTTCCGCGCCTCCGCTGCAAAATTCCCGGCCAATGGTTACGATCCATTCCTTCTTCATTTGCCGAACCTCCCTTCAACCGTATCCGTGAAAACCCGTGCCTTCCATAGATTTTATGCGGCGCTGCGTAGAAATAAACCGCCGGTCTGTCGATTGCCGGCGGTAATGCTTCATTCTATTCGATTGTTATTCCGGCATCTGCTTTGCCCGGATGCAATGCACTTTCCAGTAACCGGGATACATTCGCTTCCAGCCGACGCCCACGCAATTCTTCTGCTCTTCTATTCGCTCAGCGCGGTCACCGGGGAATCAGATCGCTCATCTATCTCAAACATTGATCGGGGCAAAGCAGTCATACCGTTCTGTGACATCTGTGTGGTACAATGGTATCGCCCCTTTCTCCTTCATTTGCCTGGGATGGTTTCGGGTCTCCGTTTTTTATTTCGGTCTCGCGAACCGGCTTTCCGGTTTACCGAAATCTTAAAGCGTCTCTGCGCTCGGCTTCCTCTTTGAATTTCCATCTTCCTTGGCTCACCTGTATAATACCATATTCTCTCCTACATGTCAAGCGTTTTTAATAATTTTTCTTCAAAAAATATGCATATCGCATAGTTTTCAATCTTTATTATCGAGCGTCGCGCAGTCAAAGCGTACATCAGATGAATCGCATACTTAACCTTGCGCCGGAACGCTGTCGATCAGGCGGCACCGCAGCGCGCAGCGGCTCTTGCCGCCGTAGGTGCAGGTGAACAGCGTCAGATCCCAGTCTCCGGCCTTCATCTCCTCCACTGCGGTGCTCTTGAGAACCTCCACCGCAGCCACCTCGTAGTGGAAAACATTGCCGTCGGCATCCGTGAAATTCACCGCATCTCCCGTCTGCATGCGCTTGATGGGGCTAAAGTGGCGGGCATAGTTGTGTCCAGCGATCACAATATCCCCGCTGTACACCGATCCAGAATAGCGGCAGGGTGCGATCCGCAAGCGGGAATAGCTCCACTGGCTCATCACCGGCAGGGACAGTCCCTTTGAGGGGATGTCCAGCACGCCGATGTAAGCATTTCCATCGATCTCTACGGTGGGCATCTCCATCTCCCGATATCGCTCGTAGATGGGTCGCGATTCCAGCTGCAGCGAGCGGAGCGCTTCCCTGCGCCGCAGCTGCGCCATGGAGGCGGTCAGCACCGTGCCCTGCCGGTTCAGCGGCCAGGGTGCGGCGAGGGCTCCATCCGTGTACAGCCAGGGCAGCAGGTTGCCCGAGGCATCCGTGGGCCAGACGACATACTGCACCGCATCCTCCGCGCGTCTGCAGAGCCTTCCCTGTGCATCTGCAGGCAGCAGTACAAAGCCCTCCAGGTCGGCGGGATCGGCCCGCAGTCCTACCGCTTCTTCCGGCCAGCGGTAAACCTTGCCCAATGCGTCGGTAACCTCCGCAAGCGGCAGACCATCTTCGCCCAGAGGCCAGGACATCGGCGCGCCGCTTGCATCCATCGGCCATTCGAGCTCTGCGCCGCTGCCGTCCCTCGCAGCTGCGGAAAGCCTGCCCGAATCGTCCGTCGGCCAGGGGATCCACCTGCCCTGCAGCACATCTGCCACGGCGGGCACGGGTTCGCCGCTTTCATCCACCGGCCAGGGCGTGGTTCCATCCGCCTGCACGGGATTTCCGGCGGCATCCACCGCGGTCTCCACGGCGTTGCCCAGCGCATCCGTCACGATCGCGCCGCCGCCCGATTCGCCGTATCCGGGAATCGCTGCGTGAAGCACATCCGCCACATCCTCGGAGGCCTGCTGTGCACTCTTCTCCTCCAGCAGATTCCTCGCCGTAAGAAAAAGGGCTGCCGCAACGAGCAGCAGCCCCGCGATCATCAGAAAGCGTCCCTTCCGATTTTTGTTCTTCATATCAGTTTTCTCCCCGTCTGTGCCGGATCCAGCCCGCGAGGAACAGCGCCATGCCGACGATGGCCAGCAGCGGCACCGGCCACCAGAGCATGCCCGTCTGCGGCAGCTTGCCGTCCGGCGTATCGTCCTTGGGCCCGTCCGGCACGGTGTAGCTGTTCGTGATTACATATTCATAGCCCTCGTGACTGATCACGACCGTATATCCCTCGGCCTTGGTGCGCTCCACCACCCGCCAGTCGCCGGCGGGCAGATTCGTCCACGCATAGCGCCAGTTGTTGTCGGCATTCAGCTGCACGGTGTCCACCAGCTGGTCGCCCAGGTACAGCTCCACCGTAATTTCCTGCGGCCGCTTGTTCTCATAGCCCTTGTCCTTCCAGACCTTGATGACCCGCAGGCTAATCTTCTCATCCTCCACGACCTCCGACTTGGGCTCCAGCGTCAGCGGCGCATCCTCCACAATAACCAGCGCCGGTTCCGCCAGATAGCGATGCGTGCCGTCGTTCAGCTCCGCACCCACCAGCAGGTACAATCCTCTCGAGAGATTGTCGAAGCGCAGCACGCCCTGTCCGTCGGTGATTCCCTGCGCATCCGCGACAGCATTCAGCGCATAGCCCGACAGCGTCTCTGCCAGCGCGCGCCACTCCTCTGCAGTTCCAGCCTTCAGCTCCACCGGACAGTCGGCAAAGGCGCCCACGGGAACAAATGTCCCCTGCGCGTCGATCTCCGCCACACGGTACAGCGAAAAGCTCGCTCCAACGATGGCCCTGCCCTCACTGGAATAGTGAATTTCAATTGATCCCGCCGCCGAAGCCAGCGCCGCGCAGGGCAGCGCCAGCAGCAGGCAGATCAGTGCCGCCGCCAGTCTGCAGATATGATTCCTTCTGTGCGTTTTTCTCGTCCATGCCCGCACAGTGTTCACCTCACTCCATATTCCATGCGGACGCCGGATTCCGGCGCTCCGTCCTCACTTGCTCCGTTTTCTCGGCTGCTTCAGAACTGCAACCAGAAGCAGCACAACCAGCACCGGCGCGGCCAGGCACAGTGCCACCGCATTCCGGTTCAGATACGCTGCGTCCGAACTCACGCGCACCGGCGCCCGCTCCTCCACCGTCTCCACGCGGTGCCCCCGCACCAGCAGACGGTGGGAATTGATGCCGTAGGGCGTGCAGGTCACCAGCGTGCACAGGTCCTGCTCCGGATCGATCTCCAGCGCCGCCACATCCTGCGGTTCCACGGTGAGGATCTGATCCACCTCGTAGCTCAGAATCTCGTCCAGCACGTGCAGCCGGAACACATCCCCCTCGGCCAGCTGATCCAGATTGGTAAACAGCTTGGCCGACGGCAGGCCCCGGTGACCGGAGATCACGCAATGGGTGCCCTCGCCGCCCACCGGCAGCGATGAGCCCGCGATGTGCCCCACGGCGATCTGCAGCACCGCCTCGTCCGTGCCGTGATAAATGGGCAGCATGCAGTCCAGGCTCGGTATCTCCACATAGCCCATGATGCCCGTGCCGGTCACGTCCAGCAGTCCTTCATACTGCGCCGCCTCCGCATCGTTGAGCACGAAGCGGTTTTCCCTGTCCATCAGCGTGCGGTTGTACGCGCGGGCCTGCTGCAACAGCTGCTGTGCGGCGCTGTTGTCCATCTGCGCCACCTGTTCGCCGTAGGACTGAATGGCCACGGACTGGTGCCGCTCGTTCCAATAGTTGCTGAAGCTTGGATACAGCAACAAGGAGAGCCCTGCAAGGATAATGACAACCAGCAGGATTGAGGAAAGATGCTTCTTCATGCAGCGTTCTCCTTGTTGTTGGATCATGGGCGGAGCGCCCGGGAGGGAAGTGCTCCCTCCCGGAATCCGCGCCATTTGCGTCGGTTACTTCTCGGAACCAGCGCGCTTCTTCGCGATCAGAACCACGATCGCGCCGATCACCAGCGCCGCACCGATCACGTAGAAGATCGTGGTGCCGATGCCGCCGGTGGAGGGCAGCTCGGTACCGGACTGGTTGTTGATCTTCGCCTCAACCGTGGTATAGGTCAGCTTACCATCTTCGCCCATTTTTGCACCGGTAATTTTGACTTCCACATCATCCGCGAGCTTATTGTAGCCGTCGGGAGCCTTCACCTCGCGCAGATAGTAGGTATCCGCATCCAGGCCGTCGATCTCGATCTTTCCGTTCTCATCGGTGGTCAGAACGGCGTTTGTAGGCCAGGTAACGATTCCATCGGAGCCTGCTGCGGGAACAGCGACCCACCCGGTAACCTTACCTTTTACGATCGTCGCAACCTCGGTTTTCGCACTGTTCAGCAGAACGAACTGCGCATCCTTCAGCACCTTGGATTCGTCTCCGTTGGCATACTTCAGCACATCCAGATCCCAGGTGTAGGTCTTGGTCTGGCTGTCGGGCGTATACTTGGTGTTGCTGCTGTCGCCGTAGCTGACCTTGCTGGTGTTGGGGTTGCCCT
>JBJEJN010000161.1:0-7851 GCA_051878085.1 Aristaeellaceae bacterium | reverse complement strand
ATTCTCACCAAGTATCAGGACACGGTGCGCACCATCACCGACAATCTGGAGAACTTCGACCTGGGCCTTGCCGCCACGAAGCTCTACGACTTCGTCTGGTCGGACTTCTGCGACTGGTACATCGAGAGCGCCAAGCAGGGCCTCTATGCCGAGGACGGCGACGTGAAGAAGACCACCCAGGAGGTGCTGCTGCACGTGCTCACCGGCATGATCAAGCTGCTGCATCCCTACATTCCCTTCATCACCGAGGAGCTGTACAGCTACCTGCCGGGCGTGGAGGGCATGCTGATCACCTCCGCCTGGCCGGAGTGCGATCCCGCGCTGGACTTCACCGCCGAGGCCGCCGCCTTCGAGGGCGTGAAGGACGTGATCGTGACCATCCGCAACCTGCGCGCCGAGATGAACGTGGCTCCCGCAAAGCGCGCCACGCTGATCCTGAAGCCCCACGAGGGCTGGAGGGACGCGCTGGCCTCCGCCGAGGGCTACTTCAAGCGCCTGGCCGGAGCCAGCAACGTGGAGTTCATCGACGCGGGCGCTGCCAATCCGGAGAAGAGCGCCTCTGCCGTCACCGCGCCCTGCGAGCTGTTCATCCCGCTGGGCGAGCTGGTGGACGTGGAGAAGGAGCTTGCGCGTCTGGAGAAGGATCTGAAGAACGTGGAGGGTGAGATTGCCCGCGCCAACGGTAAGCTGAACAACGCCGGCTTCGTCGCCAAGGCCCCCGCTGAGCTGGTGGAGCGCGAGAAGGAGAAGCTGGCTACCAACCAGGGCCTGCTGGAGAAGCTCAGGGCCCGCATCGCCGAAATGGAAGCGCTGCGCTGATCTGTGTGCGCCGCGACCCGAAGTCAAACGACTTCGGGTCGTTTTTCTGCCTTCAGGCTTCGTCCGGGCAGAGCAGAATCTCATGAATTCTGCGAATCGTGGCGGCGTATTCGTCCTCTGGAATGATAATCTGCAGGTGATCCTGCATATGAATGATATGAATGGAGTCGATTGTGGTTTCAACCCTTGCGGCCTGTGCGCCGGTCAGGCCGAAGGCGTTGACGCTTGCGACCCTCATGCTGCCCTCGAAGGGCGCGCGCCGGGGGAGGGGGCAGCAGTTTTCGGGATTGAAGTCCGCTGCAATGTACAGGCCGCGCCGCCCGGTGATGCAGGGGACGAAGGCGGGGCAGGATTCCGAGATGCGCGTGCCCTCCGCGTCCGGGCAGTAGGTGTTCTTCAGCAGCGTGTCAATGCCCGTGCCCTTCAGGGGCTCGAGCGCGTCCGGGTGCAGCACCTGCGCGCCCGCCCAGGCCAGCCGCTCCATCTGGTGCAGGCTCACGCAGCGGTTGCGCCGCGCATCGGGCACGATGTTGGGGTCGGCGGTGAACAGGCCGTCCACGTCCGTCCAGTTTTCGTAGACATCTGCCTCCAGCGCGGCGGCGGTCAGCGCGCCGCTCACGTCTGAGCCGCCGCGGCTGAAGGTGCGCAGGCTTCCGTCGGGCAGACTTCCGTAGAAGCCGGGAACCACCGCACGTCCCAGCGGCAGCAGGCGCTCCCGCAGGGCGCGTCGGGTGGAAGCGGAATCTATTCTGCCCTCCGCATCGAAGTGATACAACTCGCCCGCATCCACAAAGGGCAGGCCGCTGTAGGCTGCAAACAGCCGCGCGCAGAGGTATTCGCCACGGCTGGCCGCATAGTCTCTTGAGGTGCGGAAGCGGCGGCGGATCCGGGAGAACTCCTCCTCCAGATCGAAGTCCGGCGCGCACTGATCCCGTATGGATGCATAGCGCAGGTAAATACGGGTAAAGATGAACTGTGCAGTGTCATCTGCCGCGTCCCAGGCCCGATAGAGCAGGTCGGTGATCTTGTCGTCGCCCGGAAAGCGCCGGCCCGGTGCGGAGAGCACGATGAACCTCCTGTCGGAATCCGCGCGGAGGATGCTTCTCACCTGCGCAAAGCGGTCCCCGTCGCAGACGGAGCTTCCGCCGAACTTACATACCGTAATGGACATGGCAATCCCTCCGAATCAGGCTGGTATACGGTCATGCTGCATCCTATGCGACGGAAAAAAATGGGTTCGGAGGGAATTGTCGGTGCAAAGAGACGAAAATTTTTTTAAATGGGAGGAATTCGGGGGCGCGGTGTTGTAATTATATACAGCGTCTCTGTGAAGTGGATTTTCGCCATCACATATGGGACGCTTCTTGCCGAAATTTGTTGTTAATTGTCGGTGGGAAGCAGGAAAAGGGATTTGCCTGGCGAATAGATAACGTTGCGCCGGACGGAAGGATCGGGGGAGCAGATGGCAAGGTTTTCAGATGCATTTCTGGATGAGCTGCGTTCGCGGGTCAGCCTGGAGGAAATCGTGTCGGAATATGTTCCGCTGAAACAGAAGGGCCGGCGGTTCTGGGGCTGCTGTCCGTTTCACAATGAAAAGACGCCCTCCTTCTCCGTGGACTCCGAATCGCAGCTGTACTACTGCTTCGGCTGTCACAAGGGCGGCACAGTCATCAACTTTGTGATGGAAATGGAGCGGATGGAGTTCCAGGAGGCAGTCAGGCATCTGGCGGAGCGCGCGCACATGGCGCTCCCGGAGCCCAGCGCAAAGGAAAAATCGACGTCCATCAACGCCCAGGAGCGAGAGCGCATTTACGAAGCAAACGTAATTGCCGCCCGCTATTTTCATTCTATGCTGTGGACGGACGAGGGTTCGGAGGTGCTCAATTACCTCTACAAGCGCGGGCTGAACGATGCGGACATCCGCCGCTTCGGTCTCGGCGCGTCGCCGCGCGGCTGGGACAATCTGATCCGCCATCTGGAGGAGCAGGGCTATGATGCGCCGCTTCTGAAGAAGGCGGGACTTGCGGTGGAGCGCGACGGAAGGTTCTACGACATGTTCCGCGGCCGGGCCATCTTCCCGATCATCAACGCCCAGGGTAAGGTGCTGGGCTTCGGCGGTCGGGCCATGGGAGACGCTCAGCCCAAGTACCTCAACACACCGGATACGCCCGTATTCAACAAGCGTCAGGGCCTGTATGCCCTGAATTTTGCGCGAAAAGAGCGCGATGTGGGGCACATGGTGCTGGTCGAGGGCTACATGGACACGGTTTCCCTGCGCAAGTACGGCGTGCGCGGCGTGGTGGCCACGCTGGGCACGGCGCTGACACAGGAGCAGGCGCGGCTGATCAAGCGCTACGTGCCGGAGGTGTGGATCAGCTACGACGGCGATTCGGCGGGGCGCAAGGCGGCCCTGCGCGCGCTGGAGATCTTCGATGAGATCGACGGTCTCACGGCGCGGGTGATCGATTATCCCAACGGCCAGGATCCGGACGATTTCGTGCGCGAGAGGGGCCTTGCGGGCTTTGAAAAGCTGACGCGCTACGACGCGGCGGAGTACCGCATGCTGCGCGCGGCGGACGATTTGGATCTGAACACCCAGGACGGCATGACGCAGTACGCCCTGCGCTGCTGCGAGATTCTCAAAAAGGTCAAGAACCCGGTGGAGATGGAGAACCACCTCCGTCGGCTGGTCAACCAGACCGGCTACGACCGGGAGATTCTGCTCCGGCAGATCGGCGTGACGGCGGAGAAGACGCCCGCGATCCGGGATCACCGGCCCCGACCGGCGCAGAAGGATCGCCCGGACGAAGCCTGTTTGGCGGAGCGCGTGCTGCTCACGCTGCTTGCAGACGGCTCGATTCCGCCGGAGACCGTCAAGGCGGAGGATTTCTCCGTGGACGTGCACCGCAGGGCGGCCCAGTGGCTGCTGGAGGGCAGGTCAGCGGCGGCCTTCGTCGAGACCATCGAGGACGAAAACGAGCGCAGCGCTGCGATGCAGGCGCTCAATTATTCGCCGCTGCCCGCCGAGCACGAGGATCGCATGAATCTGGCGCAGACGAGCCTGCGCACCATTCGCCAGAGCCGCCTGCGCTCCCGCATGGCGAAGATAGAAGAAGAGATCAAAACCGCAGATTCCGCGCGGAAGCAGGAACTGTATACACAAATGCAAGCCATTATGGAGGCTTTGGAGGACTGACCCGGTCGAAAGGAGTGGCCCATTTTGAACAAGACGGCAGCAAACGTTGAGACGATGAAGGCGCGCATCAGCGAGTTGATCGAGGCCGGAAAATCCAAAGGTGTGCTCACCTACAAGGAAATCGTGGAGTTGCTGGGCGACATCGAGCTGGACAGCGAACAGTTTGATCGCATTCTGGACACGCTCAGCGGTTTGAATATCGAGGTCATCAAGGACGACGCCATTCCGGAGGCCGAGCTGAACGCGGAGCCGGTGGAGGAGGAGATCGACATCTCCGTGCCCGAGGGCATCTCCATCGACGATCCGGTGCGCATGTACCTCAAGGAGATCGGCAAGGTGCCGCTTCTGACGGCGGATGAGGAGATCGAGCTTGCCAAGCGCATGGAGGAGGGCGACGAGGAGGCCAAGAAGCGCCTCTGCGAGGCCAACCTGCGCCTGGTCGTGTCCATCGCAAAGCGCTACGTGGGCCGCGGCATGCTGTTCCTGGATCTGATTCAGGAGGGCAACCTGGGCCTGATCAAGGCGGTGGAGAAGTTCGACTACCGCAAGGGCTACAAGTTCTCCACCTACGCGACCTGGTGGATCCGCCAGGCCATCACCCGCGCCATTGCGGATCAGGCGCGCACCATCCGCATCCCGGTGCACATGGTGGAGACCATCAACAAGCTGATTCGCGTGTCACGCCAGCTGCTTCAGGAGTACGGTCGTGAGCCGCAGCCCGAGGAGATCGCGGCGGAGATGGGCATTCCGGAGGACAAGGTGCGGGAGATCATCAAGATCGCCCAGGAGCCGGTCTCCCTGGAGACCCCCATCGGCGAGGAGGAGGACAGCCATCTGGGCGACTTCATCCCGGACGATGACGCGCCCGCACCGGCGGAGGCAGCGGCCTTCACGCTGCTCAAGGAGCAACTGATGAGCGTGCTCTCCACGCTGACGCCCCGCGAGGAGATGGTTCTGAAGCTGCGCTTCGGCCTGGAGGACGGCCGCGCGCGCACGCTGGAGGAGGTCGGCAAGGAGTTCAAGGTCACCCGCGAGCGTATTCGCCAGATCGAGGCCAAGGCGCTGCGCAAGCTGCGCCACCCCAGCCGCTCCCGCAAGCTGAAGGATTCCATCGACTGATGCTGTGCGATAAGCGTATATCGCTCGATCCGCGCCTGTCCAGAATCGCTGAGTTGGTCGGCACATGCTTTTGCTGTGCCGACATCGGCAGCGACCATGGCAGGCTCGGCGCGTTTCTGCTGCAGAGCGGACAGTGCCGTCGCATGGTGCTGACGGACATCTCCGCGCCGTCTCTCTCCAAGGCCAGAAAGCTGATCGCGCTGATGGATCTGGAGGATCGCACCGGCTTTTGCGTGGGCGACGGCGCGCTGGCCATCGATTGCCCCGTGGACGCGGCGGTGATTGCGGGCATGGGTGGCGAGACCATCGCGTCCATCGTGGAAGGAAGTGCGGGCCGTCTGTGCGGCGCGCGGCTGATCCTTCAGCCCAACGTGGCGCTTGCGTCGCTGCGGCGCAGGCTGAATCAATGCGGCTGGCGGATCGTGGACGAGGATCTGGTGCGCGACGGCCGCAGGATCTATCCGATTCTGGTGGCAGTCGAGGGGGCGCAGCAGCTCAGCCCGCTTCAGGCGGAGGCGGGGCCGGTGCTGCTGGAGCGCAAACCGCCGCTGCTTGCGGATTACGCCGCGTTCCGGCTGCGGGTGGCGCGCAAGGCGCTGTCCGGCGCGCAGCAGGGCGGCGACGCGGAGAACATTGCGGAACTGCGGCGGGAGATCGCTGTATGGGAGGAAGTGGAAGCATGTCTGTGACCATCGGCCAGGTCTATCGTAGGATCGATGAATTTGCGCCCTTCGCGCTTCAGGAGGAGTGGGACAATGCCGGAATTCTGGCCGGCAGCGTCGATCAGCCGGTGGAGGGCATCCTCTGCGCGTTGGATCTGAACGAATACGTGCTCCGCGAGGCGATTGAGAAGAAGGCACAGCTGATCGTCACCCACCATCCGATCCTGTTTCGCGGGCGGAAGAACCTTCGGGAGGACGATGCGGAGGGCAGGCTGCTCTGCGGCCTCGTGCGCTGCGGCATCGGCCTGATCGCCGCGCACACGAACTTCGACAACGCCGTGCCCGGCGTGAACGACGCGCTGGCCGCGGCGCTGGGGCTGCACGACGTGCAGGCGCACGAGGAGGGCATGCGCGTCGGCATCACCGAAATCCCCACGCTGGGGGAGTTCCGCCGCCATGCGGAGGAGGTTCTGGGCGGCCCGATTCGCTGCTACGGCGAGGACGGGAGAAGGATCGCGCGCGTGGCCCTGCTGGGCGGTGCGGGCGGTGACTTTGCACCGCAGGCGCGCAAGCTCGGCGCGGACGTCTACCTGACCGGGGAGATCGCCCACCACAAGGCCTGGGACGCCTATTCGGAGGGCATGTGCGTGCTGGAGGCGGGTCATGCGGCCACGGAGCTGCCCGCAATTTCCATGCTGGCCGGTGCTTTACAAATCGGTCCGGATGGTGTAAAATGGAATGCACGAGTGCATACGAGCGAAGCTGAGATGTTCCGGTAGAATTGGAGGATGAATTATGCAGTTGGAAAAATTGTGGCAGTTCATGCAGGTGGATATGGAGGCCGACAGGTTCGAGGCAAAGATTCGCCAGTCTGAAAAGCGCCAGAAGCTGCTCAAGCAGCGCAATTTTCTGATGGATCAGCAGAACAATATGAAGAAGCTGGAGAGCGACGTGGCGGCCATGACGGATCGCCTGGAGGCCGTGCGCGACGACGCCGAGCGCCTGCAGAAGGTGCTCACCGGTCTGATGGAAGAGCTCGAGAGCAATCCTCCCACGTCCGAAGAGGAGGCCAACGCGCGCATGGAGCCCGTGCAGAAGCTGATGGACAACCTGACGCGCTACGAGCAGGAGCTGAGCAAGATGCGCAAGGATGCGGAGGTCAAGGATCGCCAGCAGCGCGAAATTCGCGTGCGCGCGGCCAAGACCAAGCAGGAGTTCGATCAGCTCAAGAAGGAATACGACGTGGAGTTCAAGCAGGACACCGCCACGCTGAAGGAGATGCGGGCCAGAACCGAGCAGGAATCCGGGAAGATCGAGCCAGATCTGCTGGAGAAGTACCGCACCATCAAGCAGCACTGCACGCCGCCCATGGCCAAGCTCATCGACGGCCAGTGCAGCGGATGCTTCATGTCGCTGCCCAGCGCCACGCTGCTGGCCATCAAGGAGCAGGGCAAGCTGGTCACCTGCGACAACTGCGGCCGCATCCTCTACGCAGAGGACTGACCGCAAGCAAAATTTGATATGAATTGCGAGGGCGCCAGACGATCGCAGGCTTGATGTCTGAGGAAAGTCCGAGCACCGCAGGGCAGGGTGCCGGTTAACTGCCGGTGGAGGCGACTCCAAGGAAAGTGCAACAGAGATATACCGCGAATTCCCGCAAGGGAACGCAAGGGTGGAAAGGCGAGGTAAGAGCTCACCAGCGGCATGGCGACTTGTCCGCTCTGTAAACCCCATCCGGTGCAAGATTGATAGGAAAGCATATGTGGCGGCCCGTCACGCTTTCGGGTAATCGCTTGAGCTCCATGGCAACCTGGAGCCTAGACAGATGATCGTCCAATACAGAACTCGGCTTACAGACGCCGCTCGCAATTATCATATAACGGGAGTCACCCTCGGGTGGCTCCTGTTTTTGCATAAAAACAGCACCCCGAAGTGTTTTCGGGATGCTGTTTGCAAATATCAGGATTTCAGGCTGTCCTCGTCCGGCTTCACCGAATCGCGCATGTGGCGGATCGCCGGCTCAAAGGCGGCGTAATCCTCGTAGGCACACTGGAA
>JBJEJN010000160.1:0-7857 GCA_051878085.1 Aristaeellaceae bacterium | reverse complement strand
CCAGCACATCCAAGGCGCGGCATTACGTGCCGCGCTTCAACGGAAAGTGAATCCATACAGAACAGACAGGGCCACTTCGATGCATCGAAGTGGCCCTGCATGCGTCGTTCCATTCAATCCCGGAATGACTTCCTCCACTTGTAGCGGCGGTATGCGCTCTTGACGCGCTGAATCAGGTTCCCGCCGAAGAACAGCAGCACGTTCAACAGCGCCATCACAAGAGCGATGCGCGAGGAGGCGTTTCCCATCACGAAGCTCACCGCCAGTCCCAGCGCGTCGATCAGCGCCAGGTACTTCACCCTGACCGGCAGGAAGAAGAACAGGTTCACCTGGAAGTCCGGGTACAGCAGCGCGAAGCCCAGGAACAGCGACAGGTTCAGATAGCTGTTCGTGGCGTAGCCGGTGATCATGCCGGAGACGATTGTGCCCAACATGCCGAAGAGGTAGTACATGTTAAACCTGAACGAGCCCCACTGGTTCTCCAGCGCGCTGCCGATCATCCAGTAGAAGTACAGCGAAAACAGAATCCACACGATGCTGGAATCCGGCGGCAGGAACAGGAAGGTCACCAGCCGCCAGAGCTGGCCCCGCAGGATCGCCGCCTTATTGAACACGAGATAGCCCGTCAGGTTTACCGGCATCAGCATGTCCAGCACAAAGACCACTGCCATGGCCGATACGATGTACATCATCAGATTGGAGATGGCATACTTCCCGAATTTCCGCTCCATCCGGTCGAGCCACTGATTGAAACGCATATTTTCCCTCCTGTCAGGCGCTTTCGCCCTCGCGCTGTTCCGGCAGCAGAAGCTGCCCGATGGCCGCCGCAACGCCGTCGTGATCGTTGTCCGGCAGCACCACGTCCGCCCGCGCCTTCAGCTCCGGCACTGCGTTGCCCACGGCGAAGCGCAGCCCGGCGGTGTCGAACATGCTCAGGTCGTTCTCACTGTCGCCGATGCAGGCAATCTCATCATGAGAAATGCCCAGCTGCTGCGCCAGCACCGCCAGCGCCGCGCCCTTGGTTGCGCCCGCGTCGCAGATCTCCACGTAGTTGCCGCCGTAGGCCATCGCAAGGCCCTGTACGTCCGCCAGCGCCGCCGCCACCCGCGACCGCGCCTTGGCGGAAAAGAAGAAGAACTGAAGCTCCTCCACGCCGGTGCAATTCTGCACAAGCTTCTTCAGGCTGTGCACCGCCCGGGCCTTCGATGCATCCTGTCGGCCGTACACGATGCGCCCCAGCTGCCAGAGCGGCCGCCCCTGCAGCAGAAATTCGTCGTCGATGTGGGCGGACGCGCCCACGGCGCTCAGGTCGCAGCGCTCCAGCAGCGTAAGCGCCTGCTCCCGATCCATCAGCCGCTCAAAGAGCGCCTCGCCGCTGCGCACGTCCGTCACCTTCGCGCCGTTGGAGCTGATGACGTAGCGGTGGAAGCCCCAGCCCTCGATCTGATGGGGCAGGCAGCGCAGCGCGCGGCCCGTGGTGGGCACGACCTCGATTCCCCGCCGGTGGGCCGCATTCAGCGCGCGCAGCGTCCCGGGCGACACGCGCTTGCGGGAATTGAGGCAGGTTCCGTCCATATCGATTGCAAGCAGTTTGATCCTGTTCATATTTCTCCCTTCGCACATCCCGAATCCGCGCAAATGCGCGCGATCAGGGACTGATAGTGCCTGTACAGCACGGAAAAGCGGTTGCGGCAGCTGGGATTCCAGGGCTTGTCCTTGCCGCAGAAGTGCAGTATCGCCGTGTTCCGCATGATCCAGTCCATGTTCATGCGGCGCTGGCTTCCCATGAGGTAGGTCTGATACTTGCGCGCGTCGTAGTTCCAGATGCTCTCGTCCACGGGAAGGATGCGCGCGCCATAGAGCCCGTTGAGCACGTCCTGATCCGGCAGGATCAGCGCCGCGCGGTTCTTCTCCACATAGTCGAACACGTCCTGCGGGCGCACCTCCCTGCGAATCTGCGGAAGGTTCATCAGCAGTACGCCGGAATTGAAGTAACTGTCCGCCTCATAGTCCGGCAGGCGCAGGCGACTCATGGGGGCCGAGATGCCGATGAGTCCCCGGTGCATCGCAGCTGCGTACAGCTGATCTCCCAGCTCCAGCTCGTACAGCGGCCGCAGGCTGCCGATGACCAGAATGTCCGGATCCAGGTAGAGAATCCGGTCGATGGATTCCGGCAACAGCTGCGCCGCCAGCAGGCGGTAGTACATGGCGCGGGAGTAGTAGCGCACGGTCGGCGCGTCCGCAAACCATTCGTCCTGGATCTCGAGGAAGTGGTAGCGCACGTCGCCGCGCAGGCAGAGCGCCTCCAGCCCATGCAGATCCTCTGCAGCAATGCCGTCCGCCGCGATGTACATGTCAAAGCATTCGCCGGGATTGTTCAAAAACATCGAGCCGAGCATCACCCGCAGCGGATTCAGATAGTTCCTGTCCAGCGTCACAAAGACGTTCATTTCGCAAACGTTCCTTTCTGTATGTGGCTGACTTCGGAGAATCCGGCGCGCCCATTCGCTTCTTCATATGCCCTTTCTCCGCCTGGACATGCCCCTGGGCTTGACTTTGGGCGCTGCTTCCAGTATAATCTACATATGTCTGCTTTGCAACAAACAGTTTCACGCAAGTCGGCGCGAAACCGACAAATCCGCGCAAAGCGTCCATTCAATCCGATGATTTCACGAAGGGAGGCACGCCCATGCAGGACAATCCCCGGACGGCCCTGACCAAGCGGCTCTTGCAGGAGGGCCTGCTCCGTCTATTGCGGGAGAAGGACATCCGCAGCGTCAACGTAAGCCAGCTCTGTGCGGAGGCGGGCATCAACCGATCCACCTTCTACAAGCACTACGGCAGCCCTACCGACGTGCTCGACGACCTCGCGGAGCGACTGTTCGAGCAGCTCTCCGCGCAGATCCACAGCAGGGAGCGCTCCTTTGAGGGAGACGTGGAGGAGATATGCCGATTCATTCAGGCCCACGCGGACACCGTGTGGCTGCTGATCCGCAACCACAACACGATGGAGGTTCCGCGCTTTGCCTCGCGGCTGTTGGAGCAGATGAGCGACCGCTATGCCGATTGCATTGCCCAGTACGACGCCGAGAGCCTGCGACTGCTGACGACCTTTTTGTGCTACGGCGGCTACCACATGATCCGGCAGTGGCTGCTGGACGGCATGCAGAAGTCCCCGGCGGAGATCTCCGCGCTGGTCTGCCAGGTGCAGATTCAGGGCTGGGATTATACCCGGATTCCGCCCGTACCCTCTGATCGGAACTGAACGGAATACTCTGTTACAAAGCGGCGGAAGCGCCTGTTTTCAGCGCGTCCGCCGCTTATTCTATCCTTCTCTTTCCTCCGCCTTCATCCAGCCGTGTAGGCCCACGTCGTTGAGCAGGCGGCTCATCTCCTGGGGCGTGAGGCTGTCGTCCTCCAGCAGCCAGTGGCGGATCATGCTGTACTGGCCGCGGGTCAAGAAGCAGAACAGCATGTCGGCCTCCCGCACGTCGAAGCGAGTGGAAGTGAACTCCTGAAAGACTTCCCGCACAAAGCAGGAGTGAATCAGCTTTCCGGCAAACTCCGAGTCCACGCCGTTGACACCAAGAATGATGCGCGCTGTCTCCGCATGCTCCTTCAGATAGATGCAGAGCTGCTCGCTTCTCCACGCATGGGACTTCGCCTGCCTGCCGCGCTCCCGCTGCCAGATTGCCTCCAGCTCCCCGATGAGGTCGTCCTCCATCTCCCGCAGCACGTCCTGCGCGCAGCCGTAGTGCGTGTAAAACGTACTGCGGTTGATTCCGGCGCGCTCGCACAGCTCCACCACCGTGATCCTGCGGATGCTCTTCTTCTGCAACAGCTCCGTAAGCGCCTCCTTCAGAAGTCGCCGGGTCAGTGCGACCCGCTGGTTCTCCTTGCCATTCATAATTTTTTTCCTCCGAAACCGACACTCCGGCCAAAAATGACCTTCTCGCAACATCGCAAAACAGACTGTTTGTTGCGGACTGGGCATGTGTCCATTATAATATTTTCATGGAAATCCGTCAAGAAAAACAAGGGAGGCTGGACTGTTATGAAGGAGAAGAAGGACAGGAAGAGGCTTGGAACGCGGGCGGCGAACGTGGTGCTGTCGCTGTGCGAGGTGGCGGTGGGCATCCTGCTGCTGATCAGGCCGGAGGAGTTCACTTACGGCATCGTGACCGCGCTGGGCATACTGCTGTGCGTCCTCGGCGCGATCAGCATCGTGAAGTACTTCCGCGAGGAGCCGGTCAAGGCGGCGCTGGAGCGCAATCTCGCCGTAGGTCTGCTGGAGGTCGCGCTTGGCGTGCTGTTCTTCCTGAAGAAGCGCTGGCTGACGCAGGTATTTCCGCTGCTGACGGTGCTCTACGGCCTGCTGATGCTGGTCGTGGGCACGGTCAAGATTCAGTGGACGGCGGACATGCTGCGCGCGCACCTGAAGAAGTGGTACTGGCCTGCGATCAGCGCGGCGCTGACGCTGGCGTTTGCGTGCATCGTGCTGTGGAATCCCTTTGCCAGTACCGCGGTGCTGTGGACCTTCACGGCGATCTTCCTCATCGTCGAGGCCGTGATCGACCTGCTGGCGGCGCTGTTTGCGCGGGAGGGGTCTGAATGATGGTCGATCTGAAAAAAGCGCCCTTCCACCTCTCGGATGCGGACTGCCGCTGGGTGGAGGAGCTCATCGATCAAATGAGCGACGAGGAGCGGGTGGGCCAGATCTTCTTCGGCCTGTCCGCCTCCTATGACCCTTCGGAGCTCACGCGCATGGTGGAGCGCTACCACCTGGGCGGCTGCCGCTACAACACTGCGGCTTCGCACACCGTTCGCGCCCACAACCTGGCGCTGCAGCGCGCCTCGAAGATCCCGCTGTTCATCGCAGTGAACACGGAGTCCGGCGGCGACAATGCCTGCTCCGACGGCGAGTCCATTGGCAGCGGCGTCAAGATCGGCGCGACGGGCTGTGCGGACTACGCCCGCGCGCTGGGCCGTCTGGCCAACGAGGAGGCTGCCGCGCTGGGCTGCAACATGTCCTTTGCGCCGGTGTGCGACATCTCCTACAACTGGCAGAATACCGAGGTCATCTCCCGCGCCTTCGGCCGGGACGCGGAGCAGGTGGCGCGGATGAGCCGGGCCTATCTGGACGGCGCGCATGAATTGCAGAGCTTCGCCTGCGCTGCCAAGCACTTCCCCGGCAACGGCACGGACTTCCGCGACGCGCACCTGTCCAACAACATCAATCCCCTGTTTCCCCGCAACTGGGACGAGACCTACGGCAGGGTCTATCGCAATCTGATCGACGACGGCTTGGAGGCGGTCATGGCGGGGCACATCATGCTGCCCGCCTACGCGCGCGCGATCAATCCGAAGCTGTCGGTGGAGGAGGAGATGCTGCCCGCCACGCTGAGCCCGGAAATCATCACCGGCCTGCTGCGCGAACGGCTGGGTTTCAATGGCCTGGTCATCACCGACGCGACCCACATGGTGGGCATGACCTGCCGCATGAAGCGCGCGGAGATGCTGGTGCGCTCCGTCAATGCGGGCTGCGACATGCTGCTGTTCTTCAACGACCCGGACGAGGACTTTGCCACCGTTCTGGAGGCATACAGGAGCGGAACCATTTCCGAGGAGCGACTGCGGGATGCGCTGCGGCGAATTCTGGGGCTGAAAATGCACATGGGGCTGATCGGCAAGTCGGCGGAACAGCTGGTTCCCCCCGAGGACGCGGCGGCGACGGCTGCGCGCAGGCAGCTGTGCCGCAGACTCCAGCGGGAGATCAGCGAACGGGGCATCACGCTGGTCAAGTACCGGGACGCGGAGGTGCTGCCGGTCACGCCGCAGCGCTACAAACGCATCATGCTGGTGCACGTCAGGGGCGCGGAGAGCGGTATGACGGCGCTGATGAAGGCCGTGGGCATGGCGGGCGGAAGTCCGGTGGAGGCGCTGCGCAAAAAGCTGGTGGCGCGGGGCTTCGAGGTGTTCGTCTACGAAAACCCCGTGGAGCAGATGCTGCACAAGATTCAGGCGGGGGAGAAGGTCGATGTGAACGAATTCTTCGCGGGCAAGAGCGCCATCGCGGACTTCACCGCGCAGATGGATCTGGTGCTCACCGTGTGCGACGTGGCCTCGGGGCGGCCCTGCTTCGGGCTGTCCAAGGGCGGCGGCGAGATTCCCTGGTATGTGTTCGAGGTGCCCACCATCGTGCTGGGCGTGCAGTCGCCCACGATGCTGGCCGACATTCCTCAGGCGCGCACCTACATCAACACCTACGATGCAAAGAGCGAGACGCTGGACGTGCTGCTGGACAAGCTGGCTGAGGGTGCGCAGGCCTTCACCGGAAGCGATCCCATCGACAGCTTCTGCGGCCTGCCGGACGCGCAGCTGTAAGGACAAAAGAAAGGATAAGTGATCATGAACGAGGTCAAGAAACCGAAAAAGCCCCTCATATACTACTATCTGATCGTGCTGCTGGTCATCTTCCTGCTCAATTCGCTGCTGATTCCGAACATCGTCAACCGGCGCATCCGCGAGGTGGACTACGGCACCTTCATGAAGATGACAGAGGAGCAGAAAATCGATCTGGTGGAAATTCAGGACAACCGCATCCTGTTCACCGACGAAGACGGCAAGGTCTATAAGACCGGCCTGATGGACGATCAGGATCTGGTTCAGCGGCTGTATGATGCGGGCGCGACCTTCTCCAGCGAGATCATCGAGGAGATGTCGCCGCTGCTGTCCATACTGCTGACATGGGTGCTGCCGCTGGTGATCTTCGTCGCACTGGGCCAGTTCCTGTCCAAGAAGATGATGGACAAGATGGGCGGCGGCGCAAACTCCATGATGTTCAACATGGGCAAGAGCAACGCCAAGGTCTACGTGCAGTCCATGGGCGGCATCAAGTTTTCGGATGTCGCCGGCGAGGACGAGGCGAAGGAGAACCTCACCGAGGTCGTGGATTACCTGCACAACCCGGAGAAGTATAAGGAAGTCGGCGCATCCATGCCGAAGGGTATCCTGCTGGTCGGCCCTCCCGGAACCGGCAAGACCATGCTGGCCAAGGCCGTCGCAGGCGAAGCCAACGTGCCCTTCTTCTCCATGTCCGGCTCGGAATTCGTGGAGATGTTCGTGGGCATGGGTGCAAGCAAGGTGCGCGACCTGTTCAAGCAGGCCAAGGAGAAGGCACCCTGCATCGTGTTCATCGACGAAATCGACGCCATTGGTCAAAAGAGAAATATCGGGGGCATGGGCGGCAACGACGAGCGTGAGCAGACGCTGAACCAGCTGCTGACCGAGATGGACGGCTTCGAGGGCAACAACGGCGTGATCATCCTGGCGGCGACGAACCGTCCGGAGTCCCTCGACCCGGCGCTGACCCGTCCGGGACGCTTCGACCGCCGGGTTCCCGTGGAGCTGCCCGACCTGAAGGGCCGCGAGGAGATTCTGAAGGTGCACGCAAAGAAGATCAAGCTTGCCGGTGATGTGGATTTCCACACGATCGCACGAATGGCCTCCGGCGCATCCGGCGCGGAATTGGCGAACATCGTCAATGAGGCTGCTTTGCGCGCTGTGCGGGACGGCAGAAAATCCGCAACGCAGGCAGACCTGGAGGAATCCATCGAAGTAGTCATCGCGGGTTATCAGAAGAAAAATGCCATTCTCACGGATCATGAGAAGCTCGTGGTCGCCTACCATGAAATCGGTCATGCATTGGTTGCCGCCAAACAGACCCACTCCGCACCGGTTCAGAAGATTACAATCGTTCCCCGTACCTCCGGCGCATTGGGCTATACCATGCAGGTAGAGGAAGGAAACCATTATCTGATGACCAGGGAAGAGCTGGAAACGAAGATTGCAACCTAT
>JBJEJN010000159.1:0-37373 GCA_051878085.1 Aristaeellaceae bacterium | reverse complement strand
ACCAGAACTGCGGCAAGACCACGCTGTTCAACCAGCTCACCGGCTCCAACCAGCACGTGGGCAACTTCCCGGGCGTGACGGTGGACCGCAAGGACGGCACGATTCGCGGCCATGCCGAGGCCACGGTCACCGACCTTCCGGGCATCTACTCGCTCTCGCCCTACACCAGCGAGGAGATCGTGACCCGTGAATTCCTGCTGCGCAGCAAGCCGAACTGCATCATCAACATCCTGGACGCATCGAACATCGAGCGCAACCTGTACCTGACCTGCCAGCTGATCGAGCTGAACATGCCCATGGTGCTGGCGTTGAACATGATGGACGAGGTGCGCCAGAACGGCGGCACGATCAACGTAAACGCGCTGGAGCAGGCGCTGGGCATCCCGGTGGTGCCGATCTCGGCCTCGAAGAACGAGGGCATCGACGAATTGATCGAGCACGCCCTCTACGCCGCGCGCTACGACGTGCGGCCCCGGCGCATGGACTTCTGTGACGACGCGGGCGACGACAACGGCGCGGTGCACCGCTGCATCCACGCGGTGATGCACCTGATCGACGACCATGCCCGCCGCCGCAGGATCCCCACCCGCTTTGCCGCCACCAAGCTCATCGAGGGCGACCAGCCGATTCTGGATCAGCTGGAGCTGGACGGCAACGAGGTGGAGATGCTGGAGCACATCGTGACCCAGATGGAGGAGGAGGGCGGTCAGGACCGCATGGCGGCGCTGGCGGACATGCGCTTCCGCTTCATCACGGGCCTGTGCGAGCAGACCGTGGTGCATCCCAGCGAGAGCAAGGAGCGCCTGCGCAGCAAGAAGATCGACCGCCTGCTCACCGGCAAGTACACGGCGCTTCCGGCCTTTGTGGCGATCATGGCGCTGGTGTTCTACCTGACCTTCGGCCTGATCGGCAGCTGGCTGTCCGACCTGATGTCCCTGGGCATCGACGCCTTCACCGGCCTTGTGGACTCCGCGCTGACCGCCTACGGCATCAACCCCGTGGTGCAATCTCTGGTGATCGACGGCGTGTTTGCGGGCGTGGGCAGCGTGCTCAGCTTCCTGCCGATCATCGTGGTGCTGTTCTTCTTCCTGTCCATGCTGGAGGACAGCGGTTACATGGCCCGCGTGGCCTTCGTCATGGACAAGCTGCTGCGCAAGATCGGCCTGTCGGGCCGCAGCGTGGTGCCCATGCTCATCGGCTTCGGCTGCTCGGTTCCCGCCATCATGGCCACCCGCACCCTGCCCTCCGACCGCGACCGCAAGATGACGATCCTGCTCACGCCCTTCATGAGCTGCAGTGCAAAGCTGCCCATCTACGCGCTGTTCACGGCGGCGTTCTTCCCGAAGAACGGCACGCTGGTGATGCTGGGGCTGTATTTCGGCGGCGTCATCGTGGGCATACTGTATGCGCTGGCGCTGAAGCGCACGGCCTTCAAGGGCGAACCCGTGCCCTTCGTGATGGAGCTGCCCAACTACCGCATGCCCACGCCGCGCAACGTATTGCAGCTGATCGGCGAGAAGGCCAAGGACTTCGTCACCAAGGCCTTCACCGTGATCTTCGTGGCGACGGTGATCATCTGGTTCCTCCAGACCTTCGACACCCGCCTGAACGTGGTTTCTGACTCCGCAAACAGCCTGCTTGCGCTGATCGGCGGGCTGATCGCGCCCATCTTCAAGCCCCTGGGCCTGGGCGACTGGCGCGTCTCCACGGCGCTGATCACCGGATTCACGGCCAAGGAGAGCGTGGTGAGCACCTTCCAGGTGCTGCTGGGCGGCTCCACTGCGGCGCTGTCCACGCTGTTTACGCCGCAGTCCGCGCTGGTGTTCCTGGTGTTCTCGCTGCTGTACACGCCCTGCGTGGCCGCAATTGCGTCCGTCAAGCGGGAGCTGGGGCGGCGCTGGTCGGCGGTCGTGGTGCTCTCCCAGTGCGGCATCGCCTGGGTCATCAGCCTGCTGGTTCGCTTGATTCTGCAAGTCTTGGGGTGATACGATGAACCTTGGATCCTGGCTGCTGCTGGGTGCGGTGGCCGTGTGGCTGATCGTTGCGCTGGTGCACATCGTCCGCAATCGGGGAAACTGCTGCGGCTGCGGCGGAGGCCCAAGCAAGGGCCACGGTTGCTGCGGCGACTGCGCGAATTGCGGAAACTGCAGCTGCAGCAAGTCAGATAAATAGAAAGCGGAACCTGCGATTTTATGTGTTCGCAGGTTCTGTTTTTCATGCTTGAATTGATTTCTTGCGCGTGGCGAACAGCGCAAGCACCGCTCCAAGTGCACCTCCCGCCAGCTTGGAGACCAGCAGCGCGGGCAGCATGGGTGCGTCCACACCTGCGGTGAAGCCCAGGTGCGCGGCGAAGCAGGATGCGGCGCAGACCATGAAGGCGGCGTTGACGATCCGGCCCCGGCGATCCATGTCCTTCACCAGCGCGATGGCAGGCAGCACGCTGACCATGCCGATGAGCAGCCCGGCGGCGCTGGTGCTGTTCATGCCCGTGGCGCGCTGCATCCAGGAAAGCGGCCGCTTGAGCGCGCGCTGCATCAGCTCCGCCACCGGCAGGCTGCCCAGCATCACGATGGCGATGGCGGCGACCACCTCCATGGCCTCGGACAGCGGCGCAAGCCCCGGCACCAGCTCGAAGCCGGTCATGTACGTGACCGCGCCCAGCATCAGGCCAAGGGTCGCCAGGATGCGGATGAACGTCGCAAAAATGGAGAAGCCGCGAATCATCGCGTCGGTCCTCTTCCAGATGCCCAGCAGCAACAGAAGTGATACCAGCAGCACCGGCAGGCTCTGCCACAGCGCAGTTCCCAGACCCAGGCCGCAGACCATGCCGCCCAGTATCAGCGCGACGGGCATGGAGATCAGCCCGAACAGGATGCCCCGGGCGAAGTCCGGCCTGGAATCCGCGCCCAGCATGCCCATGCCGATGGGGATGGTGAAGGTCACGGTGCAGCCCAGGATCGCGCCCACCACGATGCCGGAGAAGCGTCCCACCAGCGGATTCGCGGCAAGCTCCGTCGCAAGCTGATAGCCGCCCATGTCGATGGCGAGAATCCCCGCCAGCATCGCGGGATCGATGCCCAGCGGCGCAAGCAGTTTTGCCCCCAGCGCTCCCAGCAGCTTCGAGAGAAGCGGCACCAGACAGATGATGCCCGCCATGGACAGCGCCGTGCTGCCCATCAGCAGGAAGCCCTCCTCGAATTTCCTGCCAAGCCCCAGGCGGTTGCCGAAGATGCGGTCTGCGCCGCCGATCAGCGCGCCCGCCGCCATGATCCACATGATTGCCCGATCCATATTGCTTTCGCTCCCATTTGTTTATATAGGCAGAAAATTGCAGGGTCTCCGACAGGGGAGACCCTGCATTCAGTATTTACCGCGCCAGGCGCTTCTTCCTGCGCTCACCGCGCCACACAACCCAGACCATCATGAGCACCGTAACCAGGTAGGGGGCAAGTGAGGTGAGGTTGGAGGACACGTTGAAGGACTGCACGCGCAGACCCAGCGCATCGATGAAGCCAAACAGCAGCGCCGCCAGGAACACGCGCGGGGGATTCGACGCGCCGAAGATCACGCAAGCCACGGCGATGAAGCCGCGCGAGGCCGACATGTTCTCGGTGAACATCGTCAGATACCCCAGCGACAGGTGCGCGCCCGCCAATCCGGAGAACAGGCCGCAGAGGATGGAGGCCAGATACTTCATCTTCTCCGGACTCTTGCCTGCCGCGCGCAGGGATTCGGGGTGTTCGCCCGCCGCGCGGAGCCAGAAGCCCAGGGGGGTCTTGTAGATCAAAACGTAGCTCAGCGCCACCAGAATCCAGCTGACGTACACCAGCAGCGTGTTGCCGCTGAGCAGGTCGCCGAGGATCGGGATGTCCTGAATCAGCGGTATGTTGATCTTGGGAAGTCCGTAGATGGGCAGCGCGTCGGTGCCGGAGTACGCGCCCGCCACGCCGAAGATGGTGCGCAGCAGGAACACCGTAAGTCCCCCGGCGAAGATGTTCAGCGCCACGCCGATGATGTACTCGTCGGACTTGAACTTCACCACGAACAGGCCGAAGAACGCGCCCAGCAGCAGGCCCACCGCCAGCGCCAGCACCAGTCCGCCCAGCCAGCCGCCAAGATAGCAGCTGCCCAGCACCGCGAAGAACGCGCCGCAGAGCATCATGCCGTCCATGCCGATGTTCATGATGCCCACGTGGTCGGTCATCAGCACGCCAAGCGCCGCCAGCACCACGGGGGTTGCCGTGCGCAGGGTGTTCTGGAACAGTCCGATGGAGAATACGCTCAGAAACTCACGCATGTTCGCTGCCTCCCTTCGCAGAGCCTGCCTTGATTCTCGCGTTGCGCCGCACGCGCCTCTCGCGCACGGATGCGGAGATGCCGCGCTCCGCCGCCATGAAGAAGATGATGATCGACTGCACGATCAGGATCGTCTCGCTGGGGATGCCGATCTTCTCCATGCCGGTGCCGCCGATCTTCAGGATGCCGAAGAACAGGCTCATCAGGATGATGCCCGTGGGCTCGTAGCGCATGATCATGGCAACCAGCATGCCGTCGTAGTAGAATTCGTTGGACACGGAGTCGATGAAGCGCTTGTGCAGGCCGAACACCTCGAACATACCCACCAGGCCGCAGATCGCGCCGGAGATCACCATGCCCAGCAGCATCAGCTTCGCCGAGGGGATGCCCATGTAGTGGGCGAAGCGCTCGTTTTCGCCGGTGAGCTTCATCTCGTAGCCCGTCACGCTCTTCTTCATCAGGTACCACACCATCAGCGCGATGGCGACGGAGAGGAAGATGGAGGTGGTCAGGTTGGAGAGGTTGATGACCCGGGAGAAGGCGAAGCTCGTGTCGATCTTGGCCGTGCCGGAGGCGATGCCGCGTTCGGTGGTCTTGAGCGGCCCATTGGAGAGGTAGGCGCAGAAGTAGATGGCGATGGAGTTCATCATGATGGTGGTGATGACCTCGTTGACCTTCAGCTTCACCTTCAGCCACGCGGGAATCAGCGCCCAGATGCCGCCCGCCAGCATCGCGCCCAGCAGGCAGATCGGAATGGCGATCACAGCGGGAACGCCGGTGAGCGCCGCGCCCAGCAGCGCTGAGGCCATCGCGCCGAAGTAGAGCTGGCCCTCGCCGCCGACGTTGAAGATGCCCGCCTGGGCCGCCACCGCCGTGGCCAGACCGGTCAGGCAGAGGGTTGCCGACTTCGCCAGCGTGTCGCCGATGGCGCGCTTGGAGCTGAGCGCACCGGTGAGCATGGCGGAGTAGCCTGCGATGGGATCGTGCCCCGAGGCCGCCATGATCAGCGCGCCCACCAGCAGCGCCAGCAGAATGCTGATCGCCAGGGACAGTAGATACCCGCCGTTGATCTTCGGCCCACGCTTGAAGGAGAAGAGCTCTTTCAGTGCCTTTTTCATCTGGACGCCTCCTCACTTGCGCTGCGCGCGCCGGTCATGTAGTAGCCGATGTCGGCCTTTTCGATCTCACCTGCGCGGAAGTGGCCGGTGATCCTGCCCTCGTAGAGGGTGATGATGCGGTCGGACAGGCGGAACACCTCGTCCAGATCGGCGCTTACCAGCAGGATGGCGCAGCCTGCGTTGCGCTTCTCCACGATGGACTTGTGGATGAACTCGATGGCGCCGATGTCCACGCCGCGCGTGGGCTGGGAGATGATGAGGATGTCCGCGCCCAGACTGAACTCGCGGGCAAGGACAACCTTCTGCATGTTGCCGCCGGAGAGGGAGCCCGCCGCCGTGCCCACGCCCGATCCACGGATGTCGAACTGGGAAAAGAGCTTCCGGGCGTACTCGTGCACCGCGCGGCGCTTGAGATGGACGCCCGCAGCGGAGAATTCCTTCGTGCGCTGCTTGCCCGCCAGCAGGTTGTCCTCCACGGAGGCCGCAGGGGAGACGCCGGTGCGGATGCGGTCCTCCGGGATGTGCGCAAGGCCCAGCTTGCGGATTTCTCCGGGGGTTCTTCCGGCGACGGACTTGCCGTCGATGAACACCTCGCCGCCGCGCACGGGCCGCATGCCGGTGATGGCCTCGATCAGCTCGCTCTGACCGTTGCCCTCGATGGCGGCGACGCCCAGAATCTCGCCCGCGCGCACGGAAAGGCTCACGCCCTGCACGGCGGGCAGCATGCGGTCGGAGAGCACCTGCAAATTCTCCACGCGAATGCGCTCGTCGCCCGCATCGCCGGTCTTTTCCAGCTGGGCGTGGAGCATCTCGCGGCCGACCATCATGCTGGCCAGCATGCGCTCGTTGACCTCGCTGGTGTTCTTTAATCCCACCAGCCTGCCCGCGCGCATCACGCCCACGCGGTCGGAGATCGCCATGACCTCGTAGAGCTTGTGGGTGATGATGATGACCGTCATGCCCTTGTCGCGCACGATGCCCCGGATGACCCGGAACAGCTCGTCGGTCTCCTGGGGGGTCAGCACGGCGGTGGGCTCGTCCAGAATCAGCACATCCGCGCCCCGGTGCAGGGTCTTGAGGATCTCCACGCGCTGCTGAAGTCCCACGCTCAGTGAATTCACCTGCGCGCTGGGGTCGATCTCCAGACCGAACTCCTCCGAGAGACGGCGCACCGTGTCGTTGGCGGCCCTGAAGTCGTACAGGCCCAGCTTCTTCTTCGGCTCACAGCACAGCGCGATGTTCTGCGCCACGGTGAATGAGCCCACCAGCTTGAAGTGCTGGTGCACCATGCCCACGCCCATGGAGATGGCCTGGGACGGGCTCTGCTTCTCCACCCGCTTGCCCTTTACGTAGATCGCGCCGCTGGTGGGCTGGTTGAGGCCGTAGAGCACGTTCATCAGCGTGGATTTCCCCGCGCCGTTTTCGCCCACCAGCGCAAAGACCTCGCCGGGGTAGATGTCCAGCGACACGTCGTCGTTGGCCAGCACGCCGGGGAACTGCATGGAGATGTGCTCAAAGCGAACGATGGGCTCGCGTTCCGCCATGCCGATCGCTCCTTTCCTTCTTGCGATTTCTTTGGAAAATGAAACGCTGCCCTGACCGGCAGACAGCTCCGGTCAGGGCGGTGTGGTTTGTGCGCCGCAGGGGTGCGCAGGGGTTAGCATCAGCCGACGAACGCGGTGGGAACCTCGATCTCGCCGTTGATGATCTGGGCCTTGATCTCCTCGACCTCGGCCTTCAGCTCGTCGCTGACCTGCTGGGTCATGGTATCGTCGCCGTAGCCAACGTCGATCAGGCCGGTGGCCATGTCGGCGACCCAGATCTGGCCGCCCATCCAGGTGCCCTCGGTGGCGTAGGCGGTGACGGCCTGCTCGATGGACAGGTTCACCTGCTTGATCATGGAGCAGAGGATCACGTCGGGGTTGATGTACTTCTGATCGGAGTCCACGCCGATGGCGTACAGGCCGCGCTCGGCAGCAGCCTCGAACACGCCCTCACCGGTGCGGCTGGCCACCTGGAACACGATGTCGCAGCCCGCGTCGTACAGCGCCAGCGCCAGCTCCTTGCCCTTGGCCGGATCGTCGTAGGTTCCGGCGTACTGCACCTGAACCGTGCAGTCCTCGCGGGCGTATGCAGCACCGGCCTCATAGCCGACGATGAAGTCGTTGATGGTCTCGCTGTCCTCGCCGCCGACCGCGCCGATCTTGCCGGTCTGGGTCAGCTTGCCCGCGATGTAGCCCACCAGGAAGGAGCCCTCGTTCTGGGCGTAGGTGATGCTCATCAGGTTGTCGCCCACGCCGTCCAGGCCGTTGTCGATGAAGATGAACTTGGTGTCGGGCAGCTGGGGCGCGTACTCGGTCAGCGCATCCCAGAACTCCCAGCCGACGGCGATGACGATGTCGTTGTCCTCGGCGGCGGCGATCAGGTTGGTGGTGAACATGGAAGCGTCGTTCTTGCACTCGATCAGCGTGCCCTGGATGCCCAGGTCGGAGGCGACCAGCGCCTGCAGGCCCTCGTTTGCGGAATCGTAGAAGGAGCGGTCGCCGGTGGCGCCGGAGAGCACGACGGCAACCTTCAGGCCCTCCTCAGCGGTGGCGCTGAGGCCCATCGAAAGTACCATGGCGATGACAAGAATCAGACCAAGCAGCTTTTTCATAACAATAGTCCTCCTTTTATATGATCGCGGCGCGAGGCCGAAATCTTCATTCAATTGCAGTCTCCAGCGCGATGCGCACCATGCGGTCGAGCGCCTGCTCACGCACCTCCGGGGGAGCATCCTCGCCGGTGACGGGGTCGTCGCAGATGGTGCACAGACACAGCGCGTTCTTGCCGCAGCGCATGCCCTCCAGATACAGTCCGGCGGACTCCATCTCCGCCGCCAGCACGTGCATCTTCTTCATGACCGGATCGTAGTCGATGTCGTCGTCGTAGAGGGTGTCTGAGCAGTACAGCGGGCCGATGTGCAGCGGATAGCCCAGCTTATCGGCTGCCTGACGCGCCCGGTAGAGCAGCTCGAAGCTGGCGGTGGGCGCGAGCACGAAGGGGAAGCCGAAGTGCGCGCCGAAGTTGGAATCGGTGCTGGCCGAGGTTCCCGCCACCACGTCCATCAGATGAACCTCCGGGCTGATCGCACCCGCAGTGCCGATGCGGATGATGTTGTCCACGTCGTAGGCCGTGAACAGCTCCCGGGCGTAGATGGACACCGCAGGGACGCCCATGCCGCTGGCCATGACGGACACGCGCTTGCCGCGATAATACCCCGTGTAGCCCTGCACGCCGCGCACGTCGTTGACCAGCACCGCATCTTCCAGATAGGTGCGGGCGATCCACGCCGAGCGCTTGGGGTCGCCGGGCATCAGCACGGTCTTTGCGAAATCGCCGGGCAGGGCGCTGTTGTGCCAGGTGGGAGCCACCAGTTTCTTTGCCATAAAATTGCCTCCGGGCTTGCAAGCAAGCGCCATGCTCTGTATAATAGAGAAAACAAAGGAGGTCGCAGCCATGCAGGTTCTTCTGATCGACGCTTGTCCGCGCCCGCAGGGCATATCCCGCAGCCGCCGCCTGGGCGAGGCGTTTCTCGATGCCCTCCGGGTACAGCATCCGCAGATGCAGCTTGAGGTGCTTCGGCTGGACGAAATGCAGCTCGTGCCGCTCACCGGGGAAGCCGAGGCGCGGCGTTCTGAGCTGATCGCTGCGGGCAGGCTGGACGAAAACATGTTCGCGCCCGCCCGCAGCTTTGCGTCGGCGGAGCTGATCGTGGTCTGCGCGCCCTACTGGGACTTCGCCTTTCCGGCTTCGCTCAAGACGCTGATCGAGCACGTGTGCGTGCGCACGCTGACGTTCACCTATGAGAACGACCGTCCGGTTGGGTTGTGCCGCGCGGAGAACCTGGTGTATCTCACCACCTCGGGCAGTCCCATCGGGGAGAACAACTGGGGCGGGGACTACCTGCGCGCGGTGACGGGCCAGCTGCTGGGCGTGAAGCGCTTTCACCAGATCAGCGCGGAGGGCCTGGACGTCCTGGGTGCGGAGCCCGAGGCGATCCTTGCAGCGGCGATGGAGCGCGCGCGTGCGCTGGCAGCGACCCTTTAATGAAGTAATTATAACATAACGCCCGGAGAAGTTCAATAAGTTCGACAAACTGCGCGGAAAAATGTGGCGCGTGCGGGCGAGAAGGGGAGGGAAATCCTGTGCAGACGCAGCAGGAGGAAAGGGAAGAAAAACGATTTGAGGAGCAGCTCATCAAGCGGAGCAAGCGCGGCTTCTTTCACGTCGCGTTCGGGCGCAGCACGGTCATCATTCTGCTGTTGCTGTTGCAGATCGTACTGATGTTTGCGGCCTTCGTGTATCTGGGCCAGTACCTGATGCTGTTCTTCGGCGGCGTGGTGGCCTTCACGGCGGTCATGCTGATCTGCGTGCTGAACACGGAGAAAAATCCGGCGGTCAAGCTGTCCTGGTGCATCGTCATCGCGGTGCTCCCTGCCTTCGGCGCGCTGCTGTACCTGTACGTGAACACCGACCTCGGCCACCGCATCGAGCAGAAGCGCATCGACCAGATGATCCGCGAGAGCGAAAAGTACGTGCCGGATCAGTCCGCGCTGCTGAAGCGGCTGGAGGGGGAGAACCCCGCGCTGTGCCGTCTGGCCCAGTACACACGAAATCACGGCGGCTTCCCGATTTACGAGCACAGCAGCGTGCAGTACTTCCCACTGGGTGAGGACAAGTTTGCCGAGATGCTGCGCCAGCTGGAGGGCGCCAAGCGCTTCATCTTCCTCGAGTACTTCATCGTGGAGGAGGGCTTCATGTGGGACAGCGTGCTGGAGATTCTGGCGCGCAAGGCGAAGGAGGGCGTGGAGGTGCGCGTGATGTACGACGGCACCTGCGCCATCAATCTGCTGCCCTACGGCTATCCCAAGGAGCTGGAGAAGCTGGGCATCCGCTGCAAGATGTTCTCGCCGCTGCACCCGCTGGTCTCCACCCACTACAACAACCGCGACCACCGCAAGATCCTGGTGATCGACGGCCACACCGCCTTCACCGGCGGCGTGAACCTGGCGGACGAGTACATCAACCGCAAGGTTCGCTTCGGCCACTGGAAGGACACCGCCGTGATGATCAAGGGCGAGGCCGTGCGCAGCTTCACGCTGATGTTTTTGCAGATGTGGAACGCCACGGAGAAGGAGTGCGTCTACGAGCCCTACCTCAATGTCCCCGTGCCGCTGCCCATTTCCGCGCCGGGCTATGTGATTCCCTACGGCGACAACCCCATGGACGACGACAAGGTGGGCGAGATGGTCTACCTGGACATCCTGAACCGGGCGACGAAGTACGTCTACATCATGACGCCCTACCTGATTCTGGACAACGAGATGATCACCGGCCTGTGCTTCGCGGCCAAGCGCGGCGTGGACGTGCGCATCATCCTGCCCCACATCCCGGACAAGAAGTACGCCTTCGTGCTGGCCCAGAGCCACTATCGGGAGCTGATCCGCGCGGGCGTGAAGATCTACGAGTACACGCCGGGCTTCGTGCACGCCAAGGTCTTTGTCAGCGACGACGCGCGCGCCGTGGTGGGCACCATCAACCTGGACTACCGCAGCCTCTACCTGCACTTTGAGTGCGCCGCCTACATGGAGGGCGTGCCCGCAGTTGCGGACGTGCTGCGCGACTACATCTCCACCCAGGAGAAGTGCAAGCAGGTGACGCTGCAGGACGTGAACCGTCGCAAGCTCACGTCCCGCCTTGCCGGAGCGATCCTGAAGGTCATCGCGCCGCTGATGTAATTGCACAGAGAGGATTACCTGCCAATTTCGGGAGGGCAGCCTTCGGGCTGCCCTCCCTTCGTCTGTCATCAATCGGCGCCCGAAATTGAAGGAATGCTGCCAAAAAACGGAGATTTTGCATATCCTGCACGCAAATGTTGCCATTCGGACTGCTTTCCTCCGCATTTTTACGGAATGCATCCGAAAAATGCAATTCTGAAGCCTCGAATATGCAAAGAATTCATTCATAATTGAACATAAATGAAGGAACGTATGCAAATTTAACATTGCAACTAACGTGAATTTAACCCATGTAGCGGAAATTTGTACTAAAATAGATGCGGATAGAGGAAAGAACACCGTTTTCCATGTGAAAAGCGCTGGAAAATGAAGGAAAAGGCATCAAATTGAAATACAGGGCGGGAGGAAACAACATGAGAACTGAGTTTGATTCCATCGGCAGCGTGAATCTGCCGGACGATGCGTACTATGGCGTACAGTCCCTGCGCGCGAAGGAGAATTTCCCCATGACCGGACGGCTGATGCATCCCTACATGGTGGACAGCCTCGTGGTCATCAAGAAGGCGGCCGCGATGGCGAACCAGCGCGCGGGCATGCTCAAGCCGGAGATCGCCACCGCCATCATCCGCGCCTGCGACGAGATTCTCTCCGGCAAGCTGCGCGACCAGTTCGTCGTGGATCCCATTCAGGGCGGCGCGGGCACGTCCGCGAACATGAACGCCAACGAGGTCATCGCCAACCGCGCCACCGAGATTCTGGGCGGCAAGAAGGGCGAGGCGCTGGTGCATCCCAACGACCATGTGAACATGGCCCAGTCCACCAACGACGTGTTCCCCTCCGCCGGCAAGCTGACTGCGCTGCGCCTGACCGGGGAGCTGCTGGAGGCGGTGGACAAGCTGATCGCCTCGCTGGACCGCAAGGCCGCGGAGTACGCCCACGTGCTCAAGCTGGGCCGCACCCAGCTGCAGGACGCGGTGCCCATGTATCTGGGCCAGGAGTTCAAGGCCCACGCGAACGCGCTGCGCCGCTGCTCCATGCGCATCTTCCGCAGCCGCAACGAGCTGTTTGAGCTGAACCTGGGCGCGACCGCCATCGGCACCAGCATCAACGCCAGCCGCGGCTATCTGGACTGCGTGGTGGACATTCTGGCCGACCTGGTGGGCCAGCCCCTGAAGGCGGCGGACGACATGATCGACGCCACCCAGAACCCCGACAGCTTCTCCGCCATCTCTGCGTCCATCAAGAACTGCGCGCTGGTGATGTCCAAGATCGCCAACGACATGCGCCTGCTCTCCAGCGGTCCCTGCGGCGGCATCGAGGAGCTGATCCTGCCCGCGCGCCAGCACGGCTCGTCCATCATGCCCGGCAAGATCAACCCGGTCATCCCCGAGGTGGTCACCCAGGCCGCTTTCCTGGTCGCCGGCAACGATGTGACCATCTCCATGGCGGTGGAGGCCGGCCAGCTGGAGTTGAACGCCTTCGAGCCCGTGATGTTCTACTGCCTGTTTGAGTCCCTGCAGGTGCTCACCAATGCGGCCGACACCTTCCGCATCCGCTGCATCGACGGCATCATCGCCGACGAGCAGCACTGCAGCCAGCTGCTGATGCAGTCCACGGCCATCGCCACCGCGCTCTGCCCGGCCATCGGCTACGAGAAGGCCACCGGCATCGTCAAGAAGGCGCTGAAGGAGCACCGCACCGTGGTGGACGTGGCGCTGGAGGAGCTCTCCATGCCGAAGGAGGCCATCGAAAAGATCGTCAATGACTGCCTGATGGAGAACCTGCACGAGTGAGCGGCTGCACACAGACGTTAACCCAAAAAACGAAAATGGGGCCCATTGCAGACGCGGTGGGCTCCGTCTGTAAAGACCGCTGAAAGTCACGCGGCTGCGCTTGGTCGAATTGCGGGCGAAGCTGCGGCAATTTCAGTTCGACCGGGTGAAATACGTTGAAATCTGGACGCCGGAATTGACTTTTTGTGAATCTGGTGGTAAGATGATACATAACAATATTCGGAAATGCGGAGGTCGGAACCATGAAGAAATCAGCAAGACTGTGTGCATGCCTGCTCGCGTTGGCGCTGCTGATGGGCATGACCGCGTTTGCGGCGGAGGGCGACGACCCCGTACTGTTTACGTTTAACGGCACCGAAGTGTATCAGAGCGAGGTCATCCGGTGCGCCGCCGCCTACGGTCAGGCGCAGCTGATCTCCTCCGACACGGCTTACGACGAGGCCATCGAGTACATGATCGTCAACCAGCTGGTTCCCGAGGCCCGCGCTGCGGAGCTGGGCCTGGATCAGTTCACGGATGAGGAGCTTGCCGAGATCAACGCGGAGGCCGCGGACTACTACGAGCAGCAGCTGGACGCCTACGTCGAGGGCATGGGCGCGAACCTGAGCGATTCCGAGAAGGAGGGCTTCCGCGAGGAGCTGCGCGCCTACTGGAACGAGATGGGCACCACCGTCGAGTCCGCGCAGGAGACCCACCGCTTCAACAAGGTCAAGGCGCGCCTGCTGGAGACCATGGACGTGGAGATCAGCGACGAGGAGATTGCACAGGTGTACGAGGAGCAGGTTCAGAAGGACGAGGACTTCTTCAAGGACAACATCCTGGCCTACGAGTACTTCACCGAGTACCTGAACAGCGACGTCTGGTATGTGCCCGAGGGCTATCGCGGCGTGCTGCAGATTCTGCTCTACGCGGATGAAGCGCTGACGGATGCGTATGAGGAAGCCGTGAGCGCGGGCGAGGGCGTGGAGGAGGCCGCACAGGCCATCATTGCCAGCAAGCAGAGCACCATCGACGCGATCTACGCGCGCCTGGACGCGGGCGAGGACTTCGTGTCCGTGATGCTGGACTACACCCAGGATCCGGGCATGGATGACGACCGCATCGCAAACGGCTATCCGGTGCATGTCAAGAGCACCGTCTGGGGCAAGGAGTTTTCCGCAGGCGCGTTCTCGGAGGAGATGCAGCAGGTGGGCGACGTGAGCCAGCCCATCGCCAGCAAGTACGGCGTGCACATCCTGTACTATCTGCGGGACATCCCCGGCGGTCGCATTGCGATGGACGAGCGCATCCGCGAGAGCATCACCACCTACCTGACCAACCAGAAGCGTGTGGATATCCTCGCCTCCTGGGCGGATGACTATGAGGTTACCTACAATCAGGACGCGATCGACGCGCTGATGGCCACCGCAACCGAAGCTGCGGAGTGACGGACTGGCGGCCGGGCCGGATCGGCGGCAAGGGTGCTCATGAATGTGCATCATTGCGTGCAAATTGCACGGACGAATATGCACGAATGCACGATCCGATGCATTTGAAGGCTGTATTTGCGAAAATCGCGGCGCATAATTCAATAAATTGCAAGGAATCTTGCACAAAAACCCCGAAAAGAATGGACAATTCGGCGATAATTTGATAGAATATAGGAGAAAGCGCGCGGCGTAGTTTACATAAGCGCGCAAACTCCGTGGGATCCCAACTCAGGCCGCAGCGAATGAGGCGTGCGGCAGGCCCGGAGCGCGTCCGGCGCGCCGTGGACAGGAAAGGAGGGCAGGATTGTGCGGGGATCGCGAAGCGTCCGGTCGAAGCGGGGATTTTTTATGGGTTCATGCTCGTCAGGCGAAGCCTGATTGCATGCATATATTCCACGGTAGAGTAGAGAGATTGAAGGAGGAAAAAACAATGCGCAAAGTAATGACCACCATCGTCTGCATCGCACTGATGCTCTGTATCGCCATGCCGGCCTTCGCCGCCGTCTCCGGTGACGAAGTCAAGACCTACGGCACGCCCTTCCTGATCACCAACGCCGGCCAGGGCCCGGGCGGCAAGATGGCCCGCCTGCTGGTGAGCCAGACCGGCACGCTGACCCTGGACACCGACTACTTCTATGATTCCGAGCCCGGCGCTGAGGGCCACGGCACCCTGGACGACATGGACTATTCCTGCCTGGTCGTCGTGATCGGCTCCACCGACAAGGGCCTGGGCGCTTCCGGCATCACCATCGAGGACGAGCTTGCCCGTCTGGAGAAGATGGTTGCCCACGCCAAGGAGATCGAGCTGCCCATCATCGCGGTTCTGCTGGAGAAGGACAAGAGGTCCGACATCCCCACCAACGCCAACGAGCGCTGCATCGACGCGATCTGCCCCAACGCTGAGTGGATGGTCGTTGTCGCCGACGGCAACACCGACGGTCGCTTCGACAAGCTGAAGGAAGAGTACGGCATTCCGCTGACCGTGATCGACACCACGCTGGACTTCACTGAGCTGGCAAAGCTGGCGTTCGTCAAGTAAGAAACAGGAGAAGGGGAATCCTGTCCGGGTCCGTCTGCGGACGGGCCCGGATGGATGAACTTGAAGGGGAGGAATGGTTTTGACCTATACGGTTCTTGATATCGTCATCATATTTGTGGCGATGATCGCCGCATTTGTGATCGGCAGCAAGCTGCTGAAATCCACGGAAATTTCCATGGCCCTGGCGGGCGTGGTCGCTGTGATCTTCAGCACCGCACACGGCTGGACCACGGAGCCTGTCAAGGTCATTGTCGAGGGCCTGTTCACCAACCTGGACCTTGCAATGACGTTCATATTCGCAACGCTGTTCGTGAATATCTACTCGATGAGCGGCTCCATGACCGCCATCACCCGCTCGCTGGTTTCCCACGTGGGCAACAAGTGGCTGCTGATGGCCTGCATGGCCGTCCTGATGCTGATCCCCGGCGCCATCACCGGCGCGGGCAGCGTGTCCGTATTCGTTCTGGGCGCGATGGTGTACTCCATCATCCGCTTCATGGGCGTGTCCGAGAAGAAGGCCACCGCATTCGTGTTCGTGTTCGCGATCATGAGCGCGGCCTGCCCGCCCATCAACCTGTGGACCATGCTGATGACCGCTCAGGCCAACATGCCCTATGTCGGCTTTGAGCTGCTGCTGCTGATCCCCATCGTGATTGCCGGTGCGTTCGCCATCATCTACTTCGGCTGGGGCGCAAAGCGCGCTTCCAAGGAGGAGATCCTTGCCAGCCTGCCCGAGGTCAGCGAGAAGATGGGCGGCTTCGGCGGCCTGATCCGCATCCTGCTGCCCATGCTGGCGCTGGTGCTGATGTTCGTGCTGACGCTGGTGATCCCGTTCCAGATGCCCGTGCTGGGCCTGCCGCTGATGTTCGTCATCTGCGCGGTGGTCGCAATGCTCTGCAACCCCAACAAGCCGAGCCTGAAGGATTATGCCAAGGTTGTCAACAGCACCATGGAGCAGGTGTTCCCGCTGGTCGCCACGGTTCTGTCCGTCGGCATCATGCAGAACGCCATGGCCGCTTCCGGCGTCAAGGGCCTGATCGGCACCGCCTTCGTGCTGCTGCCCTTCATCTGGATCTACATCCTGATTCTGGTTGTCGGTCCGTTTGCCCAGGGTTGCATGAGCTACGGCAGCGCCATTGTCATCGGCACGCCCCTGATCTTCATGTTCAACACCGCCGGCATGAACACCACCGTCGTCTGCGCGGCGCTGAGCCTGATCTTCCCGCTGGGCGACTGCCTGCCGCCGTCCCGCATCGTCGGCCGTCTGACCATCGAGACCACCGGCTATCAGGGCAGCTACATGTCGTTCCTGAAGCAGATCTTCCTGCCGTGCCTGGTGCTGGGTCTGCTGGCGCTGCTCATGCTGGTGAAGCCCGCATGGTTCGTATTCCTGGCCTAAGAAAGGAATGGTGATGAGACTATGACAACGATTGAAGCGATTATCCATTACGCATATTTTGTGATGGCCGGCATCATTGGTCTGCTCCTTTTGAAGGGACTCTTCAAGAGAGAAAAGCGTCAGGGCCTCGTGTACGACATCGTATATGCCTACTGCATCATCCCGTTCCTTCTTCGCGTGCTGTACATTAAGTGAGTGGAGGAGGAAAGAGAATGACTGTAGCCAAGAAGCAAATTCTGCTGAAAGTGATCTGCCTGGTCCTCGCGCTGGTACTGGCGGCCATCGCCGGCGTCAGCTTCTATGACCAGAGGCACTACAAGGAGACTGTTGTGGTTTCCGACGCGCTGACCGAGGTGCGCTGGCTGAGCGATTACGTTCCCATGCTGAAGGGCACCTACGGCGACACGCCCATTTTCATCTTCGACTCCGGCGTGGAGGGCGGTTCCGTGCTCTATTGCGGCGGCACCCATCCCTATGAACCGGCGACCAGCCTGTCCGCCTTCATCCTGATGGAGAACATTCAGGTGGAGAAGGGCAAGGTCTTCGTCATCCCCCAGTGCAGCTACTCCGCCACCACCCTGGGTGTGCAGGGCAACGCCTATCCGTCCTACTACACCATCGAGACCGAGTGGGGCGAGCAGAAGTACAAGATCGGCGAGCGCAACACCAACCCGCTGGATCAGTGGCCGGACAACTTCACCTACATCAACTATCCCTCCGGTCAGTCCCAGGCCTACAATGACCTGCGCAACCTGAACCGCTGCTATCCGGGCCGCCTGGACGGCACCTTCACCGAGCGCGTGGCCTATGCGATCATGGAGGTCATCCGCACCGAGAACATCGACATGTCCATCGACTGCCACGAGGCTTCCATCATGTACCCGGTCGTGGGCACCTACGTCGCCCATGACGACGCCATGGACATCGCCATGATGGCCGCCATGGATCTGTCCGCCACCAGCTTCGACATGAAGATCGAGCAGTCCCCCAAGAGCCTGAAGGGCTTCACCCATCGCGAGTGGGGCGACTACAGCGACACCCTGGCCATCCTGATGGAGACCCCCGAACCCTTCATCGACCGCATCGTCGGCCCCATGACCGAGGATCTGATGATGACCGGTAAGGATCTGTTCCTGTCCTTCGCGGGCGATAAGGGCCTGACCTATGTCAAGTACACCGAGGAGAACGACTACAGCTGGCCGATGAACGTGCGCGTTGGCCGTCACCTCTCCGGCGCAGCCAAGGCTGTGTATTACATGGGCATGTTCTTCCCGGAGAAGGAAGTCATCGCCACCTGGCCCAGCTATGAGGAGCTTGTGGAGAAGGATTGCGGCGCGTTCCTGCACGATCCCTCCACGGCCGACCCGGATCAGGTCTACAAGTTCTGATCCAATCAGCGTGTATAATGGGCCGTCTCGGGGATTCGGCCCATTATATAGAAATTTCATGAGGAGGAAAAGGAAGGTATGAAGACGAAGTTCAGAATTCTTGCTGTTCTTGCAATGACCCTTGCTCTGGTGCTCTGCGCGAACAGCGCCCTGGCCTGCACCATCTTTATGGTCGGCAAGGATGCGACGACTGACGGCTCCACCATCTCGACTCACAACGACGACTCCACCGGCGCGGATTTCCGCCTGTGGATCATCCCGTCCATGGAGGGCGGCGAGGGCATCACCCGCGATCTGGTCGTTGACTCCCACAACTACGGCGATTTCGGTGACTATCCGAACACCAAGGACTACGGCAACGGCTTCGCGGTCACCACAATCGACCAGCCGGAAGACACCTATGCGTACTTCCATTCCCGCTATTCCTTCATCAATGAGAAGGGCGTGTCCATGGGCGAAGCGACCTTCAGCTGCGATAAGGAGTTCTATGAGAGCGAGACCTACAACCTGCTCTACGGCAGCAACGACGGCCTGATCGACTGCTGGAACGCGCAGGACATCGCTCTGGAGCGCGCCTCCACCGCTCGCGAGGCGGTTGAGATCATGGGCGAGCTGATCGAGACCTACAAGTGGCGCGACCCCGGCGAGACCATCAACATCTCCGACGGCGAGGAGTGCTGGGTCTTCGAGGCCTATGGCCAGGATCTGTGGGCTGCTGTGCGCCTGCCCAGCAATTCCTTCTTCGTTGCGGCCAACCGTGCCCGCATCGCTGACCTCGAGGCCGGCGAGGAGTATCTGTGCTCCCCCAACCTCATCAGCTTCGCTGAGGAGAACGGCCTGTGGTCCGCTGATTCCGGCGAGACCTTCAGCCCCGCGGACATCTATGCCCCCTATCATGGCGACTACTCCCGCAACCGCGAGTGGCGCGGCTTCTCTCTGGCTGCTCCCTCCCAGGAGTTCAACATCGACGACTATCGCTATCCGCTCTACATCGTCCCCGATGAGAAGCTGTCTGTGAAGGACATCTTCGACTTCACCGGCGACTACTATGAGGGCACCGATCTGGATGCCTCCCTGTACGCAGTTTCCGGCGACTTCGGCAACCCGCTGAACTTCAACAGCCCCGTGCGCACCATCAACATGTACCGCACCTGCTACGTGATGATCACCAACGTCAAGGCCTGGCTGCCGGACGAGGTGAAGTGCCTGGTCTGGTACGGCTACGGCGCTCCGGACTCCACCTTCATCACCCCCCTGTGGCCCACGATGACCGAGATGCCCTCCTACTACGATCATGGCAGCCGCTATGAGGATCTGGATCGCACCTCCGGCTGGTGGATCAACACCCTGGTGCAGGATACCGCAACCCGCAACTACGACTACGCCATTGAAGTGATCAAGGAGCGCCGCGACGAGCGCGCCGACGCCATCTTCGCTGAGGTTGCCGAGCTGCAGGAGAAGTGGGCAGAGATGATCAACAACGGCCAGACCGAAGAGGCCATTGCCGAGCTGACCACCTACGCCAACGACACCGCAAACGAGTGGTTCGAGATCTGGACCAAGCTGAGCGATGAGCTGCTGAGCGACCTGGTGTGGAGCCGCGTGAACGTGGACGGCCGCATCAGCGGTGGCAGCTACTCCGAGTGGTATCAGGGCATCATGGACAGCGCTGAGAAGAAGCCCGTCGAGACCGAGGAAGAGGCGGCCTGATTCTAAGGGAAACTGTTCCATCAATTCCATAAACTGAACCGGGTTTCCGGGGGTTCGCCTCCGGAAACCCATTCGTATGAGCGTATGAATTACAGTGCAGTAAACCTCATTCTGGCCGGAACCGCGATCCTGCTGTTGGCGGGCGTCGTGGAGAAGAGGCGCCACCGGAGGAACCTCAGGGCGATACCGATCCGCATCATGGTCAACGGCACGCGGGGCAAGACCAGCGTGACGCGGCTGATTGCGGCCATTTTGCGCGAGGCGGGCATCCGCACCTGGGCCAAGACCACCGGCACCCAGGCGGCGTGGATCCTGCCCGACGGCAGCGAGATGGAATACCGCAAGAATCGCCCGGTGAACATCCGCGAGCAGATTCCCTTCATCCGCCGCGCATGCAGCGACAACGCCGGCGCGGTGGTGGTGGAGTGCATGGCGCTGCACCCGGAGAGCCAGCGCATGATGGCGGAGGAGTTCGTCCGCCCGACCATCGAGGTGTTCACCAACGCCCGCGTGGACCACGTGACGGAGATCGGCGCGACGGAGCAGGAGACGGTGGATACGCTGGCGCTGTCCATCCATGAGGATGCGCAGGTGGTCGCGGACGACGCGCGCTTCGGCGCCTACACTGCCCATCTGGTGGATCCCTCGGGGATCGAGGTGGACGAGGCCTACGTGGAATCCTTCGCCTTTCCGATGTTTGCCGACAACGTGCGGCAGGCGCTGTGCGTGGCGGAGCTTCTGGGCATCGACCGGGAGACGGCGCTGCGGGGCATGCTGAAGGCCCGGCCGGACGTGGGCATGTGCGGCCCCTTCGAGGTGGGGAAGTGCCTGGTGATCAACGGCTTCGCGGCCAACGATCTGGATTCCTCCCGGGCGCTGTTTGAAAAGACCGTGCGGGAGCGGGGTCTGACTGAACGGCCCGTGTGGGTGCTGTTCAACAACCGCGGCGACCGCGAGTTCCGCCTGAGTGAGTTCGCGCCGCTGGTGCGTGCGCTTGCGGAGCGGGGCGCGCAACTGCGGGTCATCGGCGAGAACGAAAAGAAGGTCGCACGCTACTTCGCAAAGAAGACCGGCGCGGCGGCGCAGAAGCTGGAGGAAGCGCCGCTTGCGTGGCTGGAGAAGCTGGGCGCGGAGCCCTGTGTGGTGCTGTGCATCGGCAACATTCGAGGCGTGGGCCGCGAGCTGATCGAGGCGCTGGAGGAACGCAGGCAGTCCGGGCAGACCGGAGAGCAGGGGAGGTAACGAAACATGTTGCAGCAAGCCATCGGTTTGAGCATACTTCTGGGCTTTCTGTCCACGGAGCTGCTGGGGCTGTTCACGGGCGGCCTGGTCTCCGCGGGCTATCTGGCCTTCTTCATGGAGCAGCCCTATCGCATCCTGTCCACCATCGTGCTGTCGCTGGTGGTCTACGGCCTGACGAAGCTGATCGGCCGCGCGGTGATCCTCTACGGCCGCAGGCGCTTCATGCTCACGGTGCTGCTGGGCATCCTGCTGGGCTGGCTGTACGAGAAGCAGGCCTACTATTTCAGCGGGGTCTCCCAGGACCTGCGCATCATCGGCTACATGATCCCGGGCCTGCTGGCCAACGACATGTGCAAGCAGGGTATCTGGCGCACGGTGCTGATGGTACTGGTGATCGCGCTGCTGATTCGCCTGATCCTGACGGTGGGGATGTACATATGAAGAAGCTGCGTTTCAAGATGAAGATACGCTGGCAATACCTGCTGCTGGCGCTGCTGATCGGGGCCTCCGGCTTCGCGGCCACCTGGCTGACCCGCAATCTGGAGCCGACGGCCTATGCGGACGTGCAGCGCGCCGCTGCGGAGCGCATGCAGCGGGGCGAGGCGGTGCTGCTGGACGTGGTTCTTCAGGAGGGCATCGCCATCGAGGACATCGACCTGAACCAGACCGGCCTGATCGGCCCGGAGTGGACGCCGCTGACCACCACGCCCGGCATCGAGGAAGCCAAGCGCACGGCGCTGGATCCCAACTTCGCGGCGCTTCTGGTGCGATACTTCAAGGAGGCGGGCCTGGAGGCGGGGGATCGGGTCGCCGTGGGAACCAGCGGCTCGTTTCCGGGGCTGCTGATGGCCACACTCTGCGCTGCCACCGAGCTGGAGCTGGACGTGGATGTGATCGCATCCTTCGGCTCGTCCATGTACGGCGCGACGCGGCTGGAGCTGAACGTCTGCCGCATCCTGCGCATCCTGCGGGACAGCGGAGTGATCGACTATGAGCTGCTGGCGGTCTCGCCCGGCGGCAACAACGACTACGGCGAGAGCGCGCTCTGGCCGGACTCCCGCGACACCATCGCCGCGCTGGCTGCGGAGGAGGGCGTGGAGTACATCGATTACAACGACATCGAAAAGAGCATTGCCCGCCGTTTGGAGCTCTTCGGCGAGGACGTCGATTGCTTCGTGAACGTGGGAGGCGCGAGCGCCAACAGCGGAACCAGCGCCTATACGCTGGATTTCCCCAACGGCCTCGTCACCGATCCGCCCCGCATTCCCACCACCGCCAATCGCGGCCTGATGTACGAGTACGCCGCGCGCGGCATTCCGGTCATCAACATGCTCAACGTGCGTCAGATGGCTGCGGACAACGGCCTGCCCTATGATCCGGTGCCGCTGACCCAGCCCGGCGAGGGCGGCGTGTACTACCACATCGTCTACCGCGTCTGGATCGCCGCGCTTTCCGTCGCGCTGATGCTGGCCGTGCTGGTGCTGGGCAGACTGCGCTGGTCGAGGGAACAGCGCGCGGCGGAGCGATAAGCTGAGAACCGAAACATGAAAGAGCGACTGCATTCCGCTTGGAACACAGTCGCTCTTTCTTTGGTTGGCTGAAATCAGAGCAGCAGCGAGGCCGCGTCGATCAGCGCCATGTGGAAGGCACCCATGCTGGACCCCGCGCAGCGTGCCTCCGCCTGTTCGGAGCAGCGCTTCCAGAACGCGGAGGCCGCCGCAGCGGCATGCAGCGGTTCGTCGGAGACGGCCAGAAATGCGCCGCACAGTGCGGAGAGCATGCAGCCGCTGCCGGTGACGGAGGTGACGCGGGGGCTTCCGCCGGGGATGCGCAAAACCTCGCTGCCGTCGGTGGCCACGTCCGTGGCGCTGGAGAGCAGCACCGCGCAGCCGAGTTTGCGGGCAAGATCCACAGCGCAGCGCTCGGTGTCCTCCGCATCGGAGACTGCGGTGCTGTCCACGCCGCGCTCCTGTCCGCGCAGCCCCAGCAGCGCCCGGGCCTCGCTCAGGTTCACGCGCACCAGATCCGGGGTAAACGCAGCCAGCAGGCGCTGCACATTCGCCAGCCGCCAGCTGCTCGCGCCCACGCCCACCGGGTCGAGCACCACCGGGCGGCGCAGGTGGTTTGCGTGCACGCCGCAGATTTCGCAGGCGGCAAAGCGCGCTGCATCGGGGGTTCCGGTGTTGAGTACCGTCGCGGAGGAGATGGCGGTGATCTCCTCCATCTCCTCCGGGGCCTGGGCCATCATCGGGCTTGCGCCGATGGCCAGAAGCAGGTTTGCGCAGTCGTTTGCGGTGACGATGTTGGAGATGCAGTGCACCAGCGGCTTATCTCTGCGAATCTCCCTCAGGATTGCGTGAAAGGGCATCTTATCTCTCCATGGTGGCGCACATGCGGTCGAGCGCGCCGGCTTTCTTCAGGGCGTAGATCAGCACGCCGGCCAGGATGGAGCCTGCGACGGTGGAGATCAGGAAGGGAACGATGTAGGCGTAGAAGGCGATGTCGCTGGCGCTCTTGCCCATCAGCAGGATGGCCACCGGATAGGCGCACAGGCCGCCCAGCACGCCCGTGCCAAAGACCTCGCCGATCAGGGTCGCGGGCAGGTTCTTCGTCTTGTAGTAGACCAGGCCGCAGAGCAGCGCGCCCAGCATGCTGCCGGGGAAGGCCATCAGGCTGCCCAGACCCAGCAGGTTGCGGATCAGGCTGGCGACGAAGGCCGCGCCGAAGCCATACCACGGCCCCAGCAGCACCGCACAGAGCACGTTGACCATGTGCTGCACCGGCGCACACTTGCTGCCGGCAACCGGGAAGGAAAACATGCTGCCCACCACGGCGATGGCGCACAGCAGAGCGGCGAGGGTCATCTTGCGAACGTTCAGTTTCTTCATAATCAATCTCTCCTTCGTGAATGGATGGTGCGGGGGAAAAGCAGTTGCCGTGCAGCGCCCTTCCTCCATGCGTACATGGGCAGGCTTGCGCCTGCTGGAAAAGTCGGTCGAAGCTTTCTGGCTTCCTCTCACGCCGGAACACGGCTTCCCATCGCTGCTGCGGCTTCAGATGCAGGACGCTCCTCCTCCATCCGTGCCCGGGACCATTCGGGCTGCCCTCTCGCACTCCCTTCCGAAAGAGTATGACGCGGAGCCTTCCGGGGGCACAATTTGTGCGCAAGCGGAGTTTTTTTCTCCCGGAATTCTCCTGTCGGATAGAAAAACAGAAGGCTCCGTGTCGGAGCCTTCTCACAAAAATACCTGCTTTTGCAATGAAAACTCCCTACGGTGGCATTGTCCACATCAGGTGGAGGGTCGAAGCAGGCGCTTCCTCTCAGCCAATTGGCTCCCCTGTTTTTCGCTCAGATTATAGCGCGATCGTCGGGATTTGTCAATGGCGGCGATCCGTTTTTGACAAAAGTACGCCTGAAATTCATCAATAATTCACATGGATATGTCAGAATATAGAGGTATAATCGCTGAAAATATGGTGCAAATCCTCGCCACAATTGTTAAATTGTGGATCAAAGCAGTGGAATTGCCAACATTTTCGGCCAAATATACGTCTAAATGACAGGCTGTACTGTGGTTATCCGGATGCGAAAGAAAAAGCGCAGGGGAAATGTACCAGTTTGGCCACAAATGTATGATATACTGAAGCCATTCTACCGCATTTGTAACTGTTCAACCGCAGAAAAACGCATCTGCGGATTGAAGGGGAGGAAAGTCATGAAGAAAATGTTTCGCGCGCTGTCGCTACTGATCTGCTTTGCGCTGCTCGTCACGCTCGTTCCTGCGAATTTCCCGGTCGCCTTCGCCAGTGAAGTGACGCAGGAGCAGGAGATTTTGGCAGAAACGCCTGTTTCCCAGGCCGAGGAAACCACTGCGCCGGAGAAAACGGACGATGCGCCGGCTTCCGGCGATCCGACGCCGGAAGCGCCCTCCGAGGGGGAAAATGGCAGTTCCGAGCCCTCGACTGCGCCCTCCCCGGACGCATCTGCGGAACCTTCTGTAGAACCCTCCGTCGAGCCCTCTGCGGAAGCGCCGGAGGATGAACAGCTGATGCCCGCCGATGTGGACGAAACGCCCGCAATCAATTATTCGGACAAGGCCTCCAAGAGCCCTGCGTTTGTGAAGGGATTTGCGGAGATTCTGGAGAAGGACACCGAGGTTTTTGCGGGAAATGCCGCCTCCGACGAGGTTGTCGCATGGCTCGGTAAGGGCGTGGTCTATGTGATTTCCCGCACACCCGAGGATTCCAGTAAGCCGGATCGCCTGCAGATTGCGTTCAACGCGGACCCCGAGAAGGACGTCGAGACCGGATGGATCGATGCCGCTGCCGCGCGCCCGATGGACCCTGTCGAGGGCGGCGAGGTCGACCAATATAAGGTAACCTGCCGGGGCGTGGACGGCGTGCGCTGCTATGCAAACGACAACAATTATCCGCTGCGGGTCATCGACTGCGAATATCCCGAGCCGGTGACGGTCAGCCTCAGCCAGAGCAGCGCCACCATCGGCGTGGGCGATAAGGGCGTGACCCTGCGCGTACAGTTCAGCGATGGCCGGACGACCAACGCGGACGGAACGCCCCGCGCGGTAAAATTTACCTCCTCTGCAACGAAATATGTGACCGTTGACGCGAATTCCGGCAGGCTCAACGGTGTGCGCAAGGGTAGCGCGACCATCACGGCGACCACCGCATACGGCAGCGTGAGCTGCAAGGTGACGGTGAAGTCCGCCCCCAAGAGTATCAGCGCGACGCCCTCCAGCGCGGAGATTCTCGTGGGCGAGACCACGAAGATCGCCCCGAAGTTCGCCAGCACCAGCTACGGCGGCAGCTGCACCTTCCAGAGCAGCGATCCCTCCATCGCGACCGTGGCGGCGGACGGCACCGTGACGGGCGTGTCCAAGGGACAGGCAACGATCTACATCTATGCCTACAATCTGCCTTCCAAGCCTGCTAAGGCGACAGTGCGCGTGTACGGCCCGGCGACCAGCGTGGCGTTCTCCGAGGACAGCATTTCGCTGCACACCGGCATGGAGCACAAGCTGAGCGTCGTTCTGCCGGAGTTTGAGCGCGAAAGCTGCATCTTTACCTCCAGCGACGACACCGTGGCCAGCGTGGACGGCGACGGCATCGTGCGTGCGAACGCCCAAGGCAGCGCGACCATCACCGCGACCTCCGTCAACACCGGGGTCAGGGCCATCTGCACCGTGCGGGTGTTGCCCTCGCCCGCGGAGGAGAACGTGGTGCTCAGCGCCAGCAGCTACAAGCTCGGTCTGAACGAGAGCTTCAATGCCCTCGATCTGATCGAGATCACCGGCGGCTGCCACGCGGAGTTCAGCTTCAAATCCAGCAACACGAAATATGTCAAGGTGGACGCTGCGGGCAAGGTCACTGGCCTGCGCGCAGGCTCCGCCACCCTGACCATCACCACCCACAACGGCATCGTGCGCACGGTGAAGGTGACGGTGTACAAGAATCCGACTTCGGTCGCTTTCTCATCCAAGACGCTGACGCTGGGCGTGGGCATGTCCGCTGCGACGAAGGTCAGCTTCAACTCCACCAGCGCCTACAGCCAGCACCGCTTCATCTCCAGCGATGAATCCGTCGCGACCATCGATCCCCTCAGCGGCGTGGTCACGGCCCATGCTGCGGGCACGGCAGTCATCGCCTGCGTGCCGCAGAAGGGCAAGACCGGCGTCTGCTCCGTGACGGTGCTGCCTGCTCCGACGGAGATCAGCGCCAGCGTGGATGCGCTGGAGATCGGCCTGGGCGAGACGGGACGCAGCGTGACCGGCAAGTATCCCTCGGGCACGATGTGTAGCTTTACATACGCCTCCGAGGATCCGGGCGTTGTGACGGTGAACGCCGAAACCGGCGCGCTTACCACTGTTGCCACCGGCAGCACGAACGTTGTCATCACCTCCCACAACGGCGCTTCGGCGAAGTGTCGGGTGGATGTGAAGAAGGCACCGGAGAAACTCACGCTGAACCAGAGCACGATGAAGCTGATGGTGGGTGAGACCAACGATACCCTGACCGGCACCGTCGATGAGGGCGCGGCCTCGAGCATCACCCTGAGCAGCTCCAACACCAGATACGTGAAGGTTTCCGGCGGCGAGCTGGTTGGCGTGAAGGCGGGCACCGTGACGATCACGGCCAAGACCTACAACGGCGTGAAGGCGACCTGCAAGGTCACGGTCTACGCAAAGCCGACCTCGGTCGCTTTCTCCAGCAAGGCGATCTCGCTGGGTGCGGGCGACAGCGCGGCGGTCACGCTGAAGTTCAATTCCACCAAGGTTTACAGCCCCTGCAGATTTGAATCCAGCGATCCCTCTGTGGCGACCATCGACCCGAATACGGGCGTAATCACCGCCCATGCGCCGGGAACTGCGACGCTGAAGGCGACGACCCTGAACGGCAAGAGCGCGACCTGTACAGTCAGCGTGCTGCCCGCGCCGGAGAGCATCCAGGCGGCGCAGAGCGAAATCAACCTGGGCGTGGGCGAGAGCGGCCTACGCGTGGCGGGCGCGTACCCCGAGGGCACGCTGTGCAGCTTCCGCTACAAGTCCGCCGACGAGAGCATCCTCACGGTGAACGCCGTCACCGGCGAAATCACCGCCCTGCGCGCGGACAGCGCGGACGTGATCATCACCTCCCACAACGGCGCGACGGCGGTCTGCCGGGTGAACGTGAAGAACGCTCCGACCAGCCTCACGCTGAACAAGACGACGCTGAAGCTGATGGTGGGCGAGACCAACGATACCCTGGTCGGTACCGTCAATGAGGGCGCGGCCTCGGGCATCACCCTGAGCAGCTCCAACACCAGATATGTGAAGGTTTCCGGCGGCAAGCTGGTGGGCGTGAAAGCGGGTACTGTGACGATCACGGCCAAGACCTACAATGGCGTGAAGGCCACCTGCAAGGTCACGGTCTGCGCCGCGCCGAAGTCCGTCAGCTTCAAGACCAAGAGCCTGGTGCTCGGCTGCGGCGAATCTGCCGCGTCGGCCATCGTCTACAATCCAACCAGCGCCTACAGCGTGTGCAGCTACAGCTCCAGCGACCCCTCCGTGGCGACGGTGGATCCCGACACCGGTGCGATCCAGGGCGTGGCTCCCGGACGTGCGGTGATTACTGCCAGGCCCCAGAAGGGCACGGCGGGAACCTGCACCGTGGAGGTTCGCCCCGCGCCGGATTCCGTCGCGCTGCCGCAGAGCAGCTGCGAGATTGCCGAGGGCATGACGCTGACGCTTACGCCGGTGCTCCCGGAGGGCACGGCGGGCCAGTGCAGCTTTGAAAGTTCCGATCCGACCGTGGCAACCGTGGATGCGGGCGGCGCGGTGAAGGGCGTCGGCGGCGGCACGGCCACCATCACCGTGACCACCTACAACGGCCATTCCGCCAGCTGCACCGTGACGGTCACGCCGGCTCCGGCCACCCTGAAGTATGATTTTACGAAAATCACCATGCTGAAGGGCGATAAGATTCAGATTCCGGAGCCTACCGCCTACGATGCAAGCGGCAAGGTGTGCCCCAGCACTTACACCTACAGCGCGTCCAGCACCCGCTATGCCACGATCAGCGGCAACACGGTCAAGGGCGTCAAGACGGGCACGATCACCATCACGGCCAAGTCCTACAACGGCAAGAAGGCCAGCTTCAAGCTCACCATCGCCAGCAGCGTGACGGGACTCACCCTCGCGCCCAGCGCGGCGACGCTCTACACCAACGGCGCGGACTATGTGGACACGCTGCAGCTCAGCGTGAGCATGGCCAGCGGAACCGTGGCCAACGTGCAGTTTGCCTCCTCCAATCCCGGTGTTGCAACCGTAAGTGAAACCGGACTGGTCACGCCTGTCGCTCCCGGAACGGCCACCATCGGGGTCAAGACGGTCAGCGGCAGCATCGCCACCGCAAGCATCACGGTCAAGCGCCTCAGCGGCAGCATTGGGCTGGACTGCACGGAGCTGGAGCTGGGGGAGGGCGAGCAGCATCAGCTCCGCCCGCAGCTCGATCCGGGCAGCGAGGCGGTCATCACCTATACCACCAGCGACGACAGGGTGGCCACGGTGGACAACAACGGCCTGATCCGCGCGGTTTCCAGCGGCACGGCCAGCGTCACCGCGACCATGCAGGACGGCAAGCGCGCCAGTGTGAACCTGACCGTGCTGCCGGGCCCGACAGCCATCGCGCTGAAGCCGGAGGCCGTGCGCCTGGCCGTGGGCGAGGGCGTGCTTCTTTCCACCGAGCTCAGCGCCAGCGCGGAGAACTATTGCAGGAAGGTCAGCTACAGCTCGGAGAATCCGGCGGTCGTGACCGTCGACGCGACCGGCGCACTGCTGGCCGTGGGCGAGGGCGAGACCCGCGTCACGGCGACGACCTGCAACGGCCTGACGGCCAGCTGCAGGGTACAGGTCACTGCGGCGGCGGAGGGCGCGCAGCTTGCATTTGAAAAGGACAACTACGGCATCGTCTGCGGCGACAGCGCAGAGCTTCCGCTTATGTACACCAAGGCGGCCATCGAGCGCGGCTTCACCGTGACCAGCAGCGATCCCGAGATTCTGCGGGTGGACGGCCTGCGCGTGACTGCCGATCCCGAGCGCGCCGGAGAGGTGACTGTCACCCTGACGGTGAATCCCGCCGAGGGCGCGGAGGATGCGGCGCCGGTTCAGGCGAGCTGCACCGTGCTGGTGTGCGAATATGTGAAGATCGACCTGCCGGAGCAGGTTTCCATGAAGACCAATTCCAGCTATGCCCTGGAGTATTCCATGCTGCCGGAGAACCTGCTCGGCGTGTGCAGCTTCGAGGTGAAGAATCCGGAGCTGATCTCCTTCGATCCGGCGACGGGCATCATCGAGTCCAACAGCACGACCGGAACGACGGAACTTGTGTTCCGCAGCTACAATGACAGCATGAACTGTGCGGTCACGGTGGTGAACAGCCCGAAATACCGCGCGCTGGTCGTCGGCTCCTACAACAACAGCGGAGCCTCCAACGACCTGCCCTTCACCGGCAGCAACATGAGCAACGTCTACAGAGCGCTCTCCCAATCGAACGTGGACGGCGAGCGCTATGCAATCACCAGCGACAGCAATCCCAGCAAGGGCAGGCTCCAGAGCCTCGTGACCGGCACCTTCCGGGACGCCGCCGAGAACGACGTGTCCGTGATCTACATCGTGACCCACGGCTACTATCAGGCCACGGCCAACGGCTATTACGGCTACTACTTCTCCCTTGCGCCGAATCACAGCAAGGATGATCCCAGCACCTATGTGACGGCGGGCGAGCTGATGAGCTGGATGTCCGGCATCCCGGGCAATGTGGTGCTGATCCTCGACAGCTGCCGCAGCGGCGGCTTCATCGTGGACTGCGCGGGCAAAATCAGCGCGTCGGGCAAGATCTCCGTGCTGACGGCGCAGACCTACGATCAGAACGCCAGCTTCTATCAGGGAACCAGCACCGCGACGACGGTGGAATTCCTGACCTACGCCTTCTGTCGCGGCCTGGGCGTGGATCAGATGAAGGGCACGCTGGATTCCATGTACGCGGATGACGACGGGGACGGCGCAGTGACCATCGCGGAGGCCTTCTCCTATGCGAAGTCCGACTGCGAGTATCAGGTCGCCCTCAAGCGCGGTACCTTCAAGGAGACCGCAAACTTCTCGAAGTGGATGGCAGCGACGAGCTGCATCAAGGTGCCCAGCATCTACAAGAAGTCGGACTTTGACAACTGGTATCAGTCGCCCCAGTACATGCTCGCCACGGGTACGGCAAACGGCGCAAAGGCGTCGGACGTCGTGCTCAGCGCCTGGTGAGCACAGCAAAAGCGGAGATGATTTTGGGGCGTTCGCAGCATTGCGAACGCCCCTTTGCAGCGTCAAAAACCGCGGGCCGGCGGCGGCAGAAGCTAGCTTCCTATGCACTGTTGCAGAATTGAGATAAAGATATAACTTCTGGACACAAATCGGATGCGAACTGTACCTTCTTGATAACAATTGTTCATAAATACTACATATTGTGGTTGAATTAAAATTAAATCCACAAGATATAGGGTTTTGAACTTGCTTTTCCCACCAAGATGTGGTACAATCAAGTCCGGTCGGAACCCAAGGGAACCCAAAAGTGCGTAAAAAATAAAAATTAGGAGCGAAAGCATGAAGATCATGAAGCGCAACGGCTCGGAGGCCGTATTTGATATCAGCAAGATCATTGCAGCGATCGAGAAGGCGAACATCACCGTGAAGGAGGAGGAGCGCCTGAACCAGCCGCAGATTCTGCACATCGCAAGTACGGTGGAAGAGAAGTGCAAGGAGATGCATCGCGCTCCCGCCGTCGAAGAGATTCAGGAGATGGTGGAGTCCCTCATCATGGAGTGCGGGGCCTACGAGGTTGCGAAGCGCTACATCCGCTATCGCTATACCCGCAATCTGGTGCGTCGCGCCAACACCACGGACAACCAGATTCTCACGCTGATCGAGTGCAACAACGAGGAAGCCAAGCAGGAGAACGCCAACAAGAACCCCACGGTGAACAGCGTGCAGCGCGACTACATGGCGGGCGAGGTCAGCAAGGACATCACCCGGCGCATGCTGCTGCCCGAGGAGATCGTGAAGGCCCACGAGGAGGGCATCATCCACTTCCACGACATGGACTACTATGCCCAGCACATGCACAACTGCGATCTGGTGAACCTGGAGGACATGCTGCAGAACGGCACCGTCATCAGCGGCACCATGATCATCAAGCCCCACAGCTTCTCCACCGCCTGCAACATCGCCACCCAGATTATCGCACAGGTGGCTTCCAACCAGTACGGCGGTCAGAGCATCTCCCTGGCGCACCTCGCGCCCTTCGTGCAGGTCTCCCGCGAGAAGATCCGCCGGGACGTGGAGGACGAGCTGAAGAGCGCAGGCGCGTCTCTGGACGAGCAGATCGTCAGCGGCATCGTGGAAAAGCGGCTCCGCGAGGAGGTTCGCAAGGGCGTGCAGACGATCCAGTATCAGGTGCTGACGCTGATGACCACCAACGGTCAGGCTCCCTTCGTGACCGTGTTCATGTACCTGAACGAGGCCAAGAGCGTGCAGGAGAAGCGCGATCTGGCCATGATTATCGAGGAAACCCTGTTGCAGCGCTATCAGGGCGTGCAGAACGAGGTGGGCGTGTGGGTCACGCCGGCCTTCCCGAAGCTGATCTACGTGCTGGAGGAGGACAACATCACCGAGGATTCCCGCTACTGGTACCTGACCGAGCTGGCGGCCAAGTGCACCGCCAAGCGCCTGGTGCCGGACTACATCTCCGAAAAGAAGATGAAGGAGCTCAAGGAGGGCAACTGCTTCCCGGTGATGGGCTGCCGCAGTGCGCTGAATCCCTGGAAGGACGAGCACGGCAACTACAAGTTCTACGGCCGCTTCAATCAGGGCGTTGTGACCATCAATCTGGTGGACGTGGCGCTCAGCTCCGGCGGCAGCATCGAGAAGTTCTGGAAGGTGTTTGACGAGCGGCTGGATCTGTGCTATCGCGCGCTGATGTGCCGCCACAACCGCCTCAAGGGCACGCTGTCCGACGCTGCGCCCATCCTCTGGCAGGACGGCGCCATCGCGCGCCTGGACAAGGGCGAGAAGATCGACAAGCTGCTCTACGGCGGCTATTCCTCCATCTCCCTGGGCTATGCGGGCCTGTGCGAGTGCGTGCGCTACATGACGGGCAAGTCCCACACCGATCCCTCGGCCACGCCCTTCGCGCTGGAGATCATGCGGCACATGAACGACGCCTGCGCCGAGTGGCGCGCGGAGACGAACATCGCCTTCAGCCTCTACGGCACGCCGCTGGAGTCCACCACCTACCGCTTCGCCAAGTGCCTGCAGAAGCGCTTCGGCATCGTTCCCGGCGTGACGGACAAGGCCTACATCACCAACAGCTACCACGTGCACGTCACCGAGGAGATCGACGCCTTTGAGAAGCTGCGCTTTGAATCCCAGTTCCAGGCCCTCTCCAGCGGCGGAGCGATCAGCTACGTGGAGGTGCCCAACATGCAGCAGAACATCCGCGCAGTGCTGGACATCATCAAGTTCATCTACGACAACATCATGTACGCCGAGCTGAACACCAAGAGCGACTACTGCCAGGTCTGCGGCTACGACGGCGAGATCGAAATACGTGACGACGAGGACGGCAAGCTGGTGTGGGTCTGCCCGAAGTGCGGCAACCGCGATCAGAGCAAGATGAACGTGGCCCGGCGCACCTGCGGCTACATCGGCACCCAGTTCTGGAATCAGGGCCGCACCCAGGAGATCAGGGAGCGCGTGCTGCACCTGTGAGCGGAGGCGAGGAATTTGCACTACGGCAACATCAAGAAGCTGGACATCGCCGACGGTGACGGCGTGCGGGTCACGCTGTTCGTTTCGGGCTGCCGCAACCGCTGCGAGAACTGCTTTCAGCCGGAAACCTGGAGCTTTGACTATGGCAAGCCCTTCACCGAGGAGACCGTGGAGGAGCTTCTGACGGCGCTTACGCCCTCCTATGTGGACGGACTTACGCTGCTGGGCGGTGAACCCTTCGAACCGGAGAACCAGCGGGAGCTGGTGAAGCTGCTGTACCGGGTGCGCGAGGCATTCCCGAAGAAGAACGTCTGGAGCTACAGCGGCTACACGCTGGAACAGATCTGCGGCGAGGGACATCCGCACTGCGAGGTCACGGGGGAGATGCTCTCCATGATCGACGTGCTGGTGGACGGCCGCTTCGTGGAGGCGCTCAAGGACGTCTCACTGAAGTTCCGTGGCTCGTCGAATCAGCGGATCATCGATCTAAAACAGACCAAAGTCGGAAATAAGATCGTGTTGTACTGCAAATAACAGACCAAAGTCTGTTTATGAAATTGCAATGCGCCCCGCAGTTTCCCGGGAAAACTGTGGGGCGCATTGTTTTTGCCCTCTCAAAACCGATCTTCCCTGCTTGTGAGCTTCACAAATTTGTGTTACAATAGCAAAATAAGGGGGAGAGTGCTATGAATTACGGAACCGCGTCCATTTTGCAGAGGAACGAGGCGGCGCTGCGCACGGTGGCCTCGTCTGCGCGCATCTCCACGCAGCAGGGCACGGCACTGGAGATCTACGAAAAGAGCGGGGATCGACATAAGGATCTGAACCTGGTGAACAAGGTGCTCACCTCCGGCCACAAGTCCGTGATCGAGCATCAGACGCTGTCCATAGCCTTCGACAACGTGTCGGTGCTGGTGGAGCAGTTCGTGATCGAGTTCCGCCTGGCCTCCTTCACGGTGAAGTCCCGTCGCTACGTGGACTTCTCCGACGCGGGCTACGTGGTGCCGGAGGGCATGTCGCCGGAGGTGGAGGCGCTCTATCGCGCGCGCACCGAGGCGCTGTTTGCGCTCTACGAGCAGCTTTTGCAGCTGGGTATTCCCAAGGAGGACGCGCGCTTCGTGCTGCCCTACGGCTTCCGCAGCAATTTCTTTGCCACGATGAACGCCCGCGAGCTGATCCACATGGTGATCGCCATGCTGAAGGGGCAGGGAAGCGCCTTCCCGGAGCTGCGCGCGCTGGGGCTGCAATTGAAGGAGCAGTTTGATGAAATGTACCCCGGCGTGCTGGATGCGGAGCTGAAGCATGCGCCGGAGTGCCTGGAGGAGGGCGACGCCGGGCCGATCCTGGCGGGCGGCGCGAGGGATATGGAGGTGCGCATCGTCAGCGCACCGTCCAATCCGGTGGAGGTGCTGGGCGCTGCGATGCGCTTCGGACGCAGGTTCAGCGGCTTTGACGCGGAGAATATGCACAGGCTGCTGCTGGATGCGCGTCCCCGGGAGCTGGAGGTGCTGAACTACAGCTTCCGCATCGACAACGTGTCTCTTGCCTGCGTGACCCACTTCACGCGCCACCGCATGCTTTCGCTGATGCTGCGCCACGAGCAGAGCGCGCTGGCGGAGGGCAATTACGTGCTGCCGGAGAGCATCAGTGCAAATCCGGAGGCGCTGCGGCTGTACTGCGGCGCGTTTGAGGCCCAGACAGCGGCTGCGGAGCGCGCGCAGGAGCTGGGCGCGGATGGAAGTGCGCTCTCCTACTTCGCCATGGCGGGCCACACGACCTCGATCCTGATTTCGATGAACGCGCGGGAGCTGCTGCACTTCGTGAAGCTGCGCTGCTGCGCCCGCGCCCAGTGGGAGATTCGCGGCATCGCCCGGGCAATGATCGAGCTGCTGAACGAGACGGATGCGCAGCCGATCTTCTGCGCCTACGGTCCCACCTGTGCGGTCACGGGCCGCTGCCCGGAGGGAAAGATGAGCTGCGGCCACCCCGTGCGCATCGAAAACGGCAGCTGGAGCCGCTAATAATCACATGAAACAATAAAACCGACCAGAGTCTGTTATTGCATAAAACAAACTTCGGTCGGTATTTGTACCTTTGACCAGGATTGCACGTTCAGAACCCATCCGTAAAGCCGTTGTCGTCCGCGAGGGCGTCCACGGCGCTGCGGATAGCGTCCCAGCCGAAGCCGCGTCGGGCGAGGGCCTGGGAGAGCTTGGCGCGGCCCTCCCTGGGCGGGAGACTTTCGTACTTGCGCCAGAGCTTTGCGGCGGCCTCGCGGCATGCGGTGGCCTGCTGCTCCTCGTCGAAGCCCTCCATGGCGGCCTCCACATCCTCCTCGGCGAGCAGCTTCGCGCGCAGCTTCCTGCGGACGGCGTATGCGCCCACATTTCGATTAAGCTGAGTCTGGGCGATACGCTCGGCGTAGCGGCGGTCGTCGATGAGCCTGTTTTCCACAAGGCGCGCAACGGTCGCCTCCGCGGCGGGGGCCACGTAGCCCTTGCGGATCAGCTTTCTGCACAGATCGCCGCTGGTCTGGGCGGCCTGATCGAGCATGGTCAGCGCGGCCTCGTAGCAGTCTGCGCTCTGGATCGCGGCCATGCGGTCGGTGTATTCCTCGGGGTCCAGTTCCTGTTCCAGTTCCAGCGGCAGCTTGTCGAAGTGCTTTTTGCGCAGCTTCATCCACTGCATGCCGTCCAGCGAGAGGGTGACGATCCCTTTAAATTCCCTGATTTCTGTTACAATTGCCATAAATTTCCCCCAAAAGGCGCGGTTTTCCCGATTATTATACCGCATTTTCTTGACGAACGCCAGTCTTTTGTGCTATTATATAGCGTAAGTGTTTACTGGGAGGGATAGTCCATGTCAGGACATAACAAATGGTCTACCATCAAGAATAAAAAGGCCAAGACGGATGCTGCAAAGGGCAAGATCTTTACCAAGATCGGCCGCGAAATCGTGATCGCCGTAAAGACCGGCGGCAGCGCGGATCCCAATCTGAACAGCAAGCTGAAGGACGTCATCGCAAAGGCGAAGGCTGCCAACATGCCCAACGACAACATTCAGCGCTCCATCAAGAAGGCAGCCGGCGAGGGCGACAACGCCAACTACAAGGAGATCACCTACGAGGGATATGCTCCCTGCGGCGTCGCCGTGATCGTTGAGATCGTCACCGATAACCTGAACCGCACCGCCAGCGAAATCCGCCACATCTTCGACAAGTGCGGCGGCTCTCTGGGCGCGAGCGGCTGCGTCTCCTGGAAGTTTGAGCGCAAGGGCGTCATCGAGATCGACAATTCCAAGGGCATGGACGAGGACGAACTGACCATGCTGGCCCTGGACTGCGGCGCAGACGACGTGGAAGTGGGCGAGGGTGCAGCCATCATCTACACCGACCCCAACGACTTCTCCAGCGTGCGCGACAAGCTGGAGGAGGCTGGCTGCGTGTTCCTCTCCGCTGAGCGCGAGATGGTTCCCACCACCACCACCGAGCTGCCGGACGAGGAGTCCGTGGCCAAGGTGCAGAAGCTGATCGACTGGCTGGAGGATTACGACGATACCCAGGCCGTCTATCACGACGCGGAGCTTCCCGAGGAGGAAGAGGAGGAGTAATTCCTTCAACTGCATAACGAACGACCCTTGCTTCGGCAGGGGTCGTTTTCTTGTGCTATAAAGCAAGCGCGCTTCCAGATGGGAGCGCGCTCGGTGTAGATTATGCCTTGCGAACCTTCGGGCCCTTGGGGGTGTCCTCGATGATGTAGCCCTTCTCCAGAACCTCTGCGCGGATGCGGTCGGCCTCGGCGAAGTTCTTCGCCTTCTTGGCGGCGGGGCGGG
>JBJEJN010000158.1:0-7882 GCA_051878085.1 Aristaeellaceae bacterium | reverse complement strand
TTTACAGCACCCTGCGGCCCCAGGAGTAGGTGCGGTTGTAATAGCCGCTGTTCAGGGAGCTGGTGATGACCTTGCCGCCTGCGGAGGAGGCGTGGATGAAGCTGCCGCTACCCAGGTAGATGCCCACGTGGTCGCAGAGGTCGGCGTCATCGCTGTTTGTGTTGAAGAACACCAGATCGCCCACCTTCAGATTCGAGATGGCGGAGATCTTGGTATAGCTGGAATCGTAGCCCTGGCTCTCGGAGGTGCGCTTCAGGGTGATGCCCGCGGCGTTCTTGAACACGTAGTAGGTGAAGCCGGAGCAGTCGAAGGAGTTCGGGCCGGTGGTTCCGTAGACGTAGGGCTTGCCGCTCTGGGCCTTCGCCAGGGCGATGACCTTGTTCACGGTGGCGCTGTCGGTGCTTCCATTGTCGGGCGTGGTGGCCACGGAGGCCGCCTGTACGTAGCCGTAGGCGCTGTCGTTCTTCAGGCGGATCCAGGTCTTGTCCTCGTTGATGGCCACGCCGGTGACCTTCGCGTTCAGGCTCAGCGTGGTGAGCACGGTGGAGCTGGTGGAGGCCTTGGAGTAGACCTTCACGCCGCTGGACTGGGCGTACAGCGTGACGTTGTAGGTGTTGGGGTTGGTGTCCGTCAGGCCGCTGAGCTTGCAGTAGCCCACCGTGCCGGAGCTGTTGATCACCCGCGCCCAGGTGCTGTTTACGCCGTCGCAGCTGAGGGACTCGCCGAAGCTCATGGTGCCCAGGCTGGCGGAGGAGGTGCTGGGGGAGGCGTACACGGCCAGCGTGGTGGCGGAGATGTACACCGTCTTTTTCTTGATGTCGGTGATGCCGCTGTCGTCGCCGTCCGGCTTGGTTTCCGAAATGGACTTCGTCTGCACGTAGGCGTACTTGCCGGAGCCCAGGTTCACGCGCGCCCAGGCGCCGTCCCCGGTGACGGCAATCACGGTCACGGAGTCGCCCTGGTTGATGGTCTTGCTCACCGTTGCGGTGGTCAGTGGCTTGGCGTAGAGCTTCACGCCGTTGGACTGGGCGTACATGGTAAGGTTCAGGTTGTTGGGGTTGACGTTGGTCAGGCCGCCGAACTTGCAGTAGCCCACCGCGCCGGAGCTGTTCTGGATCTTCGCCCAGCCGTCGTCCACGCCCAGCAGCAGCATGCTCTCGCCGTAGGACATGGTGCCCAGGCTCTTCGAGGAGGTGCTGGGGGAGCTGTAGGCCACCAGCGTGTTTGCGGAGATGTACACCGTGCCGGTGACGCCGGGGGTGGGATCGTCCACCTCCTCGGTGGAGGCGTAGTCGGTCAGCAGATAGCCGTAGGAGCTGCCGTTCTTCAGGCGCAGCCAGACCTTGTCGGTGGTCATGGCGACGGCGGTGTATTTGGCGTTCTGCTTGAGGGTGCCCAGCACGGTCGCCGATGTGGTGGGCTTGGCGTAGAGCTTCGCGCCGGTCTCGGTGACGTAGATGGTGGTGTTCAGGCTGTTGGGATTCTCGATGGTCAGGCCATCGAGCTTGCAGTAGCCCACCGCGCCGGAGGAATTGCGCACCTGCGCCCAGGTATTGCTGTGCAGGGCAACCAGCGTCATGCTCTCGCCGTAGGACATGGTTCCCAGCAGCTTGGAGGAGGTGGATGCGCTGGCGTAGACCGGCAGCGTGTTGCTTCCCACGTACACCGTGGAGTCGAGGGGCGTTTCGGGCTCGTCGGGCTCCTCCGGCTCGGTCTCGGAGGCGGACAGTTTTGAGGCCTGGATGTAGCCGTAGCTGCTGCCGCTCTTGACGCGCGCCCAGGCGCTGTCGGCGGTGATGGCCACGGCGGTGAAGCTGTCGTTCAGCTTGACGGTGGTCAGCACATCTGCGGAGGTGCTGGGCTTCTTGTAGACCTTTGCGCTGGCACTGCTGACGTAGACGCGCACATCCAGGTTGTTCGGGTTGGTGGCGGTCAGGCCGCTGAGCTTGCAGTAGCCCACCGCATTGGCGGAGTTGCGGATCTGCGCCCAGTCCCCGGAGGTTGCCAGCAGGGTCATGCTCTCGCCATAGGACATTACGCCCAGAACCTTCGAGGAGGTGCTGGCGCTCTTGTAGGCGTTGAGCGTGTTGGCGGAGATGTAGACGGTCTTGGTGGTCAGGTCGGGCAGGGAGGGCGCATCGTCGTCCACCTTGCTGGTGGAGATGTACTTCATCTGCACGTAGCCGTAGGCGGAGCCGTTCTTCAGGCGCGCCCACTCGTTGTCGGGTGTCTTGGCCACCGCCGTGTAGGAGGCGTTCTTCGAGAGCGTCATCATCACACCGGAGGAGGTGTCGGGCTTCTTGTAGACCTTGACGTTGGAGCTGTTGATGTAGATCTTCTCGCTGTACTTGTTGGGATTGGAGGTGCCGATGCCGCTGAGCTTGCAGTAGCCGGTGGCGCCGGAGCTGTTCTTCACGTAGGCCCAGCTGGAGTTGGTGGCCAGCAGGGTCATGCTCTCGCCGTAGGACATGGTGCCCAGCACCTTCGACGAGGTGGAGTAGGTCTTGTACACGGGCAGGGTGTTGGCGGTGACATAGACCGTCTGGCTGGCCGCCAGCGCAGACAATTCTGCCGGAATCAGACTTGCCAGCACGCAGACCAGCAGCAGCACGGCTATGAATTTTCTTTTCATCTCTATGTACCTCCAGAGCTTGATTTCAATCTATATACAGATAGATATAGTTCTAGTTTTTTTCTATTGTAGTCCATTTGCGTCAAAAAGTCAATATAAAAATGAAATACTTTTGAAATATCCGCCGTGAAAGCGCCGGATTTCGCGCAGAATGGAGCGCATCCCCTATATACTTAGACGCAGAAATGGCGGAATATGTCAGCTTTTGTGGCGGGATGCAATGTTAAATTTAGATGAAATACACAAAGAAGGGCTCCCGAAGCATTTCGCATCGGGAGCCGGGAGATACGAAAAATCAGTCGACCTTCTGGGTCCAGCCGAAGGGATCTGCGATCTTGCCCCACTGGATGCCGGTGAGGGTATCGTAGAGCATCTGGGTGACCGGGCCAATCTCGCCGTTGTTGATGACGAAGACCTTGTCCTTGTAGGCCAGCTTGCCGATGGGGGAGACGACGGCGGCGGTGCCGCAGCCCCAGGCCTCCTCCAGGGTGCCGTTCTCCAGGGCGGCGGCTAGCTCGTCCAGGCTCAGCAGGCGCTCGGAGACCTTGTAGCCCTTGCTCTTGAGCAGCTCGATGCAGCTCTTGCGGGTCACGCCGGGCAGGATGGAGCCGGTGAGGGCGGGGGTGACGACCTCGCCTGCGATCTTGAACATGACGTTCATCGCGCCGACCTCCTCGATGTACTTGCGCTCCACGCCGTCCAGCCACAGCACCTGGCTGTAGCCTTTCTGCTCGGCCTTTTCGCCGGCGCGGTTGGAGGCGGCGTAGTTGCCGCCGCACTTGGCGTAGCCGGTGCCGCCGCGCACGGCGCGCACGTCGGTGTCCTCAATCATGATGCCGACGGGGTTGATGCCCTCCTTATAGTAGCTGCCCACGGGGCCGCAGATCACGGCGAACAGGGCATGGTGCACGGCGTGCACGCCCAGGGTCTCGTCGTTGCCCAGCAGGAAGGGGCGGATGTAGAGGGAGGTGCCGTCGGAGTGGGGAACCCAGTCCGCATCCAGCTTGACCAGCTCCTTGACGATCTGGATGAAGTCCTCTTCAGGCAGCTGGGGCAGACAGAGGCGCTCGGAGGAATTGATCATGCGGCGGGCGTTCTCCTCGGGGCGGAACAGCTGGATGCTGCCGTCCGCAGTGCGATAGGCCTTCAGACCCTCGAAGATCTCGGAGCCGTAGTGCAGGCAGGTGGACGCCGGATGAATGGAGAAGTTCGTGAAGGGAACGATGCGCGCGTCATGCCAGCCCTCGTCGGCGCTCCAGTCGATCAGCGCCATGTGGTCGCTGAAGATTTTGCCAAAGCCCAGCTGAGATTCATCGGTGGGTTTCGCCTTGGGTGCGGTGGTTTTTTCAATGCGGATGTTCAACATTGTCTTTTCCTCCGATCGTTAAGTGGGATTATTTGAAGTCGCGGCCAATCTGAAGTGCCTTCAGGTTGAGGTCGAACATCTCGGGGTGTTTGGCGGAGACGACCTTCTTCAGGGCGGCCTGCACGCCGTCCGCGTCGAATTCGCCCATTTCCTCAAGGATTTTGCCCGTGAGGATCATGTTGGCCAGGGTGGTCATGTCGTTTTCGACGGCGAGGCGGGTGGCAGGCACGTAGATGGCCTTCACGTCGCTGCGCTCCACCTTGCGCTCCACCAGCGTGGAGTCCACAAAGATCGTGCCGCCCGGCTGTACCGCCTGCTCGTAGCGGTTCAGCGAGGGCAGGTTCATGACCATCAGCACGTCGGGGTGCTCCACGATGGGGGAGCCCACGGGCTCGTCGCCGATGATGACGGAGCAGCTGGCGGTGCCGCCGCGCATCTCCGGGCCGTAGGAGGGGAGCCAGGAGACCTCCTTGTTTTCCAGCAGGCCCTTGTAGGCCAGGAATTTGCCCGCGAACAGCAGGCCCTGTCCGCCGAAGCCCGCGATCAGATAGGAATGGGTCATGCTCAGCTCTCCTTTCCGGCGCTTCTGTCCTTGTAAACGCCCAGGGGATAGTAGGGAATCATCTTTTCGTCCACCCAGGAGAGCGCCTTCACCGGCGTCATGCCCCAGTTGGTGGGGCAGGTGGAGAGCACCTCGACCAGAGAGAAGCCCTTGCCGTCCAGCTGGTTCTGGAAGGCTTTCTTGATGGCCTTCTTGGCGGCGCGGATGTTCTTGACGCTGTTGACGGCGACGCGCTCCAGGTACTCGGGGCCTTCCAGCTCGGACAGCATCTCGCACACCTTCACCGGATAGCCGCAGTGGTTCACGTCGCGGCCGTAGGGGGAGGTCTGGGTCACCTGTCCGGGCAGGGAGGTGGGAGCCATCTGACCGCCGGTCATGCCGTAGATGGCGTTGTTGACGAAGATGACGGTGATGTTTTCGTTGCGGGCTGCGGCGTGCACGGTCTCGGCGGTGCCGATGGAGGCCAGGTCGCCGTCGCCCTGATAGGAGAACACCACGCAGTCCGGCTCGCAGCGCTTGATGCCGGTGGCGACCGCCGGTGCGCGGCCGTGCGCGGCCTCGGCCACGTCGCAGTTGAAGTAGTTGTAGGCCATGACGGAGCAGCCCACCGGAACCACGCCGATGGTCTTGCCCTCGATGCCCAGCTCATCGATGCACTCGGCAACCAGACGGTGAATGATGCCGTGGGTGCAGCCGGGGCAGTAGTGCAGAATCGCGTCCGTCAGCGCGTGGGGCTTTTTGAATACGACAGCCATTATTCAGCGCCTCCTTCCTGGGCAGCTTCCATGATCTTGGCGCGCACCTCGGCGGGCGAGGGAATCACACCGCCGGTGCGGGTGCAGGTGGTCACAGGCCGCCTGCAGGAGATTGCAAGGCGCACGTCCTCCACCATCTGGCCCATGTTCAGCTCGACGGTGATGAAGGATGCGCACTTCTCCGCAGCGGCGGCAAGCGCCTGCTTCGGGAAGGGCCAGAGGGTGATGGGGCGGATCAGGCCGACCTTCACGCCCTCCTTGCGTGCCTGAACGATGGCGTTCTTGGCCACGCGGGCGGCGATGCCGAAGGCGACGACGCAAATCTCCGCGTCCTCCATCATGTATTCCTCGTGCAGAGGCTCGTTTTCTTCAATGACCCTGTAGCGCTCGAAGCGGTTCAGGTTGAACTGCTCCAGCTCGTACGCGTCCAGGCTCAGGGAGTTGATGATGTTGTGCTTGCGCTTCATGCCCGTGCCGGTGAGCGCCCAGGACTTGTCGTACTCCTTCACCTCGGGGGTGTGGATCTCCACCGGCTCCATCATCTGGCCCATGGTGCCGTCCGCCAGCAGCATGACCGGCGTGCGGTACTTGTCCGCCAGATCGAAGCCCTTGACAGTGAGATCGGCCATCTCCTGCACGCTTGCGGGAGCCAGCACGATCATGTGGAAGTCGCCGTGGCCGATGCCGCGGGTGGCCTGGAAGTAGTCGGACTGGGAGGGCTGGATGCCGCCCAGACCGGGGCCGCCGCGCTGCACGTTGATCACCAGCGCGGGCAGATCCGCACCGGCGATGTAGGACAGGCCCTCCGCCTTCAGGGAGATTCCCGGGCTGGAGGAGGAGGTCATGGCGCGGTGTCCGGTGGATGCGGCGCCGTAGACCATGTTGATGGCGGCGATTTCGCTCTCCGCCTGCAGGAAGGTGCCGCCGATCTTGGGCATGCGCTTGGCCATGTAGGCGGCAATCTCCGTCTGGGGCGTGATGGGATATCCGAAATAGTGGCGGCAGCCGGCCTGAATCGCAGCTTCGGCGATGGCCTCGTTGCCCTTCATCAAAACCTTTTCAGCCATGTTGTCACCTTACCTTTCCACTTGAATGACGCAGTCCGGGCACATGATTGCGCAGGACGCACAGCCGACGCAGGCCTCCGGGTCGGTCAGCTCCGACGGATGGTGGCCCTTCTGGTTGATCTTGTCCTTGGCAATGGCCAGCAGTCCCTTGGGACAGGCGTTCACGCAGAGGCCGCAGCCCTTGCAGCGGTCGATCTGGAATGTCAGCTTTGCCATGTTGTATTCCTCTCTTCTATCTTTGTTGACGGTTATACGATCTTCTCCTGCAATTTCAGCGGGAACAAATCTTTAATCTGGCCCTTCAGCCCGGGATAGAGCTGCTCGGGCACGGTGGTCATTTTAAGTGGGAGCCCGCTCAGGCGGCAGACCTCCCGGGCGTAGTCCTGGGATGCGAGTACGGTTTCCGCCGTGGTCTCCGGGCCGAGGTTTGAGTTGTTCACCACTGCGGTGAACGGCATGCGGCACGCCGCCTCGATCTCCCGCAGCACCTCCAGCGTGGAGGCTGCGTCCCGGGTGAGGGGACGGAAGCGGTTGACGACGAGGAGCATCTCGTAGTTGTCCTCCGCGAGGATTGCGTCCCGCCAGCGACCCAGAGCCAGTGCGCCGCGATCGTCGCCGCCCACGTCGATCACCGCCGTGAGGTCGGGATCGTCCGTGATGGCGTACACGTCCTGGGGAAGGGCGGGCAGATCCACGTTGGAGCTGGCGAATTCCGAGCAGATCAGCCGCACGCCCGCCCTTTCAAGCTCCGCCTGGGAGTCCTTGCTGCGGAAGTAGGGGTTCACGATGTCGATGTCGGCGATCGCCACCTTCTCCCGCGACTTCCTCAGCTGAAGCGCCAGGTTCACCGCGATGTTGGTCTTGCCGCTGCCGTAGTGCCCGGAGAGCAGCGTGATGCGCTTGAAGTCCATGCCCTGTCCTTTCCGGCGGATCGCCGCCTTATATATAGGAAGAATCTGTCCGAGGCCCGTTTTGAAAAACGCCCGTCTGCAAAGAGAGATCTTTGAGACGAGCGCTGTTGATTCCTGTCTGCGGTCAATTCCAACGCAGCTTATGCGGCTGCCGGTTCTGGGCGCTTCGCCCGGACGTTCTCCGCCACTGTGCATGGCTACATCCATATTACCGCATTTACGGAGGTTTGTCAACGAATAACGTTCGTCATTGCGTGAACATTGTTGACCTTAAGCCGATATTTTACAGCTTGTTGCGCTGAATCTTGCCGCTGATGGTCTTGGGCAGCTCGTCGCGGAACACCACGATGCGGGGGTACTTGTAGGGCGCGGTGTGCTCCTTGACGTAGTTCTGAATCTCCTTCTTGAGCTCGTCGGTGCCCTCGGTGCCGGGGGTCAGCACGACGCTGGCCTTGACCACCTGGCCGCGCACCTCGTCCGGGGCTGCGGACACGCCGCACTCCAGCACGTAGGGCAGCTCCATGATGACGGATTCGATCTCGAACGGCCCGATGCGGTAGCCGGAGGACTTGATCACGTCGTCCACGCG
>JBJEJN010000157.1:0-38003 GCA_051878085.1 Aristaeellaceae bacterium | reverse complement strand
CGGAGCTGAACCAGAGCAAGCCCTGCACGATGGACGACTTCGCCGCGATCTGGTAATGAATAGTTTTTCATTATGAAAAGTCCTCCTTCAAAATAATGAAAGCGCCTGGGATATTAACTCAGACGCTTTCCATAATCATTCTGCCGATTTGCCAAATGTCTCAAGGAAATCCATGAGTTTTTTATTCATTCGCCAATCAGGTAGATCTGCTTCAATCTCCAGCTGAACCCGTTCAACGTTTTTACATTCGTTTGCAAACCCTGCACACTGGATGACGTGCACACCGGTGCTACACAGATCGAACGTCGCCACGGCCGCGAAGCCATCGACAGCTACTACGTCGCTGAAGAGATTCAGCTGGAGGAGAACGCCTTCTTCGAGCTGCTCGAGAACCTGCTGGCCGACCGGGACTGGTGCCGGGAGTTTTCACATCGCCTGCACCCCATGGTGGACGGCACGGTGCCTGCCATCCGGGTCAGCTGCCGGGGATCCCTGACCGTACTGATCATCGATCCGCAGGGCTTCGATTATCCGAGGTACGTCGGTATGGAACAGTTTTGAAATAAAGCTGCAGCCTGACACAGACAGGCGTTGACTTTTCGCCCCCGCAGAGCAATGAATACCATACCCTGCGGGGCGGCTTCCAAATACACGAGCAGGAGGAATGAACCATGTGCATCATCTGCGTTTCCCCGGCGAGGACTCGCCAGCCCAGCATCTCTCAAATCAGGACCATGTTCCGAAACAATCGATACCGGGGGAGACGAACTTCAAAGCAATGCCGCCTCGCTTTTTCACTTCAACGACCAGCCGATGCTCTACAGTGCTCTCTTTCATGTCTCAAAGCTCCATTTCCGAAGTGTGTTTCTGGAGGCCATTTTTTCCTACACGCGCGCACGCGCGTACTTACGTGCGTTTCTCTATGCTTGATCAAGAATGGGTACCCGCCGCAGTACAGCCCGGAAGTGTTCCGGAAGGTCATGGAACAGGTAGAAAACTTCGAAGAGAAGCTCTATTGTTACAACGAAAGAGAAATAACTGTACCTAAAGCTTTTTTGTCCACCAGCTGAGCTGGTGGTTGTCTGTCTGGAGACAACGCAAAACCCCCGGAAACACTGCATTTCCGGGGGTTTTTTCATCCTTGGAAATGGGTTTTGACCCTCCAATTTACCCTTTAGAGCTTTGAAAAGCGGTTTCAGAGGTCATTTAGGAAGCTCCGCATGCGCCGGGCAAAGTCAGAGCGCATGCGCGTCCAATTTCCAGGCTGTTCCCAACGCAGGACGCGCCTACGACAGCGGCCGATCCACCCGTGACGAGCGGATCGGCCGCTGAATGCATTCCTGCGAAATCCGATGGAAATCAGAACTTGAACGCAACCTTGAAGTCGCCGTACTTGCCGGTGGCGTATTCAAAGGCGGTCTCCCAGTCCTTGAGTTCAAAGATGCGAGAAACCACGCCGTCGGTCTTGAGCTTGCCGTTGGCGATGTTTTCGATGACGTAGGGGAAGCAGTAGGGGCTCAGGTGGCTGCCCAAAACGTCCAGCTCCTTGCGGTCGCCGATGATGGACCAGTCGAGGGTGGTGGGTGCACCGAACACGCTGAACTCCACAAAGCGGCCCAGCTTGCGGATCATCTGCATGCCCTGGGTGACGGAGGAGGGATGGCCGGTGGCTTCAATGTAAATGTCGCAGCCGTAGCCGTCGGTGAGCTTCATGATCTCCTCCACCACGTTCACCTTGGAGGGATTCCACACGATGTCCGCGCCGAATTCCTTGGCCTTTGCGAGGCGATCGTCCTTCATATCCAGCACGATCAGCTTCTTCGGATTGCGCAGCCGCGCGTAGGTCACCATGCCCAGGCCCAGCGTGCCTGCGCCGGAGAGCACCACGACGTCCTCAGAGCCGATCTGGGCGCGATCCACGCAGTGCTTGGAGCAGCCGTAGGGCTCAATGCAGATACCCTGCTCGAAGGTCAGCTCCTCGGGGACGTTGTAGATGCGGGCGTGCTTGGTGGGAATGCGCACATACTCGGCCATGCCGCCGCAGTAATCCTTGAAGAAGCCGAAGATCCTGTGGGGCTGGCACATCCAGTAGTGGCCGTCCTTGCAGAAGCGGCACTCGTTGCAGGGCGCGATCTGATCCACAGCGATGCGGTCGCCGAGCTTGTGATCCTTCACGTTCTCGCCGACATAGACAACCTCGCCCAGGAATTCATGACCGGGGATGAAGGGCGGCTCAACCCAAGAGGGCTGGGAGCCATCCTCGCTGCCCCAGAACATGTCCGCGCCGTGCTGGCACTTCAGATCGCCCGCGCAGATGCCGCAGCCCTCGGTCTTGATCAGAATATCGTCGGGGCCGCACTCCGGCACCGGGAAATCCTCAACGTAGCGATAGTCGGTCTTGCTGTATGCCACGAGGGCCTTCATCGTCTTCGGAATGTTCATACTCTTTTCCTCCAATTCATTTATTGTAGTCGAAAGTGTTTAATCTTCCATCAGGCTGGCCTTGGTCACGATCTTCACGATCAGGCTGATTGCCAGCGGAATCAGGGCGATTACGGCGGCAAGGAGAAGGTTGGCCTCCTTATCCATGATGTAATAGCCCGCAAAGTACAGGTACAGCAGGCCTGCGCCCAGGCCAGGAATTTTGCAGAGCCATTCGATCCACCACTTCTTGGGCAGAAAGCGACCGATGAGACGGGCGACGAAGCCCAGGATGGTGTTTGCGCTCAGAACGGCGCATACCAGTATGACCAAATTCATGCTTTCACCTCCTCATGCGCGGGTTGTTCAAAGCAGGGATGTGAGAACCGAGAGCAGCAGCCATGCGGACGAGATCAGAAAGCAGGCCATGCCGACGGTGATGATGCGCTTCGCACTCGCCTCGCTCTCCAGGCGCAGGTATGCGCTCAGGGCCAACGCGTAGATCAGCTCGTGGCCGAAGAGCTGCAGCTGTTCCAGCGGTCGATAGACGCTGGTATTGCGCAGCAGAAAGACCAGCAGCGTTCCCAGAGCCTCCAGCAGGAGCATTGCGCCGTGAATCCGGGCAAGCCTGCGTCCCGACTCCAGCATGCCGCTGTCCACCTTGCCAAAGTGCAACACAAAGTAGCCCTTGACCAGGTTCAGCGCCATCGAAAACAGGATAACGGCTGCGCTTGCCGGAAGGTAGAGCCAGAATGCGTCCGTGCCGAGCTGAAAGCCCTGCGCCGGATCCATCGCGCCGGTCAGCACCAGCACCGCCCACAGCGGCAGCGCCGCCAGCAGCCACAGCCGGAGCGTGCCACCGGCGCACAGCCGCTTCATCCATCCACTGCTGCGTTCCATTGTCACTTCTTCGGCGCGCGGATGCGCTCGCCGGTGTTGATGTCGAACAGGTGCGTCTTCTCCGCATTGAACTTCAGGGAAACCAGGTCGCCGCGCTCATAGTAGATGGCGTCCGCCGTGGTGAGGTTCATCAGATTCTCGCCCACGCGCACGCTGATGCGGCGCTCGTCGCCCAGATCCTCGTAGATCGCCACGGGGATGGGGGTGCCGGAGGGTTCGTCCTCGCGGGCGATGAGCACGTCCACCGGGCGCACGCCCAGCGTCACCTTCATACCGTCGGACACGATCTCATTGTAGCGGACCGGAACGGGAATGCGCAGGTCGCTGCCCTCGAAGGTGAACACGAAGCCACCGTCCACCCTGTGGATCACGGAGGTCATCAGATTCATCGGCGGCTCACCGATGAAGCCCGCGACGAACACGTTCACGGGATCGTCGTAGACCTCCAGCGGGGTGCCGATCTGCTGCAGCTTGCCCATGTCCATGATGGCGATGCGGTCCGCGAGGGACATGGCCTCCATCTGGTCGTGGGTGACGATGATGGTGGTGCACTGGATTTCGTGGTGCATGCGCTTGATTTCATAGCGCAGCTGCTGGCGCATCTTGCCGTCCAGGTGGGAAAGGGGCTCGTCCAGCAGCAGCAGGCCGGGCTTGCGCACCAGTGCGCGGGCGATGTTCACGCGCTGCTTCTGACCGCCGGAGAGCGCCAGGGGCTTCATATCCAGCAGATCGTCCACCTTCATCAGCTTGGCGATGCGCTCCACCGATTCCCTGATCTCGGCCTCGGGCACGTGCTTGGCGCGCAGATTGAAGGCGAGGTTGTCGTAAATCTTCAGTGGCGGATAGAGGGCATAGTCCTCGAAGGCGAGGCCGATGTTGCGATCCTTGGGAAGCAGGTTGTTGATGCGCACGTCGCCGATGTAGATGTCGCCGTCGGTGATCTGTTCGAGGCCCGCGATCATGCGCAGGGTGGTGGACTTGCCGCAGCCCGAGGGGCCGAGGATGCCCAGAAACTCGCCGTCGCGGCACTCAAAGGAGAGGTTGTTTACGGCGAAATCGTTTTTGACCTTCTTCTTGAACGGGGAGCCGGAGGCATTGTCATACCGCTTGTAAACGTTGTTGAGCTTCAGGATTGCCATTATGCATTGCCCCCCTTCCCCTTGCTGCCGTGGTGGTAGGAAAGTACGCCCTCGATGTCGTGGCGGGTGATGAATTTCTCGCTCGCGCGGTCGAAGTAGAGCGCGTTATTGTAGTTGGGCTGGATGTAAACCGTGCTGTCCATGCGGGCCTGGGTGTCGTTGGGAGCAACCAGGCGCAGGTGATTTCCGGCAACGGAGACGGTCATGATGACCTTGTTGCCGATGGGCTCGTTGGCATAGACCGTGCCGGGAATCCAGCCGTCCGCCTTTTCAAAGGAGAAGGCGATGTCGTTGCCGCGCAGGCCCACGTCCAGCTCGCGGCTGGGAGCGTCTGCGAGGGCTGCGGCCACATCCGCAGGCACCGGATACCGCACGCCGTCCGGCAGGGAAACCCAGCCCTGACCGTCCTCCACGCTGTAGCTGCCGGGCAGGATGTTGATCTCCGGCTCGCCGAAGAGCTTGGCCACGAACTCGCTGGCAGGCGTATAGTACATCTCCTTGGCGGTGCCCAGCTGGCGAATCTCGCCCTTGTCCAGCACGGCGATGCGGTCTGCGAGGGACATGGCTTCCATGTAGTCGTGGGTCACGTAGATCGTGGTGGTGTTGAAGGCCGACTGCATCTCCTTGAGCTCGGTGCGCATGGTGTGCTTGAGCTTGGCGTCCAGATGGGCCAGCGGCTCGTCCATGAGGAAGACGTTGGGCGTGCGCACCAGGCAGCGGCCGATGGCGACGCGCTGGCGCTGGCCGTTGGAGAGCTGGGAGGGCTTGCGCTCATAGAGCATGTCGATGCGCATGAGCTTGGCGATCTTGTCGATGGCCGCCTTGATCTCCGCCTCGCTCTTGCGGTAGAGCTTGGAGCGCAGCGGGAAGGCGATGTTGTCGTATACGCTCAGGTGGGGGTAGAGCGCGTAGTTTTCAAATACCATGGACACGTTTCGATCGCTAGGCTCCACGAGATTGACGATCTTGCCGTCGATCTTCACCAGTCCCTCCTGCGGGAATTCGCTGCCCGCGATGCACTTGAGGGTGGTGGTTTTGCCTGCGCCCGCAGGGCCGAAGAGCACGAAGAACTCGTTGTCCTTCACATCCAGCGAAAGCTTATTGATGGCCGTGGTGCGGTCATAGCGGCGGGTTACGCCTTCAAGCTGTATTCTTGCCATAGGTGAAACCTCCCTTAACCCTTGACTGCGCCGAAGCTCAATCCGCGAACCAGATGCTTCTGGATGAACAGGCAGGCGATAATTTCAGGGATGATGGCGACCGTGGCGGCGACGGCCACCTGGCCGTAGTGCACGCTGTCGGAGGCGATGTAGCGCAGCGAGGTGATGGTGATGGTCTGGATTTTGAAGCCGGAGAGGATCAGCGGGAAGGTGAAGCTGTTCCATGCGTAGATGAAGGCCAGCAGGCCGGACGCCACGAGGCCGGGCTTGACCAGCGGCAGCAGCACCTTCAGGAAGATCTCGTACCAGCGGTAGCCGTCCAGCTGCGCGGCCTGCTCGATCTCCACGGAGATGTCCTCGAAGTAGCCGCGCACGACCCAGATGACCAGCGGCATGGTGATGAGCTGGTAGACCCAGATCAGACCGAAGTAGGTGTCGTACAGGCCGATCTTCTGGAAGATCAGGAACACCGGCAGGATGACCAGGATTTCCGGCGCGAACTTGAAGGACAGGATCTGGAAGGCGATGTCCTCCTTGTTCTTGAAGTTGTAGCGGGCCAGGCCGTAGGCTGCGGGAACGCCCGCAATCATCGTGACCAGCACGGCGCCGCCGGCGACGATCAGGTTCTGGAAGAAGGCCTTGAAGTAGTCCGTGCCGACCAGCACTTCCTTATAGTTGTTCAGCGTGGGCGTGAAGCGGAACACCGTGTTGTACATCTCGGCGTCGGACTTGAAGGTACAGGTGATCATCCAGATGATGGGAAACAGCGCAAACGTTGCAAAGCAGATCAGCGCGAGGTTGCGGCCGATGAAGCCAAGGCGTTGGAGGGATTTGCGCTGCGAGGCTGCGCTTTGCGCCTTTTTGAAGTCTGTGGTTTGACTCATGTTTCTTCCTCCTTCCTTTTATTCACGGCCCGCAGCCTGCATGGTGAGCTTGCGCTGACGCTTGACGATGAACTTGGCCGAGATGTTTACGATGAACCAGAGCACCAGCAGGTAAGGCAGGGCCTTGCCCAGCGTTTGGTAGGTAAAGCCTGTGATGTAGCTTGTGAGGGATATATTCATCAGTGTGTTGCCCGGACCGCCCTTTGTGAGCGCGAAGATGATGCCGAATTCCTGCAGCGACGCCATCAGGCGGAACAGCAGGGCGATGTACATGAAGGGCTTGAGCAGCGGGAAGGTCAGGGTTTTCAGGGTGAACCATGCGCTCGCACCGTCCACCTGCGCCGCCTCGAAGGGCGACTTGGGCAGCGACTGTATGCCCGCCTGCACCAGCAGGATCACAAAGGGCATGTTGACCCAAGTGTCGATCAGCACGACGGTGAACATCGCCGTCTTGTTGGAGGAGGCCCATGGGAAGTTGTAAACGCCCAGCAGGTTGAGCAGCTTTTCCAGCACGCCGACGGAGTTGGAGGTCATCAGCTGCCAGACCAGCACGGCGATGGCCGGGGCCACCATCAGCGGGAAGGTGAAGAGCACCTTCAGCACACGGTTGAACGGATTGTCGTTTTTCAGAAGGAACGCCACGATGGTGCCCAGGATCATCTGCACGCCCGTGCAGTAGATGGCATAGCGCAGCGTGACGCCCAGCGCGTGGTAGAAATCCTTGCTGGAGAACATGTTGATCCAGTTCTTCAGGAACACGAATTTCGTGGTTGGGAGCTTGAAGGAATAGTTGGTAAAGGAGAGTGCAATTGCGGTTACAAAGGGAATCAGGATACCGATCAGGATAATCAGACCAGGGAGAACGACATAATATGGGCGGCGCCGGATCGCGGCAGGAACTTCGTTGTAATTGATCTCCTTATTCGCACCGGACCGCTTATTCAACTTGCTCATGCAGGCGGCCTCCTAGTTTCAAGAGTGGGGATACGGCACCGGGGATGTGGCCGGGAATGCGCCGCGCAGGCGAATCCCGTTTTGCGACGCAGGACAGACGCCTGCATGCGGATACCCAGAAAACCGCGCCTGCCCTGGGGCAGGCAGGCGCGGAAGGGGAAATCAGAGCTTGCTCAGCTCAGGTGTTGGGGCTCACTCGTAGTCGCTCAGGTCGATGTACTCGACGGCCTCGTTGACCTTCGCGGCCAGGGTCTTCATGGCGTCCTCGACGGAGTCATACTGACCCATCACGATATCCTGCAGGGTCGCCGCCCACTCGGTGGTGGTTACGAAGAACTCCGGCTGGGGCGTGAAGAGGATGGAGGTGGAGCCGATGGTGGCATTGAAGGTGTCGATGTAGCCCTCATGCTGTTCCATCTTGGCGAGGAAGGCCGGATCCTCCCAGACAGAGGTACGGATCGGGTCCATGTTGTACTCGGTGATGGAGGCGTAGGAGGCGAAGTCCTTGCTGGTGAAGTACTGCAGGAACAGCCAGGCAGCTTCCTTGGCGTCGGAGTTGGCGTTCATGGCCATGGACCAGGTCCAGTAGTTGGAGTAGGGGGTGTCGCCCTCGGCGGCAACGGGCATCACAGCCCAGGCGATGTTGCCGGCTTCTGCGGAAGCGGGAACGCCGTCCTTGATCCAGTTCTGGGTGATGCCGTTGTTGTCGGCGTCGAAGAGCATTGCGGCCTTGCCTGCGCCGAGGTCAGCGCCGGCCTCGTACCAGGTGTACTTGGACCAGGAGGGTGCACCGCCGCGCTCGATGAGCTCTACCCAGAACTCGGTCATCGCGATGGCTTCCTCGCTGTCGAGGCGGGAGACGAGCTTGTTGTCAACAATCTCGAAGTCCTTCGCGCCGAAGTTGGTGAAGGTGGACATGTAGCCGGGATGGATGGTGCCCCAGTCGCGGGCGCCACGGATGGCCAGAGCGTAGGAGCCGGGGCCGTTCCACTCCTTCAGAGCGTCGCAGACTTCCAGCAGCTCTTCATAGGTGGTGGGAACCTCGAGGCCGTTCTCCTCGAAGGCGCGCTTGTTGTACGCCAGGGAGTAAAGCTCGAAGCAGAGCGGCAGGCCCAGCTGAGCGCCGGTGCCGACGGCATGTCCGGGAACGCCGTCCCACTTCAGGGCGTTGACAGCGGACTGCACCAGATCCTCGAAGTCGTAATCCGGGATGGTGTTCTCGAGCCAGGGGGTCAGATCCTCAACATAGCCCGCTGCGGAATAGTCCCACAGCTGATATGCGCCGGACATGAACAGGTCGAGGGTGCCGGTGCGGGTGGACAGCGCGGCATTGACCTTGTCGAAGTAGTTGGCTTCGGGGGTAATGGAGTATTCCACGTTGATGCCGGTCAGTTCGGTAAAGTCTGCAATCTTGCTGGCAATGGCGTTGGAAGTGGTGTGCTCAACAAAAGCCACCTGAATCGTCGTTCCTTCGTAGGCCTTCCAGTTAAACTCTTCCGCCGTCGCGAAGCTCAGGCAGGACAGAAGCATAACTGCCGTCAGTACAAGAACCAGGGTCTTCTTCATGGGGTACGCCTCCTTTTTTAATATGTTTCATAAGGTGCTCTGCCAGAAAAATTTGTTTCCCCAACGTCCTTCTCGGCCAGCTCACCCCAAAACCGAAATTAAAAAAATACATATATTGTGCAATTAAGCCAAATCATCATTTCTGTAATTAGTATACATAGCAATTCGGTTGAATTCAATGAAATTCATTCCGAATTTAAGAAATGCGTTTTCATGTTTTTAGCATCTTATGCGTTTTCTTTGAAATATATTTATAAAACCTCAAAAATATTTGACCGCCACCGTGAAAGCAAAAACGGACGCCGAAGCGCCCGTTTCATTCAACACATTCTTCTCTTTACCGGCAGGAAGATCTCCGCAATTGTTCCGCCGCCGTCCGCCGGGCGGTATCTCAGGCCGTAGCCCTCGCCGCAATAGAGGCGGATGCGCTCGCGGATGTTGGTGATGCCGATGTTCTTGAATCGCGTGCCCTTGCTCTCGGGCCGGGTTTTAAAATCCGAATCGCCGCCCATGCCGCAGCCCTCGTCGATCACCCGTATGACGAGGCGATCCTCGCTGATCTCGGATTCGATGAAAATCCTGCCGATCTCATCCATCTGGCCATAGGCATGGATGATGCAGTTCTCCACCAGCGGCTGCAACAAAAAGCGCGGCATCTCCAGATCGAGGGTCTCCGGCGCGAGGGCATGGCTCAGCTCAAGTCCGGTTCCGTAGCGGTACTGCTGCACCAGCATGTAATCCTCCACGCTCTCCAGCTCCTGCTTCAGCGTCACCGTCGGGCCGTCCTTGGACAGGTTGTAGCGCAGCAGGGAGATCAGCGCCGCGGTCATGCGTGCGATGTTGTCCACGTTCTGCAGCACCGCCAGCCAGCGGATGGAATCCAGCGTATTATATAGGAAGTGCGGGTTGATCTGGGATTCCAGCACCTCCAGCTCCATGTCGGATTTTTTCTTCTGCATCTCCAGCTCGCGGTTGAAATAATCGTTGAGCTTGTACATCATGGAGTTGAAGGCGCTGCCCAGCTTGCCCATTTCATCCCGGCTGCGAATCTGCACGCGCACATCCATATCGCCGTTTTCCGCCTGCTGGAAGGCCGTTAAGAGCTTCTTCACCGACCGTGTGAGGATGCCGGAGATCCACAGGCTGATGGCGAGGCTCACCACGAGGAAGATGGCCACAATCTTGACCATCAGCGACACGATGGACTGGGTATCCTTGGTGACGCTGGAGACGGGGATCAGGCGGATGATGCGCCAGCCGGTGTAGTCCATGGTATCGGACACGATCATCGTCCGCGCGCCGAAGACCATGCCGTCGATGATGCATTCCTTCTCGCTCAGAAGCTCCGGATAGTCCCGCAGCACGCTGTCCATGCCGGCGGTCTTGGGGAAGTTGAACAGGATGTTGCCGTTCTGCTGGGCGATCATGGCCTTGTCGTCGCTCTTGTAGGAGGCGAAGAGGAAGGTTTCCTCCAGGATGACGCAGTCGATGTCCACCACGATGTAGCCCAGGCGCCCGGCGTTGGCCAGCTTGTTGATGGGCGTGATGAACTGCACCACCTGCTTTTTCCGACCCCCGCCGTAATCCACCGTCACCACATCGGTGAAGGCATACTGCTTGCGCACCTGCGCGTCGCCCATCAGTTCCTCGCAGGTCTGCCGGATGCCCGCCTCGTCCGCCAGCGGCTCGGAGGAGAAGAACTTCCAGTCCGTATCGCCGATGATGTGGATCGCGGCGACGGCCTCGTTTGGGTAGATGACGGCGCTCAGCAGCTCCGATAGCTCCGTGTGCGTCTGAGCCGTCTGCTCCGGCGTGGCCTCCTCCACGGCGTAGAGCACGGAATGGATGGCGGTGTTGTTGGACAGCATGCGCACCGTCTTGTGCACGGAATCAAACAGGGAGGAAAAGGCATACTTGGTCTGACTGGTGGCCTCCACGTTGTAATGGATCTCATTGTTGCGCAGCGACTCCAGGCTGGGCTGGAACAGGGTATAGAGCACGACCGCCATCGCCAGCAGGGACAGCAGGAACATGCTCAGGGCGATTTTGAATCGAACCGAGCGCATTTCTGAAAGAACCCTCCTTGAATCCCGATTTCTCTTGTGCTATAATTTTATCATAATCGGAAAAATGTGTAAAGGAAGGCGACGGAATTTGAAGAAAGTGCTGATTGTAGACGATGAATACCTTGTCCGTTTGGGCTTGCGCACTTCCTTCCATTGGGCGCTCCATGGCTTTGAGATCGTTGGCGAAGCCTCCAACGGGGAGGAAGCCCTGCGCGTTTTTGACCAGACTGACCCCGATATTCTGCTGACGGACATCAGGATGCCCGTGATGGACGGCATCCAGCTGATTGAGATCCTCAAGGCGCGCAAGCCGCAGCTCTATGTCGTCATCCTATCCAACCACGACGATTTCAGCTATGCACGCCGCGCCATTCAGCTGGGCGCGTCCCAGTACATTCTCAAGAGCGAGCTGAAGGAGGAAACCATACTCTCCGCCCTGCAGCTGGCCTCCGACAGCATCGTGGGCGCGCCCAGTCCGCAGCCCCGGGACAACCGGCTGGATCAGCACATCCGCAATTACCTGCTCTCCGACGGCGCGATCCCGGATTTCCCCGCCGACGCGCTTCGCCAGCTGGAGGATGGGGATTATGCCGCGCTCTCCTGCCGCTGCGACACATCCTCCCTGCTGGAGGAGACGCAGGCGAGCTTCCACAAGGCCTGCCTCGCCATGCTGCAGGACGTGGATCCGCGCGCGCGCATCATCAGCGCGGAGACGGATCATGTGCTGCGCGTACTGCTGCTGAGCCGCTTGCAGGGTGCAAATGCCCTTGCCCAACTGCGGGATCACATGCGGCTGGCCATCTCCAACCTGCGCCAGTACTATGAGATTGAATTCCGTGCGGGCGTGAGCGCCGTTCACCGTCCCCAGGAGCTCGCCCAGCTGATCGCCGAGGCCGATGAGGCGCTGGATCTCTGCTTCTTCGGCACGGAGAACTGCTGCGTCTGGTCGCCTGCGGAGCGCCAGATTCATGTGCATGTGGCGCATCGCAAGCTCGGCGCGCTGATCGAAGCCAAGGACTGGCCCGCCCTGAAGCGGGAGATCGAGCAGCTCTTCGACCAGCTCAGGGCCTGTCGCAGCATGTCCGCAGCCGAGTCCTGCTACATCGACCTGCTGAGTCTCGCCCGCCAGACGGCCTATGCCAATGTGCTGCTGGGGGAAAGCTTCATTCAGGAAAAGAAGATCAATTACCGCTCCTGCCGCAGCCTCGACCACATCGACGAGATGCAGGTGTACATCATGGATCTCTTCCGCTCCATGCTCAACCTGATCAGCGGGCGGGGCAAGCGCTATTCCAGCATCGTATCCCGCACCATCGCCTTCATCCAGAACAATTATTCCCGCACCATCTCCCTCGGCGAGGCTGCGGAGGACGCCTGCGTGTCCAAGTCCTATCTCTCCCTGCTCTTCAAGCAGGAGACGGGCATCAATTTTTCCAAGTACCTGATGGATTATCGCATCGACCGCGCCAAGCAGCTGCTCTCCCAGTCCGCCATGCACATCTACGAAATCGCCGAGCAGGTGGGCTTTCCGAATCCCTACTATTTTTCCAAGGTCTTTAAGGAGTACACCGGCAAGAGCTGCAAGGAATACCGCGACCAGCACAACGCGCCCGCCTGAGATTGCCTGCAGCCCTCCCCCGCTCCGGGCCGATGCAGTTTTCGTTTGCGCAAGGAAGGCATCGGCAGATACCTGTGTCCGGGAATCAGATATGCACATTCATGGCGGACGGTTCCACAAGTATCTTCGCAGAATGATAGGGAATGACTCTGTCGAAGGAATTTGCCTCCGCCAGCGCATTCATCTGCGTCCGGTTCTGATGCACCGGATAGGGCAGCAGCTCCATCTGACCGCGCTCTATGAGCTGGGCGCTGAAGCTGCCCCTCTCTGCGGTTCCCGTCATGACCGCAGCGCCGCCCTTGGCCAGAACTCCGCAGACGAGCTCCCTTGCGGCGGGGCTGCGCAGCTGCGGATCGCTGACGAACAGGATTCCCCGTGCTTCCCTGCCGCAGTAGGACGCGGCTGCGCCCGAAAGCCCATTCGCGCCGGGCTTCAGCCAGTCGCCGTATTCCTCCATCCTTGAAAGCTCCCCCAAAAAGTGTTCGTCGCCGAAGAACGGCCCTTTGATTTGATTCTGGCGGAACAATTGCAGAAGCTCCAGGCCGCGCCCGTATTTGGGCACGGGCAGCGCCAGCATGCCGCACTGATCGAGGAGCGCCCGCGTGCGTTCCAGCAGATGATCGCAGGCGGCTTCATACGAAGTCCCGTCGGGGCCGTAGGCGCAGTCCAGCACGGCAACATCCGCGTGCTGGCCCCGGATGGGATCGACGGCGTACAGCCGTGTGCGCTCGGTGTAGTCCCCGGAGAACAGGATGCTGCGTCCCTCCAGTTCAAAGCGATACCAGACGCTCCCGACACAGTGCCCGCTGCGGCCCCACTGAATCTGCACGTCCCCGAAGCACCCCTTTCCCCCGGCGCAGAGCTCCTCCAGGGGAAGCGCCCCATCCACGGGAAGGGGCAGCTGCGCAAGCGTGTGGCGCGATGCAACGACCGGGCCCGTATAGCCCCGGCTCCGCAGCCACGGGAGCGCGCCGGTATGATCGGCGTGGGAGTGGGTCAGAAAGACACATTTCAAACTGCGAATCTGTTCCGGGGAGAGGCGTGGAAAGCCGCCGCCCTCCTCCCCCGCCATCACGCCACAGTCCAGCAGAAGGTTTGCCTGTGTTCCCTCCACGAGGAAGCAGTTCCGTCCGTGTTCGCCGCAGCCTCCGGCAATGTACAGATGCATGCTCACGCCCCCTTCTGCCGCGCGATGGCCCGGTTCAGGATCAGCAGCGCGGTGGTGGTGAACAGCACGCACAGCACCGCCATGGCCATGCCCACCGATACGCTGCCCTGTTCAAACTCGCGGACGATGTAGGTGGAAACCACCAGCGTGTTGGGCGGCGCGATGAGGCTGGCGGTGACCAGCTCGCGGAAGGCGATGATGAAGGTCATCATCCATCCGGTGGCCACGCCCTTCAGGATCAGCGGCAGGGTAATTCTGCGGAAGATGTAGGCGGGACTGCCGCCGAACACCTGCCCCGCCGCCGTCAGGCTGTCGCTGATCTGGGTGAAGGCAGAGGTGACGTACTGCACCGTGTAGGGCAGAAACAGCACCACGTAGGCAAGAATCATGATGCCCAGCGTGTTGTACAGGGGCAGAACCTTATAGATCTGGTTCCAGAATAGCATGATGCCGATGACCAGCACGATGCCGGGCAGCATCTCCGGCAGGAGTCCCATGGCCTCGACCAGCTTGCGAAGCTTCGATCGGGAGGACCGCACCGCCAGCACCACCAGCGTTCCCAGCACCGCGCAGATGGACGCGGAGGATACCGCCAGGATCAGGCTGTTGCACAGCGCGCTGATGCCCTTGGTGTTCTCGGTGAACAGCTCCACGTAATGCTGAAAGGTGAAGTTGCCCCTGGCGAGGCCGTAGCCGCGGAGCTTGATCAGCGAGGTCGAGATGACGGAGAAGTAGGGCACGCCGATGGAGAGCAGCAGCACCACACCGATCCATATCCAGCAGACGGCCTTCACCGGCCCCGACAGCTTCACCTCCACAAAGCGGCTGCCCCTTCCGCTGACCAAGTTGTAGCTCTTGCGGGTGGTGATGTAGTTCTGGAGCATCCACATGCACAGGCAGATGCCCACCAGCACCGAGGCCAGCGCGGCGGACTTTCCGAAGTCGATGGGCGCGACGGTGGCGTAGCGGTGAATCTCCGTGGTGAACACCTCGAAGCCGATGCGCCGCCCCAGTGTGGAGGGCGTGCCGTACTCGGAGATGGTCTTGACGAACACCAGCAGCGCGCCGATGGCATAGTTGCCGCTGAGCAGCGGCGCGAAGATCTTCCGCATCCGCTTCCAGAAGCCCGCACCGAACACTGCGCCGGATTCCTCCAGGCTGGAGGGGATGTTCAGCATGGCGTTTTTCAGCATGGTCAGCATGAAGGGAAACACGTGCAGGCTCATGACCAGCACCAGTCCGCCCAGAGAGAAGAACCAATTCTCGCAGCCTGCGGCGGCGGGCAGCAGCTGTTGGAGCAGGCCGCGCTTCTGCATGAACAGGATCCAGCCCATCGATGCGATGTAGGGCGGGGTCATGAAGGGGATCATGAAGATGATATCGAAGGCACGGTAGCGGGCAAAGCAGGTTCGGGAGAAGAGATAGGCCAGGGGTGCGGCAATCAGCGTGGAGACGAGCACCACCAGCACGCCCAGCAGCAGGGAATTGCCGATCATCGCTGCGTTTTCGCTCTCTGTAAGCGTCTGCCACGCCGAATAGAAGTCAAGGCGGCCATCCACAATGACCGCCCTGGCAAAGATCATGATTAAGGGGCAGACGATCAGAAAGCACAGTACCACAGCCAGCAGGATCAACGGCAGCTGTTTCTTGCGTCTGATCTTCATGATATCCTCCGCTTACTTGCAGATTGCATTCAGCTGCGCGGCGGATTCGGTGGAGATGGCCAGCATGGCGTCCCAGTCGCAGGGAATCTGCGGGATGTCCTCCAGATTGCTGCGGTTCTCGCACTTGACGTCGCTGCGTCCGGGCAGCAGATAGGCCTCGGCCACCAGCTGCTGGGCCTCGTCGGAGAACAGGTAGTCGATGAAGGCCTTCGCGTTGTCCATATTGGGCGCGGTGCTCAGGATCATCGCGGGACGGGGATTGACCACGGTGCCGCCTGCGGGATAGTAGATGCTCAGCGGCTCGCCCTTCGCCATGGAGGAGTAGGCGTTGTAGTCCACGCCGGCCACCAGAATGCCCACCTCGCCGGTGGTCACGGCCTCCAGCGCCGCCTTGTTCGCGCCGGGAACGACCATGCCGTTGTCGGCCATCGCCTGGAGATCATCCCAGCCGTAGGCGTTGACGTAGCCCGCCACGAAGTCCTTGCAGGAGCCGGACTTCTCGGGATCCGGGATCGCCAGCTGACCGGCGTACTGCGCGTCCGCCAGCTCGCTCCAGTCCGCGGACAGCTCGGGCACCACGATGGTGTTGTAGATCACGCCCACGGCGGAGGCGCTGTAGCCGAAGAGCATGGAATCGCCGTCGATCCAGCCCTCCACCACCTTGTCGGCGTTGGCAGGGGTGTAGGACACGAGCTTGCCGCCCTGCTTCATGGACAGGCCGTCCGACCAGGAGGCCAGGATGACCACGTCGGCCACCGGATTGGCTTCCTCCGCCTCCAGGCGGGCCAGGATTTCGCCGGTGGTTCCCTGGAACTGCTCCACCTCGACGCCGGTCGCGGCCGTGAAGCCGGCGGCCAGCTTGTCGGCCAGGCCCGAGGGAGACGGCATGTAGACGGTCACCTTGCCGGACAGCTCCGCGGATGCGGCCAAGCCGGTGCACAGAACGCAGGCCAGCAGGATTGCAACAAATTTCTTCATGTGTAAAACCTCTTTCCCTTTACAGTGTGATGATGTCCCGTTTCTCTATGTAAATCGGAAGCTGCGTCCCGATCGACACCCTTTTCGCGGAGGGCAGCACCCAGTTCTGCGCCTGATACTTCAGGTGGAGCTGATAGCTGTTGCCGAGGAACTGTGCGGACAGAACCTGCGTGTCGAAGCGCCTGAGATCCTCCGCCGCCTGCAGCGAGGCCTTCTCCGGGCGGAACATGTGGTGCTCGTCGATCCAGTCGGAGGCCCCCACAAAGTGGGCCACAAACTTCGTTTTGGGCGCGGAATAGATGACCTCCGGGCTGTCGTACTGCTCCACGCTGCCGCCGTACAGCACGGCGATTTTGTCGCTCATGCTCATGGCCTCCGTCTGGTCGTGGGTGACAAAGACGGAGGTGATGCCCAGGCGATTGGTCAGCTCCCGCAGCTCCGTGCGCATCTCCTCCCGGAGCAGCGCGTCCAGCGCGGAGAGCGGCTCGTCGAACAGGATGCACTTGGGCTCGATGACGATGGCCCGGGCGAAGGCCACCCGCTGCTGCTGTCCGCCGGAGAGCTGGTGCGGATAGCGCTGGCCAAACTCATCCAGCTGCACCGCATGGAGGGCGTCCTTCACCCGGCGCTCCAGATCCCGGGTGTCCCCCGAGGCCCGCAGTCCGAAGGCGACGTTTTCAAATACGCGCATGTGGGGCCAGAGGGCGAAGTCCTGAAACACGAAGCCCAGTCCGCGCTTCTCCGGCGGCACGTTGATCCGCTTGTCCTTGGAATAGACGCACCAGTCGTCGAAGAAGATTTCGCCCGCATCCGGCGTCTCCAGCCCGGCGATCATGCGCAGCAGCGTCGTCTTGCCGCAGCCGGACGGCCCCAGAAGAGTGGTGAAGCTGCCGCCCTCGATCCGAAGCGTGGTGGGCCGGATAACGGTCTTCCCGCCAAAGCCCTTGGTGATGCCCTCAAGGCGAATCTCCATCCTGCAAGACCTCTCTTTCTGCATTATTCTAACATGCGGATGCGCCGGAGGTCATCAGAGGGTCATCAAGCATTTGTCAAATGTAGATCAAGTCGCACCTCGGCTGAGCTTGGTTCACTGCCGCGCGCAGATAGAAAAATGGCCCGTTGTCTCCGAAATTGCTTGACTTTTCCGCCCGACCGGCATATAATAACGTATAGAAATTATTCTATGTGATGGAGGCGAGTAAATGGAGCAGGTCTACCAGGACACGGCGAGGATCCTGAAAGCGATCTCCGATCCGAAGCGCCTACGCATCGTCGATATGCTTTCCTGCGGAGAGCTGTGCGCCTGCAAAATCCTCGAAGCCTTCCACATCACCCAGCCGACGCTGTCCCACGACATGCGGGTGCTGATCCAGGCGGGCGTTGTGAACGACCGACGCGACGGAAAGAACATCTTCTATTCCCTGAACACCGAGCGCCTCCGCGAATTTGAAGGCGTGCTGCACACGATCCTCTCCGCCAAGGCGGACTGCATCTGCCATGCGGGGGACTGCTGCAAATAGCACATGATACCGATGTCCTGTATGGGCATCGGTTTCTATAAGACAATCAGATAGAATAATTTCTATAATTCTATTTCTAGGAGGAAGCTGCGATGAAAACCATGAAGATCTTTGAACCCGCGATGTGCTGTCCCACCGGACTCTGCGGCGTGAGCGTCGATCCTGAGCTGCTCCGCGTATCGACGGTTCTGAACACGCTGAAGCAGCATGGAATCGAGGTGCAGCGCTTCAACCTGACCAGCGCGCCGATGGAATTTGTGAATCATCCCGCCGTCAGCGAATACCTGAAGAAGTTCGGCCCGGACAAGCTGCCCGTCGTGTTGGTGGAGGATTGCATCGTGATCGCGGGACGCTATCCCACCAACGAGGAATTTGCATCCTGGCTGGATGTTGCCCCCGGATTGCTGGGCGTACCGTCGGCGTGCTGCACCGGGTCGGACTGCTGCTGCGGCGGCGAGGAAGTGAAAACAGATGGCTGCTGCTCCGACGAAGAACCGAAGGCTGAGGGCGGTTGCCGCTGCTCCGGCGGATGTTGCTGAGCATCCGACAAGGAGGAACCGTGGATATGAAGCAGTTTGATCCAACCATCGTTGCGAACACGAAGTATCTGTTCTTCACCGGCAAGGGCGGTGTTGGCAAGACCTCCGCCGCCTGTGCGACCGCGGTCTTTCTGGCGGATAAGGGCCGCGAGGTGCTGCTGATCAGCACCGATCCCGCATCGAACCTTCAGGACGTGTTTGCGGCGAAGCTGTCCAACCGGGGAACGCCGATCCCGGACGCTCCGCATTTGACCGTGGCGAACCTCGATCCCCTGCAGGCCGCGGCGGAATACCGGGAGAGCGTGATTGCGCCGTACCGCGATGTCATGCCGGAAGCGGTCATTGCGAACATGGAGGAGCAACTCTCCGGCTCCTGCACCATTGAGATCGCGGCCTTCAACGAATTCGCCGGCTTCATCACCGATGCCGGGGTGCAGCGGAAGTACGATCACATCATCTTTGACACCGCGCCCACCGGCCACACGCTCCGGCTGCTCCAGCTGCCATCCGCGTGGAGCGGCTTCATCAGCGAAAGCACCCACGGCGCATCCTGCCTGGGGCAGCTCTCCGGCCTGGAGAGCAAAAAGGAGATGTACCGGGCTGCGGTCTCCACGCTGGCGGACGGGAGCCTGACCACGCTGGTTCTGGTGACGCGCCCGGAGGAAGCGCCGCTGAAGGAGGCGCAGCGGGCCTCCCTGGAGCTTGCCGAGCTGGGCATACGGAATCAGATTCTCTTGGTGAACGGCGTTTTGCTCCAGAGCGACGATCCCATCTCCGGGAAGCTGTACGAAAAGCAGCAAACAGCGCTGAACGCCATCCCGGAGGGTCTGTCGTCTCTCGACATGTATGGGATTCCGCTCCGGGCATACAACATCACCGGCCTGGAGAACGTGCGCGCGATGCTGCGGGAGGATAAGCGCGAAGTGACGCAGCAGGCGCTGAACACGGCGCAGTTCCACCGGATGCAAGACGTGGTCGATTCCATCGTCCAGAACGGCAGAAGGGTCGTATTCACCATGGGCAAGGGCGGCGTCGGCAAGACGACCATCGCGGCGGCGATTGCCCTGGGCCTGGCCCAGCGCGGCAAGAGGGTGCTGCTGACGACCACCGATCCCGCCGCGCACCTGAAGTTTGTGCTGGATCGGGCAGAGAATGTTGCGATGCACCACATCGACGAACAGGCCGAGCTGAAGCGGTATCAGGAGGAGGTGCTGTCCAAGGCGCGGGCAAACGGCCTGTCGGAGGAGGATCTCGCCTACATCGAGGAGGATCTGCGCTCCCCCTGTACGCAGGAGATCGCCGTGTTCCGGGCCTTTGCGGAGGTGGTTGCCCAGGCGGACGATCAGATCGTCGTCATCGACACGGCCCCCACGGGGCATACGCTGCTGCTGCTGGAATCCACCGAGAGCTACGATAAGGAGATTCAGCGCACCAAGGGAGAGACGCCGGAGTCCGTGAAGCGCCTGCTGCCCCGCCTGCGGAGCGCGGAGACGGAGGTCGTGATCGTGACCCTGCCGGAGGCCACGCCGGTCTATGAGGCGCTGCGCCTGGAGGATGACCTGAAGCGGGCGCAGATCGCCGTCGGGTGGTGGGTGATCAACCAGTCGCTCTCCCAGGCTGGCACGACCAACGCCCTCCTGCGCGCGAAGGCCGGCAGCGAAGTGGAATGGATTGACCGCATCGATGCGCACACAGGCGGCAGGTTCGCACTGGTCGGCTGGAACGCCGGTCAAATCAGAGATGAAAAGCTGCTTGAATTGTAGAATTCGAGATGCGGGGAATCCCCGTCGGCATTGGCGACCACAGTTGGCGTGCTGACGGAGGTGCCGGTGATGCTGCTCCTGGTAAAGCTTGCGAACCGCACGCGCGACCGGTTTGTCCATAAGGCATAGAACCGCCGCCGGATGCGACGTCCGTTCTTCATATTGAGGTGCTTCAAAAGCAGCCGCGAACCACGGGAAGCTCTCCCCCATTTCGTGGCTGCTTTTCTATGCGATCTTCTTTGTATTGTTTTCGTGAACGCCATTGACAAGCGTACGATTTCGTACTATAATGCAAACCGTACGATTTCGTACATGGAGGTGCAGGGATGAAAGGAAATCATCGGGACGAAATCCACAGGATCAACTATCTCACCGCGGAGATGGAATCGCTGTACCATCTGTCCTCCCTGAAGCTGGGAATCACGGACAGCGTCTCCATCGTGCTGTACTCACTCTACGATGCAGGAAACGAATGCCTGCTCAGCGACATCTACAAGAACTCCGGCATCCGCAAGCAGACCGTCAACTCTGCAATCCGGGGGCTTGAGGCGGACGGCATGCTCTATCTGGAGCAGCACAACGGCAGGGCCAAGAAGGTTCTGCTGACCGAAAAGGGAATTGATTTTGCGCAGAGGACGGTGGCCCGGCTCTATCAGGCGGAGATGGACGCCTTCGACGGCTGGTCGGAGGATGAGATCGGCAGCTACCTGCAGCTGCTGGAAAAATACCTCGACTGCTTCCGCAGCCAGATCGAGAGGCTGTGAACGCCTTACATGCGCACGCAGGCTCTGCAAGCGCTGACTCAGGAGGATAGAATGCACATTCAGCTTTCAGACCACTTTTCCTATGGCAGACTGCTCCGCTTCACGCTGCCATCCATCGTCATGATGATCTTCACCTCGATCTACAGCGTGGTGGACGGCTTCTTTGTGTCCAATTTTGCGGGCAAGATGCCCTTTGCGGCAGTCAACCTGATCATGCCGGTGCTGATGATCCTGGGGACGGTGGGCTTCATGTTCGGCACAGGCGGCACGGCCCTGGTCGCGCGGGCTCTGGGCGAGGGCGACCGGGCGCGGGCGAACCGCCATTTTTCGCTGTTCATGTACGTCGCCTTCGTCCTCGGCGTGGCCCTGGCACTGCTCGGCTTCATCTTCATCCGCCCGATCTCGTCGGCGCTGGGTGCGGAGGGCGTGCTGCTGGACGACTGCGCGGTCTACGGAAGGATTGTCCTGGCCGCGCTGCCCTTCTTCGTGCTGCAGGTCATGTTCCAGAGCTTCTTTGTGGCTGCGGAAAAGCCGCAGCTCGGCCTTGCGGTGACGGTTCTGTCCGGCGCGACGAACATGGTTCTGGACGCGGTTCTGGTGCTGCTGCTTCCGCAGGAAATGAAGCTTGCGGGCGCTGCGCTCGCCACCGCTGTGGCCCAGCTCGTCGGCGGCGTGATCCCGCTGGTCTACTTCTCCCGGGAGAACGACAGCATCCTGCGCCTCGGCAGAACCGCCTTCGACGGGCGGGCGATCCTTCGCGCCTGCACCAACGGCTCCTCCGAATTCATGAGCAACATTTCCATGAACATCGTGGGGATCTTGTACAACCTCCAGCTGCTGAAATACGCCGGAGAGAACGGCGTGGCCGCCTACGGCGTGATGATGTACGTCAGCATGATCTTCTCCGCCGCGTTCATCGGCTTCTCCATCGGCGTGCAACCGGTGATCAGCTACCACAACGGGGCCTGCAACCACGCGGAGCTCAGGGGTCTGCTCCGGAAGAGCCTGACCATCACCGGCATATTCAGCGTTGGCATGATCGCCTCCGCCGAGGCCCTCGCATCTCCGCTCTCGAGGGTCTTCGTCGGCTACGACGCGGAGCTGCTGGATCTGACCGTGTCCGGCTTCCGCATCTTTGCGCTGTCCTTCGGCTTCATGGGCTTCGGCATCTTCGCCTCCGGCTTCTTCACCGCGCTGAACGACGGCCTGACCTCGGCGCTGATCTCCTTCCTGCGCACGCTGGTCTTTCAGAGCGCCTCCATCCTGCTGCTCCCGCTGATCTGGGGAATCGACGGCATCTGGATCTCCGTGGTCGCCGCAGAGTTCATGGCCGTCCTTCTGAGCGCCATCTTCCTGCGCGCAAAGCAGCGGAAATATGGCTATTGATCCTCCCGCGTTTTCTGCACGCTTCGCGTCTCGGGCCGGTCGGATGAAATGACCTTGCGAGAAACGGCTGTCCTATTTTGTCTCCCAGGCGCGAGGCGGCAGAGTATCCGATAACTCCCGAAGGTCTGCATGCTGAGGATATGACGTACAGACATAACCCCGATTGAGAACCGCTGCGGCCCCGCCGTCCGGCAAGCTTCCCATGCAGCTGCATCCAGTTGGAGAGTACGGTCATTGAGATCATCCAGCGCGATTTCCCGAATGGCCGCATTCCCGCACGAGGGGTCAGGCGGGGTTCCTTCGCCCCGGCTGTGGGTACAACAATTGCAAAATTCCGGGAAAATTATGAAAACCTTTGTCGAACCGCTTGCCTGAATTGGAAATCTGCGCTATAATAGATATGTTGCGAAGTCAGTTGGCAATTTCAGCTGCAGAACCATACATGAGATATGCCGTCCTGAATCGCACAGTCGGTTCCTTCTTCTGCAAAGGTTCCGGCGCAACTTGTGTGCCATTAGCTCAGCTGGATAGAGTGTCAGACTCCGACTCTGAAGGCCGCGCGTTCGAATCGCGCATGGCACGCCAACATGAAAACCCCTGAAAATACGCGAAAATGCCGTGTTTTCAGGGGTTTTTGCTGTTTTCGAGGAGGAAACCAGATCGTTAACGAATGTAAATTTTCTTTTGTATGGTTGCATTTTGACTGCCACTTTTGTGGTTGTGGCAGTCAAATTGGCAGTCAAAAAACAGCGCCCCCTGCTGCCAGGAGGCGCTATGTCCGATTTTATTGTGCCTTGGTGATCTGGTCGATCTTGGGAACCAGCCGCAGAAGCCGTCCCTGAACCTCCTCGTCGGGAAGCTGCTTGATTCGCTGCTTCTCCGTAACCTCCAGCTCCTGCTTGGAATTGACGTCGCTCTTGTTGGCATAGCCGAGCGTATTCTGAAGCAGAAACTCCGTGCCCTTGGTGGAACCTCGGTTCTCATAGAGCCGTTCTGCTGCATAGGCCTCGATCCGCTGAAGTGCGTAGTCAATTGCCAACTTGTACTCCTTCAGCTCCTCATCCTCCGGGTTATAGTTCAGGATCACCTTGGTGCGAACGCCCAGGAACAGTCCGAGGCCGGGCACAGAGTAATGCTTCTTCTCTGCGTCGCATGCCTCGAAATACTGCTTGATCCTGCGCTTCAGCAGAGACACCCTCGGAAACGTCTCCTCAATCGTCCCCGCCTTGAAGTTTCGGCCACTCTGCGCGAACTGCGATCTGTACTCGATCTTTCCCTGCTTACTTCTGGCCATTCAAATCGCCTCCCTCGTCCGTTTCTTCCTCAGATGAATACTTGGCCTTAGCTTTACTACGAGCCTTTCTCAGGGCCGTTTCCAGCTTCTCAGCCGCTGCTCTGGTCCCGGTTTCGCCATAGGCCCCGCCCAGATAGGACTTCACAATCGTGTTGTAGGCCTTCCGGTACTCCTCGTTCGCAGCGTCGCTCTCCAACACCTGCGGGTAGGTGTACAGGCCGTACTTCCTCCACAGGGCAATTCCGGCTCCGGCAGGTGTGCTCTCATCGGCTCCTTGCCCATCAGTCACAGCCCAGGGAGCGACGTCCATCGGCATGCCTGCATCCTCGCGGGATGTACGCGCAGCGCTCTGCGTCTCCTGAATCTCCTTTGCAGTCGCTTCATCGTCCGAAAGCGTCTCGTTGGCTGCGGTTGTCTGTGTCTTTGCGTTGGCTGTGCCCTTTGCAGAGTTCCAGGCGAGCGACGGATCGAGGCCGGCGTTAACCAGCGCCTTGAACTTCTGCGACTGGTTGCTGCCCAGCGCATCATCAAAGCCGTACACGTAGTCTTTCGACTGCGGAAGCACGTTCACGCCGCCAATAGCAGCCGCAGCATACTTCGCCGCATTGGGTTCACCGGTAACGAACTTCACTCTGCCGCCGGTGGTCTCCGCATACCCCTGCTGCACGCTCTTGATGCCCGTTGCAGCACGTTTGATCGTCGCGCTTCCGGGGAACATGACTGAGCTGACCGTCGAAACAAAATCCCAGATGTCCGCTTCGCCAGCAAACAGTTTATCCGCGCCTGATACAAGGTCGCTCACAGCGCTTGTAACCGGCGTTTCACCGGAGGCGAAGAAGTCGATGGGATTGATGCTCTCGCCGAGCGCACCGATGACCGCCTTCACCTTCTCGTAGTTCGTCGCGTCCTCCTCCAGACCGTTGAATGCCTTGACCGTCTCACCCAGAGGATCGCTCATGGATTCACTTCCGCGCAGCCAGTTGAACATGGCGTTGAACACGTACACACCAAGCATCATCGCCAGCGCCTTCGGAATCTTTCCGCCGCCGTAATAGCGCATGTCTTTGAGCATGTACATCAGCTCGTTCACAGACTCCTGCTGGAACTGTCCAAATACGCCGCCAAGCGCGACGTTCTCATAGAATTGCGAGCGTCCCACGCGGGATTTGTCAGTCAGCATGCGCCGCAGCATATCCTCGGTCTGGGCGAGCGCCACCTCAGCATCTCCACCGTTGGTATTGAATTCGTGATTGAACAACGCACGAGCCATGAAATTCGTCGTGAAGCTGTCGACCGCGCCAGACATTGCGTAGCCTGCGTCCATGATCTTACCCTGGATGGCGCGCTCCTCTGCGGAGTGCTCCGTTCTGCCCTTGACAAAGCTGCTGTTCACCTTAATGTAATCCTCGCTCTCGGCAGTGCCGGTCATTTGAGTGATCGTGCTCGCCATTGCAGAGGAGATTTCAGAGGGCGTACAGATGCCTGTCAGAAACTTCACCGGAGCGATATTCGTTGCCGCCGACATGGGGTTGAATGCAACCGCAGCTGCGGAACGCAGGGAGGTTGCCAGCTTTACCCAGGCCAACGACTTTCTTCCGGCAGGGCTTTCCATGATCGCACGGTCGATTTTGCCGGTGCGCTTGTTGGCGGCGCGCTGTGCAAACTGACCAATGGTATTGCCGAACCCAGTCAGGTAACTCTTATCTACCTGTTGCCCATCCGGCCCGACCTCGTACATCGGCCTGCTTTCCAGTACAACTTTGTTATTCTCGTAGATGTAGTTGCCGCTCTCATCCATCTTCGGCGTGCCGTTGATCGCCTGTTCCAGCTGCTTTAATCGGTCGATGTTTCCGGTCTGATAGATCGTGTTCATTACGCCGCTCAGAGAGCGCCGCACGGATTCCACGAAATCATAGCCAGTCTGATCTCCATGCCTCTCCAGGGCGGCGGCATTCCACTCGTGAGACGGCCTTCGGTTGCCGGTTTCATCTATGAATACCTGACTGATCTCTTCGTCGCTGGAAGGAATGCCCAGCAGCGCCGGCAGCCCGGTTTCAGGGGTGTAATGGTGCATGTACCATTTCCGATAGCCGTAGGTATGCTCATAATGGCCGTTCTGCACCAGCGATTCGTTCGCCAGCGCATAGAGCTGATCGTTGAACTTTCTGGCGTAGTCCACCGCTTCCTGAATGATCTTGCGAGTTTTAGTGTCGGTGATTCCGTAGTTGTTCAGGCGTTCATTCACGTAGTCGTTATCCGAAAGCTCAGGCGAATACGCATCGCTTCTGCGCTCGTCGATGATGTGGCCGACAATTTCACGGATGCTCATCTTCTCCGTAACCGGCGTGCCATCGCGGTATGTCGTAACCTTGATCTTTTTGCGAGGAATCTTCTTGCCGAGCTCATCGAGTAGCTTGTTCGTCTCGTATTTCACCACGTCATTCGTGTGAAGCGCAGGGTTCACAAACACTGCGTTGATAAACGGTGCATAATCCTCCGTGTAGTCATCCACAATTCGCTGCGTGCTGTCCATCTCGCGGGTGACGACCTTTCTGCCCTTCTTTCCTTCGGATGCATCCAGCACCATGCCCGTGAAGATGTTCATCAGTGGAACGGGAATCTGACCGCCGTACTCGCCTCTGAGGGCCGCCTCCACGTCACCGTTTCCGAGACGATAGTAAGCACGCTCAACAGAACGCATGTTTGCGATGATCGCAGCATCCTGATCCAGCTTGTCCGTCAGATTCGCCAGCTCCACATCCAGTTCACGCTTGCTCTTTTCCTCACTGTACTCGCTTCGGATTTCATTTGCCTTTACGAGTGCCTTTTCCCTGGCCTCTGCGCGCGCTGCCTGATATTCCTTGTAGCCACCCTCGCTGAAGTCATCGCGCACGATACTGGCCTGATACGCCTGAATCAGCGCATCCTTGGCTCCCTCGGCCTTGCCGTTCCCGCGCTTCTCGTTGATGACAGCCATTCGGAAGATATCGTCCGCATGCTCCATCTCGGTCGCCTTACGCGTGGTCGTGATGATTTTGGCATCCTGCAACACCGCAGCAAAGAAGCTGTCATCCAGCTTATCAGAGATCAGTTTCGCAACCTGCTTGACCGTAAGCGCAGTTCTGCGCTTATACTTCATTATTCCGCTTTTATAGGCATCTTTGAGGATTTCCTTGGCGATCTCCAGGCCGGTCTTGTTTCCCTTGGAGCCCGCCACCGGGATGTACGGATTGTACTTCACATCGCCCTCGGCAAGCTGCTTGGCAGTCTCCGTGCCGTTGACCATCTGGGAATTGACCTTCATGGTCTGCTTGGCAGTGTTCCTGCGATTCTCCAAAGCCTTCTTTTTGCCGACCAAATCCGTCCACCTGGCGAAGGACTCACGCGCTTCGTCGCTGTGCTGCTGAGCAACGTGAATCCGGTTGATGCCATCACGGATAGATTTGAGCCGTGCGGGATCGCCGTTCGCATCGTTCATCTCCTGCATCAGCCGCTTCTTCTCCTCTGCGAGACTTGACCAGTAGGAAGCTCCGTTCTCCCATTCCGCCTTGATTGCAGGAACGAGATCGTTGATCTGCCGATTGAGCTGCTTGATGAGCGCGTTCTGCTGACGAATCACCTGCCTGCCGTATTCGATGGATTCCGCATCGTGACCCATGCCGCCGACAGAGGTATTCTCGTCCACAGGCTTCGGCTCCGTGAACTGTTCGGAATTACCGGACAGTTCAGCCTCATCCTTTGTCTCGCGATTCGGGTATGCCTCGTCGATTGCAGCCTGATCCTCCGGCGAAACCTCATACTCCTCCATTGCCCGCACAGCAGGATCGGCAGTGCTGCCATCGGAAGTCTGATCCGAAGCCTCCGTGGTCTTGTCGCCGTTTTCGCCGGATTCAGCGTCCTCGGAAGTCTCCTCCGTCTCGGTCATACCGGTTTCTTCGGCTGCATTGAGAACCTCCCTCTGATACCTGGCATAGCGATAGGCATCGCCGTCACGAGCAGCATCTTCTGCGCGAGATGCATAGTAATCGCCGCGCTCCTCGGCAGTCATGCCCTGCGTAAGCCTCTCGTCCACCTCCAGCGCGACGCTGCGCTTTTCGCTGCTCACAGCAGCCTCGGGCGCATTGTTCTCCTCCACATCGGCTTCGGGAGCATTCTCCACAAGCGCTCTTGCGGCCTGCGCTTCAGGGCTCGAAACGCCCGCACGTTCAACGACGGTCTCGGCAGCCGTGCGCACATCTGCACCGCTTGCACCGTTGCCTACGAACTTGTAGCTGTCGATGTATCTCTGAAGATTCTTGTCATTCATTAGCGCTCTGCGAATCTGCGCGAGCTCTGCATTTTTTGCCTTGACCTCCTCTGCGAGCTGACGCACATGTTCGTCACCGAGTTGATCCCCGTTCAAGCGGTAGTTGCGCGCCACCATTGAGATTTCGCGTTCCAGAACCTCCTTTTTGGCTTGCAGATACGCCTTCGCATACCGAGAAAACTCCTCCTTGGAGGGCTGCATACCCGTCGCAGAGAACATGCCCCTGAACAGGTGCTCCGCCGCATCCAGATTGTCCTTCAGAGCATCATCGCTTCGAGCGTCGCCGATCTCCACGCTGAAATCGTAGTCGGCGTATTCCTTGCCGGACTGCGTGGTTTTGGTATGCTTCAGGTAGGCCTCAGTCGCATTCTCCATGATTTGCGTGTAGGTCGGGCAATACCGGCCTCCCAGATCATCATAGAACTTGCCGGCCTGGCGAACGACGCGCTGCCCTTCAACCTCCTCAACGACATACAGGCCATAATTTCCAGTACCTTCTCTGCTGGAGATGATATTGCATGCGTTCCGAAGCTGATCCAGCGCCCGATCCGCAAGGAAGTTACCAGCTTCGTCCTGAAGCCCGCTGTTTTTGCACTTCGGATTTACGCGCAGCGTTCCGGCAGGCACGATATCAACGGCCATATAGTGCTTTCCGTCTTTGAGTGGAGATTCCACGACTCCTGCAAGGCTTTCCAGAGCTTTCTGCCGTGATTCTCCCCGGAGCGCAGCGGCATTTGCAAGCTCAACCGTCTTGCGCAGGAAGCCCTCCAGATCATCCGGTTCAAGCCGATACATCGAAAGGCCGAGCAAATCCAGTTCGGAATCTTCGCTTGCAGCAAGCATATTGCGATACCGATTCACCAGGGACAGCAGGCCATAATTCACATAATAGCTCTGCTTCGTCTCCAGATTCTCGTAGCTGCCGCCGCTACGACGCCAGCCTCCGTTCTCTTTGACATATTTGCGCATGGCAGCGCCATTCTCAAATGCGCGATACGGGAGTTGTTTCAGGATGCCCTGCGCAGCATCCGTCCGATCCTGCTCGCGCCAGGCGGAGATGATCTCGGTCATCAGTTCTGCGTCGGACATGCCGTCGATGTTCTTGCGAACAAGCGCCGCGCTCGCTTCATCCATGCCGGAGAAATCGGTGAGCTCCATCAGAATGGATTTCAGATGTGCAGAATCATAGGTTCCGGCATCATACTGTTCGTACAGATTCTCGGTCTGTGCATCGACATTCTTATCATCAGCCATTTGCTGATCCAAAAGACTGCCCAACAGATTTTGCAGATCGCTTTTCTGAACGGCAACGTAGTTTTCTCCTATAAAGCCAGCATGCGCCCGCTTTGCTTCTCTCAGCGCGCTCTGCGCTGCAAATAGCCGACTGCGCGCTGCTTCCAGATTCTGAATGTACTCCTTCTTCTGGGCGAAAATGCTCTGCTTCTCCTCGCCTTGCGCCATCCTGCTGGATGCCTCCAGGCCGCCGACAATTGCACGAATGTCGCTCTCCTCTGCCCTTGCGTCTTTCAGTTCCTGCTCTGCTTTCAGAATGTCGCTCGTATAGATACCTTTCTGACTTCCGGTGATTTTCAGGATGACATCGTTCTCGTTTTCTGCCACAGGCGTCATGCCGAAATCATTCTTCAGAGTGTCATAATTTGTTGAGCTCAGACTCCGGGCAAGATCGACCGTCTTATCGATTCGGTCATTCGCGAACCTCGAATCCGCATTCTCGTCGGTGTTCGTAGAATGCCTGAAAAACGCATCAACGTACTTCTTGCCGTTCTTCATGCGCTCAAAGATGCCAATCAGAGAGTCGTACACCTTTTTGGGGACATGCACCATGTATTCCTGTGCATTCGTCTCCGAAGTATTCAGAATACGGTTGAACAAGTCCAGAAGATTTGTTGCCTTCAGGTCGAAATCAATACTGTAATCACGATTGTCAACGCCTGTGGTTTCACTAGACTCCTCAAGCGTAACATCTTTCTTCAACGCACCGTATACAGCGTCGGATTCACGGTCTGCGAAATCATTGAAGTCGAATTTCCCGTTTTCGTCTTGGCGAATTGTGATTTTATCCAAGTCAGCGCCAACCGCCTTATCGGTTCGCTTGGTTTTTTCTAATTTGGATAAATCCTCGTTGTAAACTGTTCTGGGGTCAACATCTCCATCGGAGGGAATCGTTGCCGTGTCATCAATGTAACGCCTGCCGGTTTTGGAGTTAAGCTCATCGCTAGGAACCAAACCCTGCTTTGCCACTTCACTCTGCAAAAGCGCACGCGCCTCGTCAATGCGCATGGCCGCCTTCTTCGCGGTCGTAGCCGCCTCTGCCTGATACCGCTTCTTTGCTTCCTCTCTGGCCTCCTCATACTCCTTCTGAGCACGCTCGCATGCAGCCATTGCCAGCTTGACCTTCTCCTGCTGCTTGGCGAGATCACTCCGCAAAGCCGCCGTAGCCTGCTGGTTGGCGATGACAGCGTTCTGCACGTTCGGAGAATTGAAGGGCACACCCTCGTTCATTGCAGCGGAGTAGATGCCGTACATCTGCTGCTGTTTGGTGTCGATCTGCATGGAAATGTCGATTTCCTTCTGCTGCTCCCGGCTCAAATCCTCCTGGGCGCGCTCATAAGCCTTTCTCGCCGTCTGGGTAGCGCCGTCCTGCGACATGGCAGCTTCAAACGCCTGGTTCCCGGCCTCGGCTGCAATGGCGTCCCTGGTAGCATTCTCCGCCTCATCCATGTAATCCGCAACCTTGGTTGCACCTGCGGAAAGATTCGGATCACGCTCAGGCCGGGCCTCCTCTGCCGGTGCAGGCTCTGCAACGGCTTCCTGTTCGGGCGCAGTTTCCTGCTTTGTGGTGGCCTCCTGCGCGGTCTCAGAGGCATCTCCGGCAACTTCATCCTCGATAGCCTGTGCAAGACCATCCTCGTCCAGATTGTCACGGAGCGAATCCTTGAACTTATCCTTCAGCGTGCCATTGCGATCAAATACAGGCGTGTTTGTGGGGTCGTATTCGCTCTTTTCTTTTTCAGCAGCCGCAGGCTCCGCCGTCTCCATCGCTTCGCCGATCTCCATGATCGCATCGCTCATGAGGCTCTCCAGAGACGCGGCGTCCAGCTGCATATTTCCGCTCATCGCCTCGTCCAGCTTGAAGCGGGATACAGAATTGAACGGCAGGTTAAATACGCTGCCCAACAGGGTGATGCAGGTCGTGGAAAGCGCTGTACTGGCAGCATCCTCTCCCATGCCCTTAGTGTTGTCCCGGATGGATCTCCAGAGTTCAGAGAAGAAGGACTTCACATCGCTGATCTTCGACCCGTCCACATCCTCGATGGTGTCGAACATGCGTTCAAACATCAGGGAAATCTCCTCCTGGCCCACCTCATTGAAGGAATCGCTCGCCAGCTTCGCGATGTAGCCGATAGCTCCGTCTCCGGCCTTGTCGAGGCTCGGCATGATCCAGTTCTTGACTGCATCCAGCTTGTCATCCACGGCAGGCGTCTCGGTGAACAGCTCAATCTCGGTGTCCAGGCAGGCGCGAATCAGGGAGCTGAGCACACCCTTTTCCTTGTCGCGGTTCTCGTTGTATGCGCCGGTGAATACGGTCGTGGCAAACGGAGTGCGCGCAATGATCTCTGCGGTGTCGATTGCGCTCTTGGAGGCGGTAGCCGCATTCATAAGCTGTGCCACACCGCTCGCATTCACGGTTCCGCCGGAAGCCGCCTTCTGAACGGCGGAGGAAACATGCTTGGAGAACTTCCCGGCATTCGCCATGTTGCCCAGCGCAGCACCGAAAGCGCCGGTGAGCTGATTGCGCGCAGTCTCAGACACAATCTGCGCCGCAAACTGCTCGAAGCTCGTCGCCTTCGTCGCAAGGCGCTCGTCCACCTTGCCGGAGACGCTCTGCACCCGATCGTAGTAGCTGCCGTCGCCCTCCTCGTAGGCTGTAACGCCCGGAAGGAAATCCAGCACATCGCGGATCATGCGGGAGCCACCGGCGACAACGTTCCCGACGCCCTGATAGCCCTTTACGAGGCCGGCGTTCACCGTGCCCACAAAACCCAGGCCGTCGCTCACATAGGCGTCTCTCCACGCACCCTCTGTCAGTTCGTCCATGTACTCCTCCAGGCTGGCCGTCAGGCCCTCACCCTCCAGATCGATGCCGAACTTCTTCAGGTACTCCGGCGTTGCCGCCATCACGAAATCATAGCCGTATGCGCCGAATTTCTCGTAGAGATCGACCGCCTTGCGCAGCTCATCCACCTGGGGCAGCGTAAATTCTGCGCCGGTGTTGTCGCTCATGACATTCTCGGTCTGCGCGCTCTCAGCGATGCCCTTCAGCGCTGCGCTGATTGCATCCGAGAGAGCCATCTCATCATCGCCATGCTGCTGCACAAGCGCATCGTAGCCAATTGCATTGCGGAGCAGCTCATTGTTTTCCACAATAGAGATCGGATCGTTGAAGCTATCAACCGCAGCAATGGCGTCATTCGCCGCAGAGAGCAGTTCATCGCTGGGGCGGGCATCGGCAACCTCCAGGTTGTGCCGGATGCCGGATTCCATATCGTCCAATGCGCTGCGAAGCTGCCGCGTGCCGTCGGAGAGCATGTCTGCGTTGTTGATGGCGTTTACGTACTCGCCAGAGAACTTCGACACACGGTTCACCAGCACCTCACGGAAGCCATCGTAATCGATGTAGCCGGTCTCCCAGGCGTTTGCCAGCGCCCAGGCTTCATCAAAGGTGAACCACCTGCCATACGTGCGCAGATCGTTGCGCACCTTGTACTGCTCCTGGTCCTCCTCGGAAGTGGTGTTCGTCACAGCGCCCAGCCAGGAAATGAAGTCATTGCCGGAGAGAAAACGTTCGCCGGCACTGTCAATTGCCTTGCTTTCTCCGCTGCCATAGCCCTCCACGTGCCCGTTTCTTGCGGCGTATGCAGCGATTCCCAACAGAACCTCGCTGTCGCTTGCGACGCTGCCGATCTGCTGATTGTATACGCCGTCAATGCTGGCACGGGTTTCGCCATCCAGCGCATCGTAGCGCTCCGTAGTGATCTGCGCGGAGGTATAGCCCAGCTCTCCGCTTCTGAACACCTGCCGCGCGTTATCCACAACGCCCTGCGCAAAACTGCTGGCCTTCTGCATCAGGTACTTCCCGGTATTCTTCAGACCTTCCAGCACGTCCGATGCGGAGATGTCGCCATGCATCAGCTCATTCAGCAGGTTCCGCGTGGTCGCAGAATGGGCAGCCGTCGCCTGCTCAGACATGCCCAGTGCCATCGCGCCTGCGAAATCCTGAAGCTCCTGCGTCGCATCCTCCTCAGAGGCTGCCGCTGCTTCGCTCACAATCGGCGCAAGCAGCGTCATGCCGTCCTCGTAGCCCTCCGACCCAGTAACCTTGTCAACGAGGCTGCTGGAGGCTACCGCGAGCTCCTCGTCGCCCTCCAGGCCGTTGCCGATGGCTTTCAGGCCGGGCTCGCAATACATTGCAGCGCTCAGAGCGGTGTCCGCAGAATCCTCGGGAGTATAGCCCTGCTCCTTGCAGTTGTTGTAGATGCGTCTGTACACGCCAAGCGCAAAGGGCTGATCCAGCACATCCAGCCCGTTCTTGGTCTGCATGCGATAGATCGCAAACAGGAATTCGTTGGAATCCGGGATTGCCGCGTCAATCACGCCGTCCGCGACGCTCACATCACTTCCGCCCATCTGCGCGACCGTCTGCTGAACCAAAAGCTCCTTCAGACCGCCGACCGTGATCGTCTCCGTTCCATCCGCGCCAGTTGCCTCTGCGAGCATCTTGAGCACCGGGTCTACCGCCTTTTCCTGGACGAAGCTCGCCGCATCTCCCAGCTTTTCGGAAAGGCTCTCGCTGCGGAAATCCTTCCAGATCGCAGCCAGAATGGGCGCAGCTTCACTCTCCAGAATCGATGCGGGAGCCACCGTCATGCCGGACTGTGCAATCTGGCTTGCGCTCACGCTCGCCTCGGATTCAGAGAGCGCAACCAAAGAATTGGCAACCTCTTTGGCGTCGTCCTGCGCGCATTCCGCCCGAAAAGCGGCATTCCTTCTCATTGCCTCGTCGTAGCCGTAGGGAGGTTCCGCCGCCTCTGCTACAACAGTCTCCGGTTCCTCCTGCGTGCCTCCCGTCCAGGTCTCGTGGATATACGCATCCAATTCGTCCTGCGAGATGAACACGTCCCTGGCAAGCTTCAGGCTGCCATCCATGTATTTCCGCAGCTCCGTGTAATCCGATCCGCTCAGATCGAGCACGTAGTCGTTGATGAACTCCCGATACTCCTCCTCACTGGAGAAATCCGTCTTGTCGACGCTCTGAACGGCTGCAAATACACGCTCCGCCTGCTCCTCCACGAGCTCTGTATCCGCCTTCGTCTGCATGTCCTGCCAGGCCTGATACGCCGCATGATACACGATGGAATCGGATACCGTCGGCTTCTTTACGGAGGTACGGCTCTCGTCGGTGTACATCTCCTCCCATACGGGAGCATAGGTCTCCTCAATCGCCTTGAAATAATTGTCATCCTTGTAGTAGCCGAAACGTCCGCCCAGATAATCCGTGGTGTCCAGGCTGTCCATGTGCTCGCCGTTTGCCCAACGGAAATATTTCAGCGTCTCGTAGGTCTCGTGGTCGCCGCTCTGACGCGCCTGCTGCATGGCAGAATCATAGTCCGCATCCGTCCACCCGCTCACGTCGACGCCAAACACATTGCTTGCGGTCGTGCCGGCATCATCGCTGGCCGGGGAGAGCCAATACTGCACCGCATCCTCAAAGTAGCTTCGATCTCCACTGATGTCCCCGCCAGACTTCAAAACGCTGTACAGACCCGCCAGGGACTCGCGGGAATAGTTCGTGCCCCAGTTCAGCCGGAGCACATTGTTGCTGGTCTCCGTGCCGATATTGCGGCTGTTGTCTATCTTCTGGAGATAGGTGTAATCGCTCCAGTCGATTCGAGAGATGAGCTCATCGTAGCTGGGCGCTCTGCCATACACCTGCTGATAGCCTGCATACTCCTCGGACAGGCGCTTGCGCAGATCGTTCCATTCCTGATCCACCTTCAGATTCTCGTCCTTGTCCTGAAGGGTCTTGACATACCAGTAACCGGCCCACTCATCGTCAGAGGCATACTTGCCCGGAGTCTTGAGTGAACCGGTATTGGTGTACTGTGCAAAGGCGCGCAGGCCGACATTCTGAACAAAAAAATCTTCGTCCAGACGCACATCCTCAGAGCCGAAATACTGCTGGAAGAAGGGAAGCGCAACCTCCTGCGTGGAACGGCTGCCCCAGTAGGGATTGTAGGTCAGGCTGCCGGGATTCTCAACGGAGGACGCGAGGCTCTGCCACTGCTCCTCCGTAGCACCGTTTGCACGCATGTAGGCGGTAAACTCCGCAAGATCCATGTCCTCCGGGTTTTTTGCCTCGTAGTTGTACCGAAGTGTCTGCGGCGCAAGGTACTTGCCCGCCTCGGAAATGCTGTTCTGACCGGAGCTGCCGTATTTCTTGTACTCTTGCGTTCCACTCGGTGTACTCACGGTAATCTTGAATCCGCGATCATAGAGCTGCTTCGCCTTGGAGTGGGTTACAACGTGCGGAAGATTGTCCGCATAGATGCTGTTCTTGGCTGCCGCACTCGATCCAGACGTGCGGGCCGTCGGAGTCCCCGCCTTCGCAACAACGTTCCCCGCCTTGTACTCCGCCGCAACGCGCTGTGCGATCTGTGCATTGGTCTCCTTCTTGTTGTTCGTTGCCATGCTTTAACCTCCGTTAATAGCGTTCCTTTCCGAATGGGCTCACATAAGTGCCTGTTGCCGTAACCGATCCCTGGTTCCCCGATAGCGCAGACGGTGGGACATATCCGTCCTGCGTGCCGCCGGTATTGCCGCCGGACGTGCTCTTTCTCCTGCTGCCGCCACTGCTCTTTTTGGCGAGCAGGTAGTTGATGTAGTCCGTATAACTCGCGTTCTGAAGCTCTGCAATCTGGCCGAGCAGATCGCTCAATACAGGAATGTTGGTCGTCCGATTCGCAGATACCCGCTGCGCAATCGCCTTCTCGTAATCCGTGGAGAGCAGCTGCTTCTGCTGCTCAGGGAGGCTCCTCTGCGTGCTGTACAGGCTCTGACGCACAGCCATCGTATCATTCCTGTGCCTGTTGATCGCCGCCGTCTGCGCCTGCGGAAGCGCCTCAGTAACGTCCAGGCCACGCTTTTTAAGCTGCGCCATCATCGAGGAAATGCTGTTGTTGTACTGCTCGTTCAGCAGCTTTTCATCGTTCGCCTGAGAGGTAATCAGCGCCGAGATCTGCTTGGAGTAGCTGTCATCCAGCGTTTTGAGAGTATCTGCGTACTGCGCCTCCGCCTGTTTCCGCAAAGCATCGTCCGAAACCGGAATCTTTGAAACCTGCTGCTGAAGGTCTGAAACGCCGGATGCCTGGGAATGCCCGGATTCCTGATATTTTTCAAAGGTCGTATTGTCCGCCATACATTCTCACCTCCTCAGCTCTTTAGCAGATAGTTCACATATGCGGAATATCCCGACTGCTGAAGCTGCGCGATCTGCGCCAGCATCTGAATGTAATCCGCCTGCTGCTGATTGCGCAGCTCAACATACTTGTTCTCCACGTTCTGGGCATACTCAGCATCCAGCTGTTGAAGATTCGCATTGATCTGGTTCTCTTGCTCCAGATATTGCAGTGACTTGTCCGCAATCGCTGCGTTGCGGGCATTCTCGTTCTCGACGCCCCGCGTAGAAACCAGGCTGGACCTGCCCATGCCGTGGCTGTTCAAGTCGCGTTGGATCACATTCCCCTGCTGATCGTAGCTCTGATTCAGCTTCTTTATATCGGCATCGCGATAGGTTGAAAGCTGCGCAAGCTGGTTCTGGTAGTTCAGTTTACTGCCGGAATATTGGGTATCATACGCAGCCCTGGCGTCCGCCTTGAGCTGCTCGTCCGTGCGTTGGTAGTGCGCCGCAAGCTGTTCCTGGAGCGCATTGATTCCGGTTGCGGTCGAAAACCCGGATTTCTGATATGCATCAAAGCTGTAATCCTTCTTTGCCATGCAATCACCTCAAAAATGGGGCAGGCTGCGTGCCTGCCCCGTCGGTTCATTCGCTCTTGTTGTATTCCGCCGTGCTGATGCCCAGCAGCGCGCCCAGCAGCGTGCAGATTACGGCGCTGGTCTTGGAAACTTCATCGGCACAGGGAAAGTTCCAGATCGCGGCCAGACCCACATAGGCCGTGGTCAGTGCAGGGATGACAATCATCACCAGCCACTTCAGGATGTCGTACAGCTTGTCATTCATCTTCATATTCATGCTCCTCTCTTGTTCTCCAGGTCCTCAATCCGGTGGTTTGCCACGCTGATCTTCTCCTCCAGCACGGGCATGCGCCGCGCGAAGTTGTTGTGCTCCCGCACTTCGCGGGTCAACTCCTCCAGCTTCGCATCCGTCACCGCCTGGTGGGTCTCCAGCTTGTGGTCGATCTCCCGGCTGTTCTTGTTGCTGAGCACCACGTTGCTCAGAATAGCCGCGCCCGCAGTGACGAGGGCGACAATTACAGATTCGTTCATTGGCGTCACCTCACAGAATTGCTTTGGGACTGACCCAGAGCACCGTGCCGCCGACATCGACCGGAATCCAGTCCTTCGGGTCAACCTTCTTCAGCTTGTCGCCGCCGTGCAGGGTCTTGACTGCGTCATACTCCGTGCCAGGGCCCTTACGAATGTTCCAGGAGCCGCTTTCGACCACCAGGTCTCCGGTCTGTACGGGCTCCACGGGCGCGTTCTGGCGCTCCTCTGCGGCCTTCGCGCCGTCGCTGAGCACCACCACGGTATGGCCCTTCATGCGGGTGTCGAGGATGTCGCCGCGCAGCAGGTGGTCGCTGGACTTGCAGTGCGC
>JBJEJN010000156.1:0-8017 GCA_051878085.1 Aristaeellaceae bacterium | reverse complement strand
CGTCTCAGTGTTGGTGATGGTGAAACTGCCATCTTCATTCTTTGCGACGCTGCTGCTGTAATCCGCAACAGTCGCTTCCTCGACGGCATAGGTAATCGGAGTACCATTTGCATCCTTCACGTCCAGACCGGTGAAGCTACCAGTCCATCCCTCAGATGCTTTCAGTGTAAGCGTCTTGCCTTCAACAATTTCACCATTCGCCTTCAGCCGCACGGTCACTTCGTTCGGGCGCTTGCCGTCCTGATTGTTGCCGTCGTTCCACTCCTTCTTAACCGACACACGGGTGGTTGAAGGGGTATATCTGTTGGTAACGGAGATATTGGCGTTAGGATTACTTGGGCTCAGCGTAACCTGCTGCGTTGTAGGCTGATAAGTAGTTACCCGATCGTACCCGTCAACCTCGGCATCTACTTCCTCAATCTGATAAGTGCCAAAAGGTATCATACCGACGGTTTTTCTGCCGTAATTTGTAGTAGCGGACACCTCACAGGTCTCATAAAACACTGCATTGGTTGAAGTGTTGGTAACCTTGAATTTATACTCCTTATTCTCAGTCAGCTCCAAACCACTGACAGTTTTCTCAAAAGAGATACTGCCGACTTGTCCTTGGCCGCTGCCGAACGCAATGTCGATGCCGGAACCATCGACTACTTCACCGTTCTGCCACTCCTTATTTTCCTTTTCTCCTTGCAGGCCATTGCAGACATTGGCAGAGCTCCAATAGGTGAGACTCGCCGTAAAAACTACCGGAATCGAAGCTCGCTGATATACCACATTCTTCGTTATGGTAATGGTATACTCAACAGGTTTTCCTTGCGTAATAACCGGGAAATTCCCCTTAAATCGCACCTGCGGATTTCTATTACTATCCGTGCTGGTTGTTACATTATCCTTACTCCAGGTCGCAGTTGCTCCCTCCGCAACAATTTGTACTTTGACGATTCCATTTTTGACATCATTTTTTGTAAAACTCATGTCATCCACTTTTTCGCCATTGATATAAACAGGGATATTCTTGCATCCGATATCAATGTGATCGACCGAAGTTTTGCTTGAGCCAAGCGGGCTGACACCAATCTCCTGCTGATTGGAATAATACTCCGTATCTGCCAGCGCACTGGAGAACGCGGACAACAACATGAGCACTGCAATCAGCAGCGCCGTCAGTTTTCTCAAAGAATACTTCATGGTAGCTCTCCTCTCATCATTTCAGATGGACTCATTCCGCCGCTTCAGACTCTTCCACAACGTTCACGCGCAGGCGCCATGCCAGATGGCTGGTCTGCTCGTCGATCGTGTAGCTGTACTCCAGACCGGTCGCCTCCGCTTCCTGCCACGCTGCGGGCTCGCCGTTCGTAATGTCCGCATATTCCCACGCGACCGTGTACGAAACGCCCTCGAAGCCGGTCAGCTGCGCATGCAGCGTCACGACCGTGCCGAGCATCACTTCTTCCGTGTCGATGGTGTAGCTGATGACGACCTTGCGTTCAACCGCAGGCTCCTCGTCCTCGACGGGTTCCTCATCCAAGACGGGCTCCTCATCCGAGACGGGTTCCTCGTCCGAGACGGGCTCCTCGCCTTCGACGGGCACTTCCACGATAATCTCGTCCATGGGTCCCTCGATGGCCTGGGCATATGCAACCAGATTGACACATGCCATAACCATCAGCATTGCAAGTACGACTGCCAGGATCTTCCGACTTTTCATAACTATACCTTCCTTTCAGAATCTAAAAGTCCCTTCATGACTGAAGAATCAACACCGCTCCGCAATCCGCATAGCGTCCGCAGACAAACGACATTCACCCCTCCATCCATTTTTTTCCATTTCTGAGCGGCATACTAAGGATATACTTATGTATATTATATTATGTTTAAGTGCTTCCGTCAATACTCCGTCGTAATATTTCTGTAATTTTTACTTTTCAGATTTTCTTTCAATTGCGACATATATTGCATATTCCGCAAGCTACGGCTTTATGAATATGATTTTGGCCTTTCCGGAGGTTCAGGCAATCTCCATAAGAAGCAATGCCACTTCAGCGCCGCGCCAGCAGCGCCGCGCCGATGAGACCCGCGTCGTCGCCAAGCTGCGCCGGACGGACGTCCAGCGCAGCGGGATAGTTCACGTATTCCAGCGCGCGCCTGCGGGCCAGCTCCACGTATTCCGGATTGTGGAAGGCCACCGAGCCGCCGATGACGATCACCTCGGGGTCCAGCGTGCAGGTGATGTTGGCAATGCCCCGGGCGAGGGTGTCCGCCTGACGCGCAACAATCTCCTTCGCCAGCGCATCGCCCGCGCGATACAGCCCGAACAGCTCCCGCGCGCCCATGTCCCGGCCGTAACGCTCCCTTGCGATGCGGGCGAGTCCGCTGCCGCTGCACTGCTCGTTCAGTGAGCCGGGATTTGCGCTGCGGTGGCAGTAGGGATCCTCGTTGACGATCATGTTCCAGAACTCCGCCGCGTTGCCATTTGCGCCGCAGTAAATCCTGCCCCGGTGCACGAACGCTCCGCCGATGCCCGTGGACACGCCCACAAAAGCAACGGATTCGCAGCCCTTCCCCGCACCCAGCACCGCCTCGGCAAGTCCAGCGACGTTCGCGTCGTTGTTCAGCACCGCGCGCACGCCCAGGCGGTCTTCAAGCCATGCGACAATTTCAAAATTGTCCCAGCCCAGCAGGTTCGGCGGGTTCAGCACACGTCCGCCCTTCAGATCCAGCGGCCCCGGACAGCCCACGCCCACGCCCGACAGCGCTCCGTGCGACCGCAGAAAGCCGATCAGCCGCTCCAGATTCTTCTCTCCGCTCAGCGTCCGGTCGTTCTCCACCTTATGGGCGGCGATCATGTGGTTCGCATCGTCAAACACCGCCGCACGCAGTTGGGTGCCGCCGATGTCGATGCCCGCAGTATGCATCCGCGTACGCTCCCTTCATTCGTAGAACACGTTTTTTGCGCCCGCGCTTCGGGTGAGCTCGGCGAAGGCTTCCATCTGCTCCGCGCTGAACCTGGGCAGCTTCGGCGGAAGGCTGTACTCCCTGCCCACCAGCGGGTACTTCGCCGCCGCCAGTGGATTGTAATTGAGCAGCTCCCAACGCACAGCGGGATTCCGCCGGGCAAGCCATGCCGCGATGGCCCGCAGGTTCTCCTCCGTCGCCGTGATTCCCGGGATCAGCGGCGTGCGCAGGATCAGTCGCTCTGACAGCGGCCCCGTCAGCAGCGCCTCCAGATTGGACAGGATCCGCTCGTTCCCGACGCCTGTCCAATGCCTGTGCAGACCGCCGTCCAGCAGCTTCAGATCGGCGTAGATCAGGTCAACCAGCGGCAGCACCGCCTGAACGGCCTCCTCCGGCGCATGCAGCTCCGTCTCGATGGCGGTGTGCACATCCTCCTCCCGGCAGCGCAGCAGCAGCTCCCGGGCAAACTCCGCCTGCATCAGCGGATCGCCCCCGGAGAGCGTCGCACCACCGCCGCCGTGGGCGTAGAAGGGCGCGTCCCGGCGAATGAGCTCCATCAGCTCGTCCACGCGCACGTCCCGGCTGTCCCAGCGCAGCGCTCCCGTGGGACACGCGTCCAATACCGCGTCCCAGTCCTCCTCTGCGGCAGGATCAACCGCAATGCCCGTTTCCATGCGCCGCACGCCGCCGAAGCGCGCCGTCTCCGCGCAGCTGCCGCAGCCGATGCACTTGCCCGCGAACCACAGCGGCCAGCGCACGAAGTCGATTCCCTCCGGGTTGTGGCACCAGGCGCAGCGCAGCGGACAGCCCTTAAAGAACACCGTGGTGCGGATGCCGCCGCCGTCGTGGGTGGAGAAGCGGCGGACGTCGAAGATGCGGCCGGTGTGCTCAGATGTCGTCATAGCTCGTCCTCGCGATGATCTCGTTCTGCAGCTCGCGGGCCAGCTCCACGAAGTAGGCGGTGTAGCCCGCCACCCGCACGGTCAGGCTCTGGTACTTCTCGGGATTCCGCTGGGCCTCGATCAGATCCTCCCGGCGCACCACATTGAACTGGATGTGGGGAATCTCCAGATCCACCAGCGTGCGCAGGAAGCAGGCGAACTTGTCGATCCCGCTCTCGGTGGCAAAGAAGGAGGGCAGGAACTTCATATTCAGCAGGCCGCCGTTGCTGGTGAGGGTGCGATCCAGCTTGGACACGGACTTCAGCACCGCCGTGGGGCCCTCGATATCCCGGCCGTACACCGGCGACATGCCGCCGTCGGCCAGGGGCTGGCGGGCCTTCCTGCCGTCCGGCGACGCGCCCACGTTTTCGCCCATGGGCACGTGGGCCGACACGGTGTACATGCCCGTGTGGCAGGGGCCGCCGCGAAGGTTGGTGAACGTGCCCAGACGGCGCTTGAAGTACTCCGCCCACTTCACGCCCAGCGAATCCACCGCGTCCACGTCGTTGCCGTACTTGGGCGCATGGTTGAGCAGCATCGCCCGCAGCCTGTCGTAGCCGACGAAATCCGCCCGCAGCGCGTCCAGCAGCTCCTGCCGGGAGATGCGCTTTTCATCGTACACCAGCTTCTTCACCGCCTCCAGACTGTCGGCCAGGTTCGCCACCTGGATCATCTGGATGCCGGAGAAGTTGTAGTGCGCGCCGCCCGCGGTCACGTCCACGCCGCGCTCCATGCAGTCCCGGATCACCGAGGAGAGGAATGGCGAGGGCAGCAGCTCCTGGTGGGCGCGCTCCACCACCTCGCAGGCCGCCATCATGCGATCCATGAAGTCGTCCAGATGATGCTGAAATGCCGTCTCCAGGGCTTCAAACGTATCGTAGGTGGTCAGGTCGCCGTAGTCCGGTGCGAGCTGCCTGCCCGTCAGCAGGCACCTGCCGCCGTTCAGCGTCAGCTCCAGCACCTTGTTCATGTTGAACATGGCCGCGTCGCTCCAGCCCAGGTTGTTGCCCTGGGTGGTCAGCTCCACGCAGCCCACGATGGCGTAATTGCGCGCGTCCTTTTCGCTCACGCCCAGCGCCTCCAGCGCAGGGATCACCGCACGGTCGTTGAAGAACTGGGGCATGCCGCTGCCCTTTGCCACCACGCGGATGGCCTCCTTGAGCAGCTCGTCGCCGATGCCCTCGTGCAGCCGCACCGACAGATTCGGCTGGGGCAGGCCCAGATCCTTCTGCGCCTGCAGCATCAGGAAGGAGAGCGCGTTGGAGAAGTCCCGACCCTTGTCGTCCACCCCGCCCAGTGCCACGTTGAAGCCGATGGGAAAGCCCGCAAAGTACTTCGCACTTTGGGCGTTGCGCATGTACACGATCTGGTTGAACTTCAGCCACAGGCACTCGATCAGCTCCAGCGCATCGTCCGCGTCCAGGCGGCCTGCCTTCACGTCCGCCTCATACCAGGGCCACAGGATGCGATCCAGCCGACCCGGCGAGAACGAGGACGCGTTGGACTCCATCTGGAGAATCACGAACAGGAACCACAGCGATTGCAGCGCCTCGTGGAAGTTCTGTGCGGGGCGCTCTGCAAGGTTTTCGCAGTTCTGCGCGACCATGCGCAGGTTCTGCGCATCGTCCGGGCATTCCAGCGCCATGCGCCCGGCCAGATCCGCATAGCGGCGCATGAAGGTGATCGCGCCCTCCATGGTGATCGCCACCGATCGATAGAACAGCTTCTTCTCTCCATCGGACTGCGCTTCTCCCTGCCGGGCCTGCTTCAGCAGCCCTGCTGGGCCCAGCTTCAGCCATGCCTCGCAGTCCGGGCAGATGTGCCCCTGGGCGTGGTCCTTCTGGTTCACCTTCACCACCATGCCCAGCGCGTCGAACTCCTCGCCGTAGCGCGCGCGCAGCACGTCCTCCAGCGACTTGCCCTGCCAATAGGGATGAATCTCCCGGCGGAAGATCTCGATATCCTCCGCATGCACCTCAAAGCGGTCCTGCGGACGGGTGGGCAGGTTCTCAAACTCCCGATCCACCCAGTTGCTGCCGCTCTCCGGGAACACCACGCCGTAGCGCACGCCCGCCGTGCGGTTGCCCACGATGCGCTCCTCCGGCTCGATGGCGATTCCGATCTCCTCCAGTGCCGCCTTCAACGCCAGCGCGCGCTGGAGAATCCGGGGCGCATCCTCATTCTGCTGATAGCTGCGGGTAATGATACGCGCCTGTTCGATGGACGCGTAGCGCTTCTGCGATCGCATCTTCTGCAAAAGCGTCCCAATGCGCGGAGTTCTTGCCATGACTGCGGCCTCCCTTTTGGCTGATGGTAGAATTATAACATGATTGTCGGCGTGCTGCCCTTCGGGGCCTGCCGACCCGGCCAAGCCTTCGGCTTGCCTAATCATTATACCATATCTTCATTTCATTTGTACACTTCTTTTGCATCCCGGAGACCTCTGGTGCACAGGTTCCGGCTTGAATCTGTCCTTTGAATCGTGCTATAATGGACGGTGAATCCGGACAATGTCCCACATACAGAGGAGCTCCATGCAAAACGAATTTTCCCGCCGCGCCGCGCTGAAGACCATCGTGCTGCTGGCGTGGCCCACCGTACTTGAACAGATCCTGCAAACCATCGTGCAATACGTGGATTCGGCCATGGTCGGCCGCATCGGCCCCCAGGCCACCGCCGCCGTGGGCTGCACCGCCACCATCAACTGGCTCATCAACAGCTCCACCTCCGCGCTGAGCATCGGCTTTCTCGCCTACATCTCCAAGGAGCTGGGCGCGCGCAGGCCGGACAACGCCCGACGCGCCAGCGGTCAGGCCACGCTCGCCGCACTGGTGGTGGGCGCGCTGTTCACCGTGCTGGCGCTGACCCTGAGCGGGCGCATCCCGCTGTGGATGAACGCCGGAGAGGACATCGCCGCGGACGCGTCCCGCTACTTCTTCATCCTGTACGCGCCGATGCTGTTCCGCGCGGTGAACATCGTCTACGGCACCTGCCTGCGCGCCGCCGGGGATACCCGCGCGCCGCTGCGGGTCAATCTGATGGTGAACCTCATCAACATCGTATTGAACTACCTGCTGATCTACCCGTCCCGGCCCGTGCAGCTGTTCAACCTGACGTTCACCATGCCCGGCGCGGGTCTTGGCGTGACCGGCGCAGCGCTGGCCAGCGCGATTGCGTTCACCTTCGGCGGCATCGGCATGGCCGCTGTGCTGTGGCGGCATCCGCTGATCTCCCCCCGGGGCACCTCCCTGCGCCCGGACGCAACCATCCTGCGCCCCTGCCTGAAGGTTGCCCTGCCCTGCGCGCTCCAGCGCTTCGGCACCTCCTTCGGCTACGTGGCCTTCGCCTCGATGATCAACGGCCTGGGAACCACCGCCATCGCGGCCCACTCCATCGCCAACACCGCCGAATCAGCCTTCTACATCCCCGGCTACGGCATGCAGACCGCCGCCGCCACCCTCTCCGGCAACTGCTACGGCGCGCGGGATCCCCAGCGCATGAAGCGGCTATGCCGGATGATGATCGCGCTGGAGGTTCTGCTGATGGCGCTGTCCGGCGGCACGCTGTTCCTGAGCGCACGGGTGCTGATGGGCCTGTTTACGCCGGACGCGGCGGTCATCGAGCTGGGCGCGCGGGTGCTGCGCATGGTGGCCGTCACCGAGCCGGTCTACGGTCTGGCGGTGATCCTGGAGGGCATCTTCCAGGGCGTGGGCGACACGAAGAGCGCGTTCTGCTTCAACTTGCTGGGCATGTGGGGCGTGCGCATTCTGGGCACGTTCATTGCGCTGAAATTCTTCGGCGGTGGACTCACCGCAGCCTGGGGCTGCATGATCGCCCACAACCTGCTCCTGGGCGCGCTGCTGCTGACCCGCTACCTGCGCGGGAACTGGAACCCGCTCAAGCGCGAAATGAACCGAGGACAGGAGGTTGCCCATGGAGTTTGATCGCGAGGTGGAAAAGTCCCTCACCGGCTGCTTCCGCAAGACCATCTGGCGGCCCTTCATGTCCGCCGTCAAGGAGTACCGGCTCGTCTCGGAGGGCGACCGCATCGCGGTGTGCATCTCCGGCGGCAAGGACTCCATGCTGCTGGCCAAGTGCATGCAGGAGCTGAAGCGCCACAG
>JBJEJN010000155.1:0-1664 GCA_051878085.1 Aristaeellaceae bacterium | reverse complement strand
CTGCTCTTTATTTGAGGTGAAACATGCCGAGAACACCAAAGCGGCCCTGCCGCTATCCGGGTTGTCCGAACCTGTGCGAAAAGGGTGTGTACTGCCACGAGCACAGTCAGTTCAGCTCTGACAGGATGCGCGGAAATGCTGCGGAGCGCGGATATGACGGTAAATGGCGTACTGCCCGCGACCGCTATCTGCGGCGCAATCCGCTGTGTATGCACTGCCTGAAGGCAGGCATCATCACTCCGGCGACGGTTGTGGATCATGTCATTCCGCACAGAGGCAATCAGACGCTGTTCTGGGATGAACACAACTGGCAGGCGCTTTGCAAGAGATGCCACGACCAGAAGACCGGACATGAAATGTAATTTGGAGGTTGCCCTATGAAAAACCCGCTTTCCGGCTGGTTCCGCGCGCGGGACAAGCCCCAGGATGCCGTGAGCTCCGCGCCCACCTTCTACTTTGGCACCAGCGGCTCAGGCAAGTCCGTCACCGCACAGTCCGCTGTGCAGCTGACCACGGTCTATGCCTGCGTCCGCGTCATCGCGGAGACCATCGCCAGCCTGCCGCTCAACGTGTATGAGAACACGGATCACGGCAGAGTCAAGGCCTCGGGGCATCCGCTCCAGCGTCTGCTCCACGATGAACCCAACCCTGAAATGACCTCCTTCATCTGGCGGGAGACCATGCTCTCCCACCTGCTCCTCTGGGGCAACAGCTACAGCCAGATCATCCGCTCCGGGCGCAACGGCATCGTCGGTCTGTACCCGCTGCTGCCGGATCACATGAACGTGGACAGGAACAGCAAGGGGGTTCTCACTTACAGCTACACCACCTCCGATGGCAAGACCGTCCAACTCGCCCCGGAGGATGTGCTGCACATTCCCGGCCTTGGTTTCGATGGCGTGGTCGGCTACAGCCCCATTGCGCTTGAAAAGAATGCCATCGGGCTGGGAATCGCCGCTGAGGAGTACGGCAGTAAGTTCTTTCAGAACGGTGCTCGCCCCTCCGGTGTGCTGACCCATCCCAACACGGTCAAGGATCCGAAGCGCCTGCGGGAGAGCTGGAATGCAGCCTATGGTGGTTCCAGCAATTCCAGTAAAGTGGCTGTGCTGGAGGAGGCCATGACGTTCACGCCCATCTCCATGCCGAACAACGAGGCGCAGTTCCTCGAAACCCGCAAGTTCCAGGTCGCGGAGATCTGTCGGATCTACCGCGTGCCGCCGCATCTGGTAGGTGATCTGGAGCATGCCACCTTCAGCAACATCGAGCACCAGGGCATTTCCTTTGCCGTCCATACCATTCGGCCATGGCTGGTGCGCATTGAGCAGTCCATCAACCGCGCTCTCTTTTCCGATTCGGAGAAGGGGCGCTTCTATGTGCAGTTCAATATCGACGGCCTGATGCGCGGCGACTACAAGAGCCGCATGGAGGGCTATGCCATCGCCCGGCAGAACGGCTGGATGAGCGCCAACGACATCCGCGAATTGGAGAATCTCAATCCGCTGTCCGAGGAGGAGGGCGGCAATGCCTATCTGATCAACGGCAACATGATTCCCATCAATCATGCGGGTGCCACTTATGTAGAGTCCAAGGAGGTGAAATCTTGAGAGTTATCAATCTGAACGGCTACATCGACGAGGACGTCTGGTACGGCGATGAAGTCACCC
>JBJEJN010000154.1:36605-38604 GCA_051878085.1 Aristaeellaceae bacterium | reverse complement strand
TCCTCGGGCTCGACCTCGAGCACGCCGGCCCTGATCATCAGCGCCGTGGTATTGGAATAGCCCATGATGTTGGAATCATTCAGAGAATAGCTCTTGCAGCGCACCTCGCTGGCAGAATTGCCCTCGATGGTGTACACGGTCGTGTCGCTCACGCGCTCCACGATGCCGATGTGACCGGCCTGGTTTCTGTATTCATCGTCCTCGAAGAAGATCAGGTCGCCCGGCTGCGGATCATAGTCTCCTGCGCTTACATAAGCGCCGAAGGAGCGCACGTTATTACGGAAGGCCTCGCAGCCCGCATCCCAGGGATAAACGCTTTGGGAAACATTCGCATAGTTCAGGCAGAAGGCGACGAACATGGCACACCAGTCCTCGTGCTCCACGCCATACCAGTCGCCGTAGCGGGTGTATCCCTTCACATTGCCCTCGGCATCGATGACGAAGTCGCGGGTGCTCTCGTGATAGCCGATCTGGGTGCGTGCGATGGCCAGGACATCCTCGCGCCAATCGCCGGTCAGAACCACGTTCTTGAACGTGGCCTCCCACACGGCCGCGGTTTCGCGGTCATAGGTGGCAATCCTGCTCTGCGCGCTGTCGGACGCAGTGTTGTTCAGGGCATCCGTAACAGACACGGTGAAGGTGGCCGTGCCATAGATCGCCGTCGCGCTGATGCTCGTGCTGCCTGCGGTTTCCAGCACGGTCTCATTTTCCGCAGTGGAACCGTCGCCGTTGGTGAGGGTGGCCTTCACGCTGTACGGCGCAAGACCGCCGCTGATGGTGACGGTCGCGCTGATGCTCTCACCCGCAAAGGCGCTGGCCTGATCGGCCTTCACGGACACGACCAGCTCGTCAACCTCGGGAACCGGCGTGGGTTCCTCGGTGGGCTCAGCGGTGGGAGTCTCGGTGGGAACCTCAGTGGGTTCCTCGGTCGGAACCTCGGTGGGAACCTCAGTGGGCACCTCGGTGGGAGCCTCGGTGGGTTCCTCGGTGGGTTCCTCCGTGGGAGCCTGGGTGGGTTCCTCCGTCGGAGCCTCGGTGGGCGCGACGGTGGGTTCCTCGGTGGGCTTTTCCGTCGGGGTTACCTTTTCTTCTTCCTTGGTTTCCTGCTTTTCCTCACTCTGCTGGGAAGAGGAGGTCTCCACCGAAGTTGCGGGAGTGTCCTCCGTCTCGTTGGCAAACGTACTCCAGGCGGGTACGAGTGCCATTGCCAGCAGCGACAGGCTCAGCAAGAACGCCAGAAATCTGCGCTTCATACGGTCTTACCTCCTATCGGTTTACTCTGCTTCGGGCCACCCCATGGCGTCCAGCGCGCTCGTGCCGTTGTTCTTGCACTGCACGGTCTGCGCATGAACCTTGATGACCACCGTTGCGTTCATGTATTCATTGCCCAGTTCCTTGCCGAAGCTGACCTGGGTAAACAGCGGCTCGGTGCATTCGCCGCTCTTGAGGGGCTTGTTGTAATAATAGTAGCCGTCCTTTTCGGTCCAGTCGGCGGTATTGATATCCAGGGTGATGTGATCGAAGTTGAGCTTCGCATCCACGCCCTCGGCGGCCTGAATGGACTTTTCAATGGAGATGCGACACCAGAAGTCGACCTCGCCGGTGTTTTCCACATACACCTTCTTGTCCACCTCGGTGGCGGGCATCACGCCGGAGATTCCCTCCTCCGGGAAGGGCTTGCCGCCGGTGGTCTCCTCATGGAGCTTCATATCCAGCGTGGCGGTGGTGATGACGTTGTAGGCGGTCTCCTCAGCGGTGAAGTATGCCAGAGAGCCGGCAGCCACCATTGCAATGCAGCAGACAATGGCCGCAATCCATACGATCCTTCTCTTTTGCATCCATTTGCTCTGATTCATACGCTTGTCCTCCATTTATTCATCAACGTTCATTTATATATCGTTCTGCCGGCGCTCCTGCGCAGGTCATGCGGAACAATTCGGAAATCCCCAATTGCTCCGCATGGCCTGCCCCCGAAGGGGCAGACCAGTGGGAGTATTCT
>JBJEJN010000154.1:28934-36505 GCA_051878085.1 Aristaeellaceae bacterium | reverse complement strand
ATTGGCCTTCAGAGCAGTGGTATAGGTACGGCTGTAGATCTTGTACTCAACGCCATTGATCACAGTCGGATTGGCGACAACAATTTCATCCGTCCACTGACCTGCTGCGCAGGAATCGCCATTAAAGTTCCAATGCAGGACATCATAACGGGGAGCATTGGGGGTCTGGCCATTCTGCAGTGCGGTGGGAACTGCGACAAAGATGCGGACATAGGCATCAGAGACGCCAGTGTTCTTGATGGTCATGATCTTGTCGACATAGTTCTGAGCCTTGGGAAGCTTCACGCCGCCAACAACTTCCTGTTCGCCCTGTGCAGAGCCAACGATAGGCATCAGATTCTTATTCTGCTTAAAGGGCTCCAGCGCGGTATGAGCGTCATTGCGCTGCTGCTCAATCAACTGAATCTTCACGCCGCCAGCGGTGAAGGTGTTGGTTGCGGAATCGGTGTCGGTGAAGTAGGCCAGGGTGCCGCCAATTGCCAGGATCGCGACCAGGCAAACGGAGACTGCCAGAACCAAAATTTTCTTCTTGTTCATGTCTTTGCTCTCCTTACTGAATTGTGTCTGTTACCTGTTATGTACCTCTCCTGATTGGAGTTGAGGTTGGGGTTGACTACCGAGGTTAAGTCGTGAACTCAGTCGGAAGATAACTCCATGCTTCAGCCAGAGTTTCCACATTGGCGCTCTGTACTGCAGCAGCGGTAATGGTGATGGTAGGAGTTGTGATATTCTTCATCATTTCCTTGGTCAGATCATCATTGATCTTTACCTCACCATCAGCATTGGCAGTAGAACCAGTGAGAACATTATAGCTTACACCAGCTGCTGCGTCAGTCGCATTAACCTGACGATAGTAATAACCCGCATGGTCAGGTACAGCAGTCCAACTATCCGAACCAGTCAATACACTGTACTGAACAACCGAACCAGTCAAGCCAGTAATCGTATTGTTAGCATCTACGACATGCACAAACAGCCAGCATGCTTCACTATCTGCTTCAACAGTCACTTTGGGATCCTTCGCGTAAGTGTTGCCCGGAACCAGTTTGGCTTCCCAATGATCATTATCAACATCATCGTCATCTTTGCTATCAGCATTCCAGGTTTCTGTCAAATCAATGTTGATATCACCGACGGTGAAGGTGTTGGTAACAGCTTCAGTCTTGGCAGTCAACCATGCGATGGTGCCGCCAACGGAGACCAGAGCCACAACCAGCACCAGTGCGACGGTCATCGCAATGCGACGATTGCGAATCTTCCGCTTGCGCGCGCGACGCAGGGCTGCGCTCATCTTTCTCTTCTTCGTCTCAGTCATGTTCTCTCTCCTCTCAATTTCAGTTCGGTGGATTCCATCGGGCAAGTCCTTTCGGAATCCACCCGAACGAAATCTACAGTCTCTCAATCATCCGGCCCCGCCGGATGCTGGGAACGAGATCAGGCAGCAGAGGTGTCAGTGGTGGAGAAGCTGTTGCCCGCTGCAGTCCATGCTGCTGTCGCAGTGTCGAAGCCATCGGCCTGGATCGCATAAGCGGTAACGATAATCGTAGGACCACCATAGGTTACGTTCTTATCCTCATCCTCAGTCTTCTTGCTATCGTAATCCTTCAACTGATCATTCGTTACGTTTCCGTCAATGGTGAATTCATCGAACACCTTAATATCAAGAGTGCTGCTCATTCCAGAAACTTTATTATTATAGTAATAGATGTTGCCACTCAAGTGAGTCCAACCATTGTTCGTCATCTGAGTACCAATGGTACCTTTCGCACCCGCAGCTTCAATGCCAGCAATGCCGTTTTCAACCTTCACGAACAGCCAGCATTCCTCGCTATCAGCATCCACATGAATTGTGGGATCCTTGGTGTAGGTGTGGCCGGGGAACAGCTTGTATTCGTTATGCTTGACGCGGGTCGTGCCATTGTCAGTCAGAGTACCATCAGTACTTGCTTTAGACTCATCCAGTTCAATCTTCACATTACCGACGGTGAAGGTGTTGGTAACGCTGTCCGTGCTGGTCAGGTAAGCGACGGTCGCGCCGATGCTGATGCACACCAGCAGTACTGCGCTGCACAGCAGCAGCGCTGCCTTCTTGAGTTTCCGAGTGTTCTTTTTCATGGTAGTCCCTCCTAGAAAAATTTTTTTGAGCGGTATGTAAAGGCCCTTCGTCCATTACATCGTATGGAATGCGGAGCCATGCTCCCGTTTGCAGGCGGCGGGCTATGCCGGACGCTTGCGGCGCTTCTTCTTTTTCTTCGGTTCATCGTCCACCGAACGCAGCAGATCCGGCAGGAAGGTGAGCAGCAGCAGAATGAGCGCGACGTTGATGGAAATGATCATTCCCTTCTTCGTCTGTATCCAGCTGGACAGATAGCCCAGATACGGAATCGTGAACACCGGCTCGCCCAGCAGGTTCTTGTAGTACACCTGCGCTCCATCCACCGCGTCGTTCGCATCGCCCTTGGTGGTGAAATAATAGGCCGGCTCGTCCAGCGGAACCTCCTCATAGATCGGATTCCCCTCCGCATCCACCATGGCCTCGCCGTTTTCATCCACGATGGCCTGCTGTCGGCTGGTCTGCACATCGATCTCCACCACGCGGTGGGTCGCAACCAGCAAATCCTCGTTCACCACAAAGGTGATCGGATCGCCCACTTCAACCTCCGATGGCTCCACTTCCTTCACATAGATCAGCGAGCCGACGTGATAGGTGGGCTCCATCGAACCCGACAGCACCGTGTAGGGCGTGAGTCCTACCACACGAACCCCCACCAGCGCAATCGCCAAAAATACAATCAGGATCACCAAAATGGTGGTAATTACACTCCATATTCTTCTAAATGCCTTCATATTTTCCTGCCTTTTTATATAATCCGGCACCGGAATTGTATATGCCCGTCCTTCCATTTCGAGAACCGGATTCGGGCTTCGGCCCCCGGAAACATTCCCGCGCGGCCTGTAAATCTTTTCCGGTAGAATGCGACAAAATATTAGTAGCGTGTTTATTATAGCTTTAATTGATAGATAGTTCAAGTCTTATTTGCCAGAATTTACATCAAATTAAAAAAAAAAAAAAACGGATATATTATTATGGACTTTGAAATCATAAAATATTACGCCGTAACTGGCAATCTGCACAAATTCCGTAAATAACGTAAAAATTTATAAATATTCTTCACAGTTCTGAAATATTTGGACAGCTTTAAACGCCTGTCGGGCCTTGTCTTTTCTCAATTTAAATCGATGCGTCATTTGTTCGGACATATTTTCATCAAAGTTTTGAACAGAAATGCCTGTCCCTGCGCGCGCAGCGGCCCCGGAAACACGGTAAAGCCGTGGATCGCGCCGGGAAAGCGCATGAAATGCAGCTCCACGCCCGATCGGGCCAGCATGCCCGCGTAGACCTCGCCCTCGGTGCGCAGGCTGTCGCGCTCACAGGTCAGGATGATGGCGGACGGCAGGCCCTCCAGCTCCTCCGGCGGTGCGATGCAGGGTGTGCACAGGGGATCGGTGACGTACTGCTCCGGCGCTGCGTAGCAGCGCGCGCCGAAGTCCAGCAGCTCCTGCTTCAGCTCCAGTTCGTCCCGGTGGCGCGCCTGCTGGGGCAGCGTGCAGCCCATGTCCAGCGCCGGATGATCCAGCAGTTGGCACATGATCGGAAGATCGCCCCGGCGCTTCGCCAGCATGCAGATTGCCGTGGCAAGGCATGCGCCCGCGCTGTGACCGCCGATTGAAATGCGCGCGGGATCGATCCCATAGCGTTGTGCATCGGATCGAAGGGACTGAATCGCCGCGTAAATCTGCTCGAGCGCTACTGGATAGCGCACCTCCGGTGCGAGGGGATAGTCCAGCGAAATCGCGACCATGCCCAGCTCCCGGCAGAGGGATGCGCAGAAGTCGTCGTCCTCCTCGGGACTGCCGAAGATGAACGCCCCGCCGTGGAGATCCACGAACAGCGGCGCGGGCGCGGAGCTTTCCGGCGCGTACAGCAGCGCCCGCAGCTCCCCGCCCGGGATGGGAATGAAGAGCTCCCGGCCCGCAATCTGCTTCGGCTTGTGCTCCGCATCGTTGAACCTGCGCAGCAGCTGCGCCCTTCTCAATTCGCGATTCATGTCTCCTTCACCTCGCCATACTGTTTTTCCAGCTTCCTGAACAGCCGCAGCAGCACGATCACCGCGGCGGTGGCCAGCACGACCTCCGCGCAGAGCTGGGCGTAGGCCAGGCCATAGAGGGGGAAGAGGGCGTTGAGGATGTACAGTGCGGGAATTTCCAGCACGATCTTGCGCATGATGGCGAAGATCAGGCTCTTCTTGCCCATGCCGCAGGCCTGGAACACGCCCACTGCCAGGAAATCCATGTTCAGGAAGGGGGTCGCCAGGCACAGGCCCCGCATGAAGCGCGTGCCGTAGGCCACGACCTCCGCGTTCTCCATGAACAGCGAGATCAGCCCGCCCGCAAAGACATAGTAGAGCGCAGCCATGCTCACAAGGAAGCTCAGCGAGAGCTTCTCGGCAAAGACCACCGCGCCCTTCATGCGCCGCACGTTGCCGCTGGCGTAATTGTAGCTGACCAGCGGCATCAGGCCCTGGGACAGGCCCTGGGAGATGTACATGGGAATCATGCACAGCTTCTGGGAGATGCCCATGGCAGCCACGGCGTTGGAATTGAAGGCGGCGGTGAAGTTGTTGAGCACCGTCATGCCGGTGACGTTCAGCAGGTTCTGGATGGCGGCGGGTACGCCCACCGCGCACACCCCGGCGACGATATTGCGATCCACCCGCCGCAGGTGGCGCGGATTCAGGCTGACGTAGGTGCTTTTGCGGCGGGTGAACAGCAGCACGAAGAAGTAGACGCAGGCGACCATGTTCGATAGGAAGGTGGCAAGGCCCGCGCCCGCCGCGCCCATGTTCAGGCCCCAGGGGAGGATGAAGATGGGATCGAGCACGATGTTGAGAAGGCAGCCGGACATGGTGCCGATGCTGGCGTGGAGCGTCGCGCCCACGGAGCGCACCAGATAGGCCAGCACCACATTGAGGATGCTGGGCGCCGCGCCGCAGCACACCGTCCAGAGCAGATAGGAGGATGTTGCGCGGGTGGTCTCCGCGTTCGCGCCCAGCAGGCGCAGAAGCGGCGCTCTGAAAGTGATGCAGAGCAGCGAGAACAGCAGGGCGCAGGCCAGTGCACAGTAGAAGCCGAAGGCGGAGCTCCGGCGCACGGTGTCGTAGTCCTTCCGGCCCAGCGCGCGGCTCATCATGCTGGAGGAGCCCACGCCGAAGAGGTTGTTCACGGCGTTGAACGCCAGCAGCACCGGCGCGGCCAGCGTCACCGCCGCGTTCTGCACGGGATTGTTCAGCATGCCCACGAAGTAGGTGTCCGCCAGGTTGTAGATCACCATCACCAGCGAGCTGAGGACGGTGGGTATGGCCATGCGCAGCACCGCCCGGGGAATGGGCACGCTCTCAAAGAGCTGTATTCTCGTCCTGTTTTCCATATCTCTCTTCTCCTGTATTGGCAGCACAGCGGCGGAGGACGTTGCATCCTCCGCCGCGCATCCTGTTACGGACCTTATTTTTTCTTCTTGCCGCTCTTCTTTTCCGCCTTCTTCGCGGCCTTCTGCTCCGCCTTCATCTGACGGACGGATTCATCGGTGTAGTTCTTCACGTCCGCCAGCTTGCCGGTGGCCTGCACGCCGCTGGCCTGCTCGATCTGCGGTACGATCTGCTGGAGCTGCTTCCAGTTGTAGTTGGCCGCGTTCCAGTGGTAGCGCTTGCCATCCTTCATCACCAGCGCAACCTCGTGCACCGGGAAGAGGGCGGTGGTCTCCGTCGCGCCCGAGCGATCCAGCTTGTCGTAGCCCAGATCCTCGATGTAGCCGAACTTCTCCAGATCAGAAAGCTGGAAGCGCTTGTCCAGCAGCTTGATGTCGTTCTCGCCCTGGCGATAGATGAACGAGGCGCGCTTCTGACCGGGCTGGGGCTTGATGTACACGGTGTTGACGATGTGCATGGTCTTGTCATCGATCTCCACGCGCGTGAACACGTACATCTTCACATAGAAGACGGCCAGCAGCGCGATGAGGTAGCTGAACAGGGAGAAGCTGCCCATGTAATCATTGAGCGTTCCGGTCAGCTGCTTGATCAGGGTAACCAGCGCGTCGCTGATGCACAGCAGGCCCAGAATGTAGAGCACGATGTAACCCGAGCGGTACGGACGGTATTTCTTCATTGAATAACTCCTTTGCAGCGCAGTCGTATTTTTTTCATTATACTCTTTTGCGCCCCGCTTGACAAGCTGAAATCCCTTCCTGCGGGAAAAAAGCTTCCTTATTTATCTGCGACCCCCCGCGAAGGCGCAGATTCCGTTGATGAGAATTGCGGTGAGCAGGGCGTAGAGCAGGCTGGGCACCTGAAACGTGGGCAGCACACGGGAGCTCAGGTAGATCAGGCCCACGTCGATGACCGTGCCGGACAGGCCGAAGGTCAGGCAACCCAGCGGCGCGGTGATCAGCCGCAGCACGGGCCGCAGGATCAGATGGGCAATTCCCAGCGCCGCGCCGACGATGAGGTAGGGCACCGCCAGCTTCAGCTCCGCCTGACTGTGAATCGATATGAACTGCATGATGCACGCCACGGTGGGCGCCGCCAGGATGCAGGTGGCCATCACCACAAAGCTGCGCGACGGGCGCGCGGAGGATCTTCGCATCCGTTCTGATTTCCTTTCGGTTGTTTTCTTACCTATTATATATCTTTGATGGAGTCCTATCCGTTCATTCCGGATCGGTTTCTTCAATCAGCCGGTCGATCTCGCCCTCGAACAGCTTCCACGCGCCCTGTCGGGGAGGTCGGGAGGTGAAGCACAGCCTTTCATGACGGGTGGGGTGCTCCAGCGCGAGGAAGTAGGCCCACAGCGCGATCTGCCGGCCGGGCACGCCGTGTCCGTAGCGCATGTCGCCCCACAGCGGATGCCCCGCATGGGCATGCTGCACGCGAATCTGGTGGGCGCGGCCCGTGAAGAGCTGCACCTGCGTGAGGGTGAGTCCGTCACGCACCGCCTGAGGCCGGGTGATGAGCTTCGCCTGCTTCGCGCCGGGTGTGTTTTCCTTCACCGCGCGCACCATGCCCGTGTGGCCGTCCTTGATCAGCCAATCGGTGAGTGTGCGCTCACCCGGAAGCTCGCCCTCCACCACCGCCAGATAGCGCCGGTCCTGCTCGTGGGTGCGAAAGGCCTCGCTGAGCCGCGACGCCGCCTTGGACGTGCGCGCGAACACCATCACGCCTCCCACCGGGCGATCCAGCCGGTGCACCAGGCCCAGATACACCGCGCCGGGCTTGTTGTACTTCTCCGCGATGTAGCGCTTCAGGATGGACAGCAGGTCATCGTTGCCGGAGCTGTCCGCCTGGGTGGGCAGGTTCGCCGGCTTCTCCACCACCAGCAGGTGGTTGTCCGCATAGAGCACGTTGATTTCAAATTTTCCCGCGCGAATCGTATCTTCCATGCCGCCTCCGAAGCTGTTTTTCTTAATTGGGGTTCCGGCGGGATGAGGGCATCCCGCCCTACGGATAAACCCGGATTTC
>JBJEJN010000154.1:0-28834 GCA_051878085.1 Aristaeellaceae bacterium | reverse complement strand
GGGCATCCCGCCCTACGGATAAACCCGGATTTCAGCGGAATGGGGCATCCCATCGATGATTTCCCCTCCATTATCCACGCCATGCCCGCGAATGTCAATACTCCCGGCATCTTTGATCGCAATTGGGCGCGCATATTAAATTCTTGCACAGAGCGTCAATTTTCACTCCGGAAGCTTGCCGGAGGCTGGTTTTTCAATTATAATTAAAAGTGGTAAATTAGGGAGAATTTGAAGTCGCACAGACCAAGCTGAAATCGAGGGGAAGAATCTTGCGCGAGATCCTGCTGAAGGAGCCGGTGGAGCTGAAGCTGCCCGCAGAACAGAACATGATGCTGGTGCTGCGCCTGACGACTGCGGGCGTGGTTGCCCGGGCGGGGCTTACGGTGGACCGCATGGACGATGTGAAGATGGCCGTGGAGGAGGCGTGCAACTGCCTGATCGGCGGCGATCCTGCGCCCAGGCGGCTGTGCCTGCGCTTCGCGGCGGAGGATAACTTCCTCAAGATTCGCATCTGCGGCGACGGTGCGTGCACCGGCGCGGCCAATGCCGACGAGCTGGGCGTGGTGCGCTGCATTCTGGAATCCCTGGTGGACGGCGTGGACGTGTGCATGCACGGCGACGTCATCGGCGCGGTGGAGCTGCGCATCGCCCTCGATCAGTGAGGTAAGGCTGCATGCGTAGAAATCAACGTCTCCCGGGCGAGGAGATCGAGCGCCTGCTGGCGCTGTGGAACCAGACCCGGCGGCCGGAGGTTCGCGACCGGCTGGTGGAGGCCCACCTGTACATCGCGGAGATCATCGCGCGCAAGTTTTCCGGGCGCGGAGTGGACTATGACGATCTGTATCAGGTCGCATCCCTTGCGCTGTTCAAGGCGATCGGGCGCTACGATCCCACGCGGGGCATCCAGCTGTCCAGCTTCGTGACCCCCGCCATGGTGGGCGAGGTGAAGAACTACTTCCGGGACAAGAGCCGCACGATTCGCCCGCCACGTCGCAGCGCGGAGCTGATCCGGCTGGTGGATTCGGCCCGGGAGCAGCTGACGCAGAAATTGCAGCGCTCTCCCCGCGTGGATGAGATCGCGGAGCACGCGAATCTTTCCGAGGACGAGGTGCTGGAGGGTCTGGAGGCCGCCAGCATGCAGCCGGTGTCGCTGGACCAGCAGACTGCGGAGGACGAGGACAACCTCACACTGACCCACGCCATCGGCGCGGAGGAGAAGGGCTTTTCCGAGTTTGAAAACGCCGACCTGTTGCAGCGGGGCATGCGCACGCTGAGCGAAAAGCAGCAGGAGGTCATCCGCCTGCGCTTCTTCGAGAACCTCTCCCAGCGGGAGGTGGCGGAGCGCACGGGCGTCTCCCAGATGTCGGTGTCCCGAACGGAGAGAAGCGCGCTGGAGCAGCTGCGCCGGGCGGTTCTGTCCGATGAATAAATGACGGAGTACGATTGAATGATGAAATGGATCGCAAGCGCCGCATTCGGCATGGAGGGCATGACCGGCCGTGACCTGAAGCGGCTGGGCATGCAGAACGTCCGGGTGATGGACATCGGCGGCGCCATGTTTGAGGGCAGCTTTGAGGACGCCTTCCGGGCGAACCTGTGGCTGCGCACCTGCGACCGCATCCTGCTGGTGATGGATCAGTTCAAAGCAACCACCTACGAGGAGCTGTTTCAGGGGATAAAAAAGATCGAGTGGGAGAAGTTCCTGCCCGAGGACGCGCGCTTTCCCATCCGGGCCAAGTGCGTGAAATCCACGCTGATGAGCCCGTCGGACGTGCAGAAGATCTCCAAGCGCGCCATGGTGGAGCGCATGAAGTCTGCCTACGGCCTGGACTGGTTCGACGAGACCGGCGTGCTGTTCCAGATTGACATCTCCATCCGCGACGACATGGTCACGGTGTGCATGGATTCCTCCGGCGACGCGCTGTCCAAGCGGGGCTACCGCACCTGGAACGGCGAGGCCCCCATCCGCGAGACGCTGGCGGCGGCGCTGATCCTGCAATCCGGCTGGCACCCCTGGCAGCGGCTGTACGACCCCTGCTGCGGCACGGGCACGCTGCTGGTGGAGGCGGCGTTCATCGCCCTGGGCCGCGCGCCGGGACTGACCCGATCCTTCGCCATGGAGAGCTGGCCCTGCGTGCCCCACGAGGAGCTGCGCAAGATTCGCACGGAGGCCAAGCTGAAGTACGAGGAAGCCAGCAAGCGTGAGATTCGCATCTGCGGCTCGGACATCGATCCCGAGGCCATCGAGCTGGCCCGCAGGCACGTGAAGCAGGCGGGACTGGCCGGGCGGATCGAGCTGGAGGTGAAGGACCTGCGCGACGTGACGCTCTCCGGCGAGCCTGGCGTGTTCGTGTGCAACCCGCCCTACGGCGAGCGCCTGGACAACATCCGCGCGGCCCATGCGGTGGCGCGGCAGCTGGGCAAGCTCCAGGAGCGCAACCCCGGCTGGTCGCTGTGCGCCTTCACGGCAGACATGGGCTTCGAGCGGGAGTACGGCCGCCGCGCCACACGCCGCAGGCGATACTACAACGGCCGCATCGAGTGCGAGTACCACATCTTCGAGGCCGGCAAGCCCGAGGAAGCCCGCAAGCGCGAAAGCGCGGGCGGAAACGGCTCCAAATACCACCCCAAGAACAAGCAACGCTCCAAGCAACGAGGTGCAGATAAATGAAACCGATCTTCAACAAGGCTCCGCTGACGCCGAACACCCTCTCTCCGCTGCCGATGGGCTCCATCCACCCGGAGGACTGGCTGCTGGACGAAATCCGTGCCCAGGCCGAGGGCATCACCCGGGACTTTGCCGACGTCTGCCCCGAGGCCGACGAAAGCGGCGAATGGAAGCGCGGTGCGGACGGCGATCTCACCCGCGCGCCCTACTATCTGGAGGGCATCATCGCGCTGGGCTGGACGCTGGGCAACGAGGAATACAAGAACCGCGCCACCCGCATGGTGGAGTGGATTCTCGCCAGCCAGCGCGAGGACGGCTGGTTCGGCCCCGAGGGCAACGACGATTACTGGCCGCTGATGCTGGCCCTGCGCGCGCTGCGCAGCTACTTCACCGCCACCAACGACAAGCGCGTGCTGGTGCTGATGGATCGCTTCTTCAAGTACGAATACAAGAACCTCACCGACCACCCGCTGAAGGAGTGGGCGGTGGCGCGCGGCGCGGAGAACATGGAAATTGCGCTGTGGCTGTACAACATCACCGGCCAGAAGTACCTGATCGAGCTGTGCCGCAAGCTGAAGGAGCAGACCATCGACTGGCCGAACTTCTTCCACACCTTCTCCAACGCCATGCCCATGAGCAAGTCGCTGCGCTGGGAGCGCCTGCGCGAGGCGCTGGGGGAGGAGAAGGACGAGCTGCTGGAGGGCGTGAAGCGCCCCTACTTCCACAGCCAGTTCCACCAGACCCAGGGCGTGAACCTGGCCTTCGGCCTGAAGGCCCCGGGCGTGATCAACCTGTTCAAGAGCGGCTTCAAGGAGCAGGGCGGCTTCCGCTTCGGCTGGGAGAAGCTGATGAAGCACCACGGCACCGCCAACGGCATGTTCACCTGCGATTCCCACCTCAACGGCGCGAATCCCACCCAGGGCAACAGCCTGCAGGCCATCGTGGAGCTGATGAACACGCTGGAGACACTGATCGGCATCGGCGACTTCGGCCCCGAGCCCAGCGACATCCTGGAGAAGCTGGCCTACAACGCCCTGCCCGCAGCCTTCACCCCCGACATGAAGCGCTATCAGCGCATCCAGCAGACCAATCAGGTGAAAATTTCTTCGGATAAGCGCAAGTGGTACAGCGAGGACGAGAGCGCAAACCTCTTCCTCACGGCCCAGAACGATCTGGACTGCGCCGCCTGCCACCAGGCCTGGCCGAAGTTCGCCTCCTCGCTGTGGTACGCCACCAACGACGGCGGTCTGGCTGCCGTCAGCTACGCGCCCTGCACCGTGCGTGCGGTGCTGGACGGCGTGCCCGCGCGCATCCGGGTGTCCGGCGGCTATCCCTTCACCCAGAACGTGGAGATCACCGTGTCCGTCAAGCAGAGCGCGGAGTTCCCGCTGTACCTGCGCATCCCCTTCTGGGCCCGTCAGAGCATGATCTACCTGCCGGACGGCGAAATCATGCAGGTGCGCGCCAACGAGAGCGCATGCATCCGCCGCAGGTGGTCCGCCGGCGACGTGATCCGCCTGGAGATGCCCGCCGTGCCGCGCATCTCCCGCTGGTACCATCAGTCCGGCGCGGTGGAGGTCGGTCCGCTGCTGATGGCACTGCGCCCGGAGGCTGCGTGGACGGAGACCGGGGACGGCCTGTGCGCGTCCACCTCCGACGCATGGAACCGCGCGCTGGTGCGCGACGAGCCCATGAAGCTGATCCAGATCGAGGAGGACATCTCCGCCTTCGGCCATGGCGAGAGCGCCGTGGGCGTGATGGTGAAGGCCGCGAAGATCGACTGGCCCATGGACGGCGCAAATTGCGCGCCGGTGCCCATGGTGCCCAAGCTCTCCCGCAGCGCCCTGGACATCCTGGAGCTGACCCCCTACGGCGAATCGCCGCTGCGCATCGTGGAGTTCCCCATCGGCGTGCTGCGCGACGAGTCTTCGGCGGAGAAGAACTGACTTTCAGACAGGGAGTATGTCATCATGCTCCCTGTTTTTCGCCCAAAATCGCGCTTATCCCCCGCCCGCCCACCTGTTATTGACACACTGTCCACAACTTATCAACAGTGTGGGCCTCACCGGGTCGCCTCCTGCCAAATATTGGTGCAATTCGACAATTTCCGAAAATTCCAAAAATCCTATTGAAATTGGCCCGCCGGTCTGCTACAATAGAGTCACATTATCCACAAAATCATACGCTTTATCCACAGATTGTGAAAAAAATGTGGATAAAGCGTCATTTTGGGATGAAGCCGGAACGTACTTTTTTCAAGAATTCATCAAACGGACTACGGAGGAAGCATGAATTACACGCCTGAACAGAAGGAAGCATGGGACAAGGCGATCAAGCTGCTGGAGGACAACCTGATACCCATCTCCTTTTCCACCTGGATCAAGCCGCTGGAGCTGCATTCGGTGACGCAGGATTCCATCCGCATCATGGTGAACAATTCCCTGACGCTGAACCACGTGAAGCAGCGCTACTACACGGATCTGTACAACATGCTGAAGCTGAGCTTCGGCCGGAGCTACGAGCTGGAGTTCTACACCCGGGATGAGCTGGCGCGGCTTCAGAGCGAGGTGAAGCAGACCACGCTGAATCCGAAGTACAGCTTTGAGAACTTCGTGGTGGGACCCAGCAACAGCTTCGCCTGCGCGGCGTCGCTGGCGGTGGCGGAGGAGCCCAGCGCGGCCTACAATCCGCTGTTCATCTACGGCAGCGTGGGCCTGGGCAAGACCCACCTGATGAACGCCATCGGCAACTACATCATCGCGGCAGATCCCTCGAAGAACGTGCTGCTGACCTCGTCGGAGAGCTTCACCAACGAGCTGATCGACGCCATCGTGCAGAAGAAGGGCACCGCCGAGCTGCGCAACCGCATGCGCAACGTGGACGTGCTGATGGTGGACGACATCCAGTTCCTGTCCAAGACGAAGTCCACCCAGGAGGAATTCTTCCACACCTTCAACGACCTCTACTCCAAGGGCAAGCAGATCATCATTTCCTCCGATCGTCCGCCCAAGGACATCCCCACCATCGAGGATCGCCTGCGCTCCCGCTTCGAGTGGGGCCTGATCGTGGACATCCAGAAGCCCGATTACGAGACCCGCGTGGCCATCCTGCGCAAGAAGGCCGACGAGGAGGGCATCGACGTGTCCTACGACGTGATCGACTACATCGCCTCCCACGTGGAATCCAACATCCGCGAGCTGGAGGGCACGCTCACCCGCCTGAGCGCACAGTGTCAGCTCATGGGCACGCCCATCACCCTGGAATTTGCCCAGAATTCCCTGTCCCAACTGATGAAGTCCCAGGAGGGCCGGCGCATCACCCCCGAGCTCATCATCTCCGTGGTCTGCGACCAGTACGGCGTGACCCAGGAGGACGTGGTCTCCAAAAAGCGCAGCCGCGATATTGCCGTGCCACGGCAGATCGCCATGTACCTCTGCCGCGACCTCACCCAGCTCTCCACCACCAACATCGGCCGCGCCTTCGGCGGTCGCGACCACACCACCGTCATGCACGGCTGCGACAAGATCGCCGAGGAGATGAAGAACAACTTCTCCTTCAAGCGGCGCATCGAGGAGCTGACTGCGATGGTCAAAAACGGCTAGGGGGAGACGATTAGGGGGCGCCGCCCCCTATAACCCCCGCCAAGGGGAATGATTCCCCTTGGAACCCTCTGTATAAAAAATATATTTACGAACCAGATCGTAATTGCGATAAGCGTTGTTTTAAATATTTTTTCCAGCGCGCATTGCGCGCTAATTGAGGATTCTTAAGGGCATCATGCCCTTAAGCGGGGTTTCAGGGGCAGCGCCCCTGACGTAGCCCCTCAACGCAGCCTGTGTACAACCACCAGGCTTGTCCACCCGCAATCCACGGGCGCTGTTGATAAAAAGGGGTCCCAAAAGCGCTGCGGCACAGGCGTTTTGGGAGTTTGTCCACAATATCCACAACCCTACTCCTACGACTACCTTAAATATTTATACTGTAATTCTTCAGGGAACAGGAGGCCAATCACATGCAGTTCACTTGCTCCACTTCAAAGCTGATCGAGGCGCTTCAGATTGCGACGAAGGCGCTGGCCAACCGCACGACGAACCAGATTCTGGAGGGCGTGCTGATCGAGACGGACATGGAGGAGCTGACGCTCACCTGCTCGGACGAGCGCATCACCATCATCACGCGGATTCCGGCGGACATCAGCGAGCCGGGCCGGGGCGTGGTTCCGGGCAAGCTGTTCAGCGAGATCGTGCGGAGACTTCCCGACGACACGGTGGACATCCGCATGGACAACCGCTTCGTATTCACCATCCGCAGCGCATCCTCCCGCACGAACATCTCCGGTCAGGACGCAGACCTGTTCCCGAGGCTCCCCAAAATGGATGATGAACGGGAAATTTCGCTGCCCCAGGACATGCTGCGCGACATGATCCAAAAGACGGAGTTCGCCATCGCCCAGGACGACATGCGCGAGGTGCTCACCGGCTGCCTGCTGGAGATCGGCGGCGGCGACGTGACCATGGTCGCGCTGGACGGCTACCGACTGGCGCTGCGGCGCGCGAAGTGCTCGGATGTTTTGGAGAGGTTCTCCGCGATCATCCCGGGCCGCGCGGTGGGCGACATCGGAAAGCTGCTCTCCGACGACGAGGAGGCCTTTGCTCAGCTGTCCTTCGGCGGCAACAAGCTGCATATCAAGCTGGAGAACACCGAGATCTACGTCATCCTCATCGAGGGCGAGTACGTGCAGTACCGGCAGATCCTGCCCAAGTCCTTCGCCACCCGCGTGGAGGTGGAGCTGGATCCCTTCCGCCGCTGCATCGACCGCGCCGCGCTGATCGCCCGCGAGGGCAGCAACAACCTCATCATGCTGCGCATCGAGGGCGGCAGCATGGTCATCGAGGCCCACTCCCAGATCGGCGACGTGCGCGAGGAGCTGCCGACCCGCCAGGAGGGCGCAGACCTGAGCATCGCATTCAATGTGAAGTACCTGACCGACGTGGTGCGCTTCATTGACGGCGACAGCATCGAGCTGAACCTGAACAACGCGGTTTCGCCCTGCATCGTGACCCCCGTGGGCGACAGCGACTACGTGCACCTGATCCTGCCGGTGCGCACCGGCGGCAGATGATGGAGCGCGACACCATCAGCGCCATCGCCACCGCGTCCGGCGAGGGCGGCATCGCCATCGTGCGGGTCAGCGGCGGCGATGCGCGGCGCATATTTGAAGCCTGCTTCCGCCCGGCCAAGGCCCGCGCAATCGAGTCCCACCGCATGATGTACGGTCATGCCGTGGATGCGGACGGAAATGCGCTGGACGAGGTCATGGCGGTCTGGTATGCCGGGCCCAAAACCTACACCCGAGAGGACATGTTCGAGATCCAATGTCACGGCGGCGGCGTGTGCGCGCGGCGGGTGCTGGAGCGAACGATTCAGGCGGGCGCGAGAGCCGCTGAGCCGGGCGAATTCACCCGCAGGGCATTCCTGTCCGGCCGCATCGATCTGAGCCGCGCAGAGGCCGTGATGAGCCTCATCGGCGCGAACTCCGAGGCGGCGGCGCGCGCGTCGCTGCGGCAGCTGGAGGGCGGCGTGTCGGGCTTCGTGCGCGGCGCTGCGGAGCAGCTGAAGGAGCACATGGCGTTGATCGAGGCCTGCACCGACTTCCCCGATGAGGTGGAGGAGATGGACGCGGCGCAGCGCGTGCGCGCGGGGATCGAAACGGTCATCGCCGCCATCGAGGAAAAATGCGACGAGCGCGGCGCGAAGCTCATTCGCGAGGGCGCGAGCATCGTGCTGGCGGGACGGCCCAACGTGGGCAAGTCGTCGCTGATGAACGCGCTGCTGAATCAGGAGCGCGCCATTGTGACCAGCGTGCCGGGAACCACACGGGACGTGCTCACCGAGCGCATCACGCTGGGCGGCGTCATGGCGGAGCTCTCCGACACCGCCGGCCAGCGCGACACCGACGACCCCGTGGAGCGAATCGGCGTGGAGCGCGCGCGGCGGGCCGTGGAGACGGCGGACGTGGTGCTGGTGGTGCTGGACGGCTCACAGGAGCTGACGGAGGAGGACGCGGCGCTGCTGAAGCAGGCGCAGAGCGATCCGCGCTTCATCGTGTGCGTGAACAAGACCGACCTGCCCACAAAAATCTGCGTGCCTGGCGCGCTGGAGATCAGCGCGGCGGAGGGCACGGGCGTTTCTGAGCTGGTTCGCCGCATGGAGGCGCGGGTGCGTCTGGAGGACGGCATGGAGGATCGCATGACCCAGCAGCGGCACATCGACCTTGCGCGGCGGGCTGTGGCGGCGCTGAAGCGGGCGGTGGAGGCCATCGATGCGGGGCTTGCGTTGGACATGGTTGAGATCGACCTGCGCGAGGCGCTTCAGGCGCTGTCGGAGATCACCGGCGAGGACGCGTCCGAGGAGGTCATCGACCGGGTGTTTCAGAATTTCTGCGTGGGCAAGTGATTTTGCGGCGCGGATTTCGATAAGAATACTTCTGAAAGGAGAGGGATCACAGGATGCAGGAGCTGATTTCAAAGGTTGTACAGGAGATTTCCGACACCTGTTGTCGGGAAGAGATTTTTCTTCGCGGGCCGAAGCGGCAGATGCCCCAGCGGGATCAGATCATCCTGCTGATCGAGGAGCTGCGCAAGGTGATGTTTCCGGGCTATTTCAGCGACGAGAGCGACGATTACTTCCTCGGCCACACGCTGAACCGCATCTGGAACATGCTCTACGCCCAGCTGAAGCTGGCCTTCTCCTACGGAAATCCGGACGCGGAGGCAGTCAAGGCCCGCGCGCAGCAGGTGTGCGGGGAGTTCTTCGCGCAGATTCCGGAGATTCAGCGCATGCTGGTGAAGGATGTGGAGGCGGAGTTTGAGGGCGATCCGGCGGCGCAGAGCCGCGCGGAGGTGATCTTCAGCTATCCGGGCCTGTTCGCAATCTTCGTCTACCGCGTGGCCCACGAGCTGTACGGGAAAAGGGTACCCTTCATTCCGCGCATCATGACGGAGTATGCCCACAGCCTGACCGGCATCGACATCAACGCCGGCGCGCAGATCGGCGAGTATTTCTTCATCGACCACGGCACCGGCATCGTCATCGGCGAGACCACCGAGATCGGCGCGCACGTCAAGCTCTATCAGGGCGTGACCCTGGGCGCGCTCTCCACCCGCAACGGGCAGATGCTCTCGGGCAAGAAGCGCCACCCCACCATCGAGGACAACGTGACCATCTACGCCAACGCCACCATCCTGGGCGGCGACACCGTGATCGGCGAGGGCGCGGTGATCGGCGGCAACACCTTCATCACCTGGCCCGTGGCGAAGCACGCCAAGGTCACGCGGGATATGCAGCCGCCCAAGAACAATTGCGAGAAGTGAAATTCCAGGGGCTCTGCCCCCTGGACCCCCGCTTAAGGGCATGATGCCCTTAAGAATCCTCATATAGCGGCGCAATGCGCCGCTGGGAAAAAATATTTAAGGTCATTCTTGAGAAAAGGATACTATGAAGTGCGGCGTAGCCGTAGAAGAAGGCTTCGTGCCTCCCCTGTGCAAATAGCAGTCGCGCCGACGTGGGGAACATCTATGCCTCCCCTGTGTAAGGGGAGGTGTCGCGGCGCAGCCGTGACGGAGGGGTTGTCTATGCGGCGGGATGAGGGCATCCCGCCCTACGGACAAAACGCCCGCGATCAGCGCGTATGACTGATCGCGGGCGTTTTATCTTATTCACCAATCACATTGATCTGACAGCTTCGCATGGTCGTGAGCGCGGCCTGATGGGTTGCGGGCGTCACGCCTGCGCAGCAGCTCGCGTCCACGGTAAGCTCCATCTCAGGATAGGCGGCCTTCACCAGCAGCGCGTTGCTCACTACGCAAATGTCAGTGCACAGGCCGATGAACTCCGCTGTGAAGTCCTCGCCCTCCGCCATCTTGCCGAGCATGTGCGCAAGCTTCACCGAGCCGAAGGTGGGCTTTTCGATGCGGGTGCATTCCCTGCCCGCCAGCGCAGCCTCCACGCGCGCGTCGAGCTGCCAGCCGGGGGTTCCCTTGATGCAGTGGGGAACGGGCAGCTTTCTGCCCTCGGCGGTCTGCATGTAATCCTCCCCGTGGGTGTCGTAGGTGACGATGATCTCGCCGTCGAAGCCCTCGATCTTGCGCGCCACGTTCTTAACGATCCCCTGGGCCTCGCTTGTGCCCAGCGCGCCGTCCACGAAGTCCTTTTGCATGTCCACGACGATCAGAAATTTCTTCATATGTCTTGTCCTCCGGTCTTAGCTTGCCTGTTCCTCCGACGCGGGCGGGTTGCGGTGCACGGTGAAGCTGAACGCGCTGCCCACGCCCTTTTCGCTCTCCACCCAAATCTGCTCGTCCATGCGGTTCAAGAGCTCCTTGGCGATGGAGAGGCCGAGGCCGCTGCCCTTGCCGCTGTGGGCCTTGTCCACCTTGTAGAAGCGGTCGAACACGTAGGGCAGATCCTCCTCCGAGATGCCGATGCCGGTGTCCCGCACGGTGATGGTGACCTTCTCATCGTCCCAGCCCACATTGACGTTCACGCTGCCGGCCTCGGTGTACTTGATGGCGTTGTCCAGCAGGATGATGAACATCTGCTCCACGCGGTCGGCGTTGGCCCAGACGCTGGGGCAATCCGAGAGGTCGGTCTCGATGTTGAGCTTCAGTCCGTGCTCCTCCGCGATGGAGTTGTAGCGGTCGCACACGTCGTAGATCAGATCGTCCAGCTGCATGCGGTGTTTTTCAATGGCCACGCCGCCGCTCTGCAGGCGGGACAGCTCCAGCTGGTCGTTGATGAGCCTGGACAGGCGCATGACCTCCCGCAGGATGATGTCGTAGTAGCGCATCCGATCCTCTTCCTTGGTGACCATGCCCTCCTTCAGCGGCTCCACCAGCGCGCGCACCGCGGTCAGCGGCGTGCGCAGCTCGTGGGAGACGTTGGAGACATACTCGCGCCTTGTGCGCTCCAGGCGCTCCATCTGGGTCACGTCGCTGAACAGGCCCACCGCACCGGCGGTGGCGCCGATCTCGTCCACGATGGGCGTGATCGTCATGCGCAGGGTCATCTCCCGGTGGTTGAAGGTGCGGGTCACGGCCTCGCCGGATTTGATGACCGCGTCGAAGTCCTCCCACACGGCCTTGTCGGGAATGTACTTCATGCGCGCGTCCGGCAGGCCCACGGAAACCTTCTTCTGCTCGAACATGCCCTCGATGGCGGGGTTGATGTGGGTGATCTGGCCCTCCGCGTCGATGGCGATGATGCCCTCCGACAGGCCGTTGAGCATGTGCTTCAGGCGGTTGCGCTCCACGATGAGCATGTACATGTTGCGGCTGAGCTGGTAGGACAGGTTGTTCAGCGCCCTGGCCAGCTCGCCCATCTCGCCGGGCATGGCCTCGTCGGCGTGCGCGTCGAAGTCGCCGCCGGAGACCTTCACGGCCACGTCCCGCAGCGAGGAAATCTGCCGGACGCTCTTCATCAGAATCCACTTGCTCAGCGGCCACGCGGCGGCGCACGCTGCGATGAAGCCGGTCAGCAGCCCGATGAGCGAAGCAAAGCGCCCTGCGCCGAGCCTGTCAGCCAGGTGGAAGATGGGGGAACCTACCAGCACCGCAAGCAGAAATTCTGCGGTGGTAAAGAGCACAGCGCGCTGGATCAGCACGCTGTGACTGTTTTTCTTGCGGGAAGCATCCTTCGGTTCATCCGCAACGCTGACGGACGGACGGCTCCCCGGAAGAGAGCGAAAGCGCCTCATTATGCATTGACCTCAAAGCGGTAGCCCACGCCGTACACCGTCTTGAGCGCCCACGGCACGTTCTCCTGGGGCAGCTTCTGGCGGATGCGCTTGATGTGCGCGTCCACGGTGCGGGTGTCTCCAAAGTAATCGTAGCCCCATACGCGGGAGAGAATCTGTTCGCGGCTGAACACCTGGCCCACGTTGGAGCACAGCATGTGCAGGATCTCGACCTCCTTGGGCGTGCAGGGAATCACCTTGCCGGCGGCCTTCACCTGGTAGTTCTCCAGGCTGATCTCCAGCTGCGGCAGGCGGATGATGGAGGAATCCTCGTCCCCGGTCTTTTCGCTGAAGCGCCGGAGCACCGCCTTGATGCGGGCCAGCACCTCGCGCGGGGAGAAGGGCTTGACGATGTAGTCGTCCGCACCCAGCTCCAGGCCCAGAATGCGGTCGATCTCCTCGCCCTTTGCGGTGAGCATGATGATGGGCATGGAGCTGTTCTGCCGGATCTGGCGGCACACGTCCAGGCCGGAGACCTTCGGCATCATCAGATCCAGTACCATCAGATCGGGATGGAGGCTCTCGAACAGCTCGAGCGCCTGCTGGCCGTCATACGCGCTCTGGTGCTCATAGCCCTCGCTGCCCAGATACAGGCCCAGCGACTCGTGAACCACCGGATCGTCGTCTGCGATCAGAATAAGAGGATACATTGACATGAAACCACCCCAATTTTCACATTTGTACATTTATTATATACATGAAACGGAACATATGCAACCTTTCTCGCAAGAAGCCTAATTTTCTTCAAATTCGACAGAACTTCGCCTACTTTTCCCGGCATATTTTCACCCGTCCGCGCGAAGAATATTTGCGAAATTCAAGGACGGAGGCGATTTGACAAATGAATCCCACGCAGAAGCTCTTGCAGGCCATCGCGGAGAACGGGCACACGGGGGTGAACGCCTGCGAACAGCTGCTCAACCGCACGGCGGACGCGGAGCTGAGAGGCGAGCTGGTGCTGGAGCGCCAGTACTACTTTGACGCCATGCGGGACGCGGAGAACCTGCTTTTGATGCAGGGAATCGCGCCGCGTCGACCCGGCCCCGGGGCGCAGATGGGGCTGTGGATGGGCATGCGGATCAACACCATCGCGGACAGGTCGGCCTCGCACATCGCGGACATCGTGATCCAGGGGGCAACCATGGGCGTGGTGGAGCTGACCAAGGCGCGCAACTCCAACCCGGACGCGGACGCGCAGGCGCAGGGCATCGCGTCCTTCCTGATCACCAAGCAGCAGGAGGCCATCGACCGCCTGAAGCGCTTTCTTGCGGAGAAGAAACCTGAAAAAGAGGCTGCAAAGCAGGGCGGATAACAAAATTATGCGGAACTTTTAACGGTGAACCGAAAGAATTTCCGGTTTCGCCGCTTTTTCTTAATGGTATCGATGCAGGAAGATGCTATAATCCTCCCGTTCAAAATCAAATAAAGGGAGAGCGATGCGTCTTGCAAGACAAACAACTTTGGCTGCAACCGGACTACTTTGAGGGCTTCAAGTGCAAGTGCGGCGCGTGCCGCAACTGCTGCTGCACCGGCTGGGACATCGCCGTGGGGATGGAGGAGTACTTCCGCCTGATCGGCATGGAGTGCCCGGAGGAGATACACCGCCGCCTGGAGTGCGCGTTTCGCGTGCCGGAGTCGCCGTCGCCCGAGCGCTTCCGCCTGATTTCACCCAATTGGCTGGGAGAATGCCCGATGCACGACGAAGACGGGCTGTGCATGATTCAAAGGGATCTGGGCGAAGCGGCGCTGCCGGAGATCTGCCGCATGTACCCGCGCTGCCTGAAGAAGGAGGGCAGCATGTACGAGGCGCTATGCTCCAACAGCTGCGAGGCGGTGGTGGAGCTGCTGATGCGACCGGAGCAGCTGAGGTTTTCCTTCGTGGAGATGGACGCGAAATCGGAGATCGAGGCCCGGGCCGACGATGGGATGCTGAACCTGGGCAAGCGAACGATGGAGCTCCTTCAGGAGGATGCTGGTTCGCTGCGCGAGCGCATCGGAAAGATTTGCGGCGCAATCGCGGGCGATATAGACTATGTGCCCAAGGAAGCGATGCTTGCGGAAGGTTTGCGGGCGCTGACGGGCGCATTGGAAGCGCTTTCGGAGGATTCGGAGGCGCTCAGGCGCTTTGCAGCCGAGACAATTGCGCGCTACGGCGCGGAGAATCCCGACGCGGCGGAAAATTTTTCCGCAGATGCGCGTCGGTTTGAGGAGAGATTTCCCGGGTGGGAGCGCTGGTACGAGAACATCCTGGCCAACCACCTGGTTTACATGAACCTGCCCTGGGTGGACGATCGATTGAAGCCGGAGCAGGTGCGGTCGGGCCTGTGCCTGACCTACGCCGCCATGCGGGCGATGGGCGCGGCCTATACCTTGGAGCGTGGCAGTCGCGACGATCTGGCCGACGCGCTTGCGGGCCTGTTCCGCCTGGTGGAGCACAGCCCCTTCTATTTCAATGCATACGTGCTGGTGAAGGAACCGGAGTGCCTGCTGGCGCTGTGAATATATAGGAAGGCTTCCCACACGGGGAGCCTTTTTCAATGGAGAAACCATTCTTCACAGGAATGCACAGGAAATGTCCTTGAAAGCCGTGTGCACATCTGTTATACTGATAAATGGAAATTTATCGTCAGAATTTACTCAGTCAGGAGTTTGTATATATGCCCAGTCGTGAAAAGAGAGCGATGCGCAGGAGGCGCGGATACGGCGTGCTGTCGGCGCTGATCGTCATTCTGATGCTGGTTGCGGCGGCGCTGGTGGTGATCCTGGTCAACGGCGGCGCGCAGATAGATGCACCGAGCGACCTGGCGATCCGGCCCAACGCCACAGATTTCGTGGACGCCGGGAGCGCGACCTCCGCGCCGCTGGTGCTGGGTGCGGATCTGCAGACCTCGCAGGCGCAGCTTCCCCAGCAGAGCGTGGAACCTGTGGAGACTGGGGAGGTGGAGCCCGTCGCGGAGCCCGAGCCGACTGCGGCGCAGTCCGGCGGCAACCGCCTGGTTCCCGAGCCGCTGGAGGGGGACTACTTCCTGCCCATTTTTGACCGTGCGCTGCGCACCCCGGACGACGAGGCCATGATCGCCATCACCGTGGACGACTGCAACGATCCGGAGGTGCTCTCCCAGATCGTGGAGATCGCCCGGCGGTACGACGCGATGCTGACGCTGTTCCCCACCGGCGAGGCGCTGATGAGCGAGGGCATGGCGGAGGGCTTCCGCACCTGCGTGCTGCGCTACGGCTACGAGCTGGAGAACCACAGCTACAGCCACAAGAAGGAATATCAGCTCTCCAACGGCGAGCTGGCGCTGCAGCTGTGGAAGCAGAGCATCGCCGCCAGCTATGTGGTGGGAAAGGACTACGAGCAGCACTTCTACCGCCCGTATTACGACAACAGCAAGTACGACCAGCGCACTCACTTCTTCATCAACAAGCTGGGCTACGCGGGCGTGGCCAGCTACACCTACTCCTACAAGGGCATGACCGCCGAGCAGCTGATCGACACGCTGGAGAACGGCAACATCTACCAGTTCGACATGACGGAGAAGTCCATGGAGGTCTTTGAGACCTTCATCCAGACGGCCAGCCGCAAGGGCTACAAGCTGGTCACCATGAACAAACTGTTCGGCCTGAACGAGAACGTGGTGGGGGATCGCCTGACCATCGATACGCAGACCCTGCCTGCGATGGACGATTACGTGTCCACCTACTACGACCTCAAGCTGAACTACCGCACCAACGCGGTCTATTCCCTTCAGGCGAGGCTTGCGGAGCTGGGGTATCTGACCGACGAGGCCGCCAAGCCCGACGGCCTGTACGGCTCGAATACCAGCATCGCGGTGAGCGCCTTCCAGGCGAAGATCGGCGAGGCCGCTACCGGCAACGCCACCGTGAACACCCAGGAGAGGCTGTTCGCATTAAACGCTCCATTGGCGGGCTAGGCCCGCTGCTACATGCCTGTCGGCGTTTGAATTGACGAAAACCTGTCCCGGTGAGAATGGGACAGGTTTTCTGCGCTTCTTTTCTCTTGAGTTGATGCAGGAAGACACGAAATCCAGTCCGGCGGCTATGGACTGGATTTCTTCCATATGTTCTGAAGTTGCTTCGATTCCGTACGCAAGATCTTCGCCCCATTCCTGCCGGGGCGAAGATCGGGTGAATGCCTTGATTCCATTCGGAAAGAAACGCAGAATCCCTGCCCCTTGAACCAGTGGGGGCAGGGATTCGTTCGATTACAGCGCGATAGCAGGTGGGATAAAACGCCCAGCGTTTTACATGTCCGAGATGCAGTCGGCGTTCTTGATGATGTACTCCGCGCCGCTGACAATGGTGAGCGCGACGGCGATGTACATCAGAATGTTGGCCAGCACCACGCCGAAGTGGCCCAGCAGGGGAGAACCTGCCACGGGCACCAGCAGCATCAGCGCGACGGTGGAGGACATCTGGAACACGGTCTTGAGCTTGCCCAGCTTGCCCGCAGCGATGACCTTGCCGCCGCCGGCTGCCACCAGGCGGAAGCCGGAGATGATGAACTCGCGGGCCAGCATCACGATGCACACCCAGGAGGGCATGCGGCCGGATTCCACCAGCACCACCAGCGCGGACATCACCAGCAGCTTGTCGGCGATGGGATCGGCGAACTTGCCGAAGTTCGTGACCAGGTGGCGGGAGCGGGCGATCTTTCCGTCCAGCGTGTCGGTGATGCAGGCCAGAATGTAGATCAGAATCGCCACGTACTGCGCCCACTGCTGCTGGATCAGCGCGAAGACCACGAATACCGGAATCATCAGGATGCGCAGCATTGTAAGTTTGTTGGGAAGGTTCATAATTATCCTCCTTTGGATTTACAGCACCTCGGCGGTGAGATCATAGGCGTCCGCAGCGGTGATGCGGGCCTGAATGTAGCTGCCGGGGATCAATTCGCGGTCAGTGATCAGATGGATGCAGCCGTCGGACTCCGGGGCCTCGCGGATGGAGCGCCCGTACCAGCCGTCCTCGTCGCGGCCCTCCACCAGCACCTCGCAGGTTTCGCCGATGCGCGCCTCCAGCAGCTCCATGGAGATCGACTGCTGCAGCATCATCAGCTGATCCAGACGCTCGAGCTTCACGCCCTCGTCGATCTGATTGGGCATGATCGCCGCCTTCGTGCCCTCCTCGGGGGAGTAGGTGAACGCGCCCAGGCGGTCAAAGCGCGCGTCCTTGACGAATTGCAGCAGCTCCCCGAACTGTTCGTCGGTCTCGCCGGGGAAGCCCACGATCATCGTGGTGCGCAGCGTAAGGCCCCGCTTCTTGCACTCCGCGATGCGGCTCTTGATCCAGTCCGCGCTTCCGCGGCGGTTCATCGCCTTCAGGATGGGGTCGTTGATGTGCTGCAGCGGCAGATCCAGGTAGGGCGCGACCTTCGGATTGTTCGCGATCTCGTCCAATAACCGATCCTCCGTGCTGTCCGGGTAGCAGTAGAGCACGCGCACCCAGTGCACGCCCTCGATCTCGCTCACCGCGCGCAGCAGCTCCGGCAGCATGAAGTGCCTGTCGCCGAAGTCGCAGCCGTAGCGGCTGGTGTCCTGGGCGATCAGCGTGATCTCCGTCACGCCCTCGCTGGCCAGGCGGCGGCACTCGGCCACGATGTCGTCGAAGGGCCGGGAGGCGTAGTTGCCGCGAATCAGCGGAATCGCACAGTAGGTGCAGCGGTTGTTGCAGCCGTCTGAAATCTTCACGTAGGCCGAGTAGGGCGCGGTGGTCAGCACGCGACCGCTGTTGAAGAAGCGTTCGCCGTCGTTCATGTAGATCGGACGCTTGCCCGCCATGGCCTCGTCCAGCATGTCGTACAGGCGCGCGTAGTCCGCCACGCCCATGAAGCCGTCCACCTCCGGCATCTCCGAGGCCAGCGCATCGGCATAGCGCTGGGCCAGACAGCCCGTGACGAACAGCTTTTTCAGCCTGCCGGTCTTCTTGTACTCCGCCATCTCGAAGATTGCGTCGATGGACTCCTGCTTGGCCGACTCGATGAAGCCGCAGGTGTTGACGAAGATGATCTCCGCCTGAGAGGGGTCGCTTACGATCTCGTAGCCCCGGTCGCGCAGCATGCCCAGCATGTTTTCCGAATCCACCAGATTCTTCGCGCAGCCCAGGGAAACCATGCCCACGGTGGGGCGGGTGTTGCTATTCATAATGCAATTTCCTTCCAGATGATGACTGTTTTTTCTGTCAACGCATCCATTTTAGCATGGAAGTGTAAACCTATTATTTAGAAAGGAAAGATGTGACCAGGAAAATTCAATTTGGCATATGTTTCGTCGGACAACATCGCGCATTTTGTTTCCCTTTGCACAAGGAAGCATGGGAGGCGACAATCCCTCCGGCGCTGCCGCGCCACCTCCCTTTACGCACCGGCCGCACTGCAATGGATTGCAGCGGCCGGCAGCGCGCCGTGGAAATTGAAAATTTCCCGGCGGCTGGTCGCGGCTCCCTTGGAGTCGCGACTGCTATTTACACAAGGGAGGCTTTGGGAAACGGGAATACCTGATTTGCACGAGGAAACCCGGATGTCCCATATTATTTGAAATTTCAGGGCGCACAATGTGCGCCCCATATGAGGGTTCTTAGGGGAATCATTCCCCTAAGCAGGGGGTATGGGGGACAGCGTCCCCCATCGTAACCCCTGACCGTCACCCCTCCTCCTCCTCGAACATCGCGAGGAACTCCTCGCGGGTGATGAGCACGTTGCGGGGCTTGGAGCCGTCGGCTTCGGAGATGATGCCGCGCTTCTCCATCTCATCGATGAGCCGTCCGGCGCGGGCATAACCCACGCGCATGCGGCGCTGGAGCATGGAGGTGGAGGCCTGACCCATATCGACGACGATCTCCACGGCCTCGGGCAGGCGCGGGTCGTACTCGTCGGCGACCTCCTCGCGCTCGGCGTCGCTGCGGACGGAGTTCTCGATCTTCTCCACCACGTCCTCATCGTAGGTGGTCTCGCTGCGGTCCTTGATGTAGGACACCACGGCGTGCACCTCTTCGTCGCTGACCCACGCGCCCTGCACGCGCAGCGGCTTGTTGATGCCGGAGGGCACGAAGAGCATGTCGCCGTTGCCCAGCAGCTTCTCCGCGCCGCCGTGGTCGATCATGGTGCGGCTGTCCACCTGCGAGGCCACCGAGAAGGCGATGCGGGTGGGGATGTTGGCCTTGATGATGCCGGTGATGACGTTGACCGACGGGCGCTGGGTGGCGATGACCAGATGCATGCCCGCCGCGCGGGCCAGCTGCGCCAGACGGCAGATGCTGTCCTCCACCTCGCCGGGGCAGACCATCATCAGGTCGGCCAGCTCGTCGATGACGATCACCATCTGCGGCATGATCTTCTCGCCGGGCTGCAGCTTCTTGTTGTAGCCCTTGATGTCGCGCACGTCGCGCTCGGCGAACTTCTTGTAGCGCATGCCCATCTCCGCCACCGCCCAGTCCAGCGCGGACGCGGCCTTCTTGGGGTCGGTCACGACGGGGGCGATCAGGTGGGGAATGTCGTTGTAGATGGATAGCTCCACCACCTTCGGGTCGATCAGGATCATGCGCACTTCCTCCGGGGTGGCGCGGTAGAGGATGGATGTAATGATGGAGTTGATGCACACCGACTTACCGGAGCCGGTCTGTCCGGCGATCAGCACGTGGGGCATCTTCGCGATGTCCGCCACGATGTAGCGCCCGGAGTTGTCCTTGCCCAGACCCACCGCGATCTTCGACGGGTGGCGCTTGGCCTCGGGGCACTCCAGCACGTCGCGCAGGCGCACCATCTCCACCTTGTCGTTGGGAATCTCCACGCCCACCGCAGCCTTGCCGGGGATAGGCGCTTCAATGCGCACCGACATGGCCGCAAGGCGCATGGCGATGTCGTCTGCCAGCGAGGTGATGCGGCTCACCTTCACGCCCGGCGCGGGCTGCAGCTCGAAGCGCGTCACCGCAGGGCCGTGGGCGATGCCCACCAGCCGCGTGTCGATGCCGAAGGAGTTCAGCGTCTCGATCAGCATGTCCGCCTTCTCCATGTCCGCTTCCTTGTGCGCCTGGGTCACCTTCTGCTGGTCGCCCTGCTCCAATAGGTCGATGGGCGGATAATCGTAGATCTCCTCCTCGTCCTCCGGCTCAGGTACCGGAACGCGGCGGAACTTCGTGGGCTTGACGGTGGTGTGGGGCACGTCGAAGGGCGCCTCGTCGTCCTCCTCCGGCTCCTGCTCCGGCACGATATCGTCGATGGTCAGCGGCTGTACGCCCTCCACCACGCGCTTGGGCTTGGCCTTGGGCGAGGCATAGCTGCGCGGCTTGAAGCCCTCCGGCTCCTTCTCCTCCTGCTTCACAGTGAAGAAGTCCGGCACGTCGGTCTCCGGGATGTCCTCCACCGGGCCTTCAGCGGCCCGTTCAGGCTGGGGCTTGGAGGCGTTCTGGCGCAGCTTGCGCAGCGGCTTGGGAATCTCGATGTCCGACGGCTGTTCCTCGATGGGGTTCGGCGGGGCCGCCTCCGGGTCGATGGTCTCCTTGTAGAGCTTGCGCTTCGGCGCGCTGCGCTTGGGCTTTGGAGCCTCCTGCTGCGGCTTGCTCTCGTCGATCACGATGTAATCCCGCTCCGGGTCGGACACCTTCCGCGTGGGCCGGGTCGCCGCGCGCTCCTGCGGGGGACGCTCCGGACGCGGACGGCTCGCCTGCGTTCGATTCTCCGGCTGCGGACGCGGACTGCGGCGCTCCGGCTGGGGATTCCTGCGGGGCGCGGGCTGGTCGAACTCATCATACTCGAACATACGTTCTACATTTTTCTCGTTGCGGCGCTGTTCCACGTAGTGCTGGCCCTCTTCGCTGCGCTGCCGGAGCCAGCGATAGCAGCGCTGGGCACGGCCGTTGACCACCAGGCAGAGTACGGAAGCCAGCACGAGGGCGATGAGTCCGCCCCACTCGCCCAGGTAGGTGTAGAGGGGATAGGCCAGCAGCGCGCCGATGGCTCCGCCGCCACCGCCGTACTGGTAGGACTTGCTGACGAAGTTGGCGAAGCTGGTGATGCTCATCCGGGCGAATACGGCCTGCGCGGAGAAGAGCTGCACCGCGGCGAAGGCGCAGAGGAAGAGCAGCACGTTGGTGATGGTGGTGACGATGCGGATGCGCTTTCCAATGATGGAGAACACCAGCAGCGCGCCGATCCACGCGAGGAACAGGGCGATCAGCACGCTGACGCTGCCGCCGAAGCCCCGGAGCACATCGCGGATCCTTCCCATGGCGGTGCCGGCGGTTGGCGCGACCAGGCTGAGGTAGCCCGTCAGCAGGGCAAGGCCGAAGCAGACGACGGCGGCGATGATCTTGCCGGGCGCGCTGCCGCGCTCCGTCCGTTCCTCGTATACGCTCTGATTCTTTGAATTTGACATGGTTCCTCCGGTTCAGTTTGATTTGGATGATTTCGATATCTTTTGAGCAAAAAGAGCCGCAACGAGCGGCTCTGGTTTGCGAATTACAGCGGCTGTGCCGCAGGTCAGCCGATCAATCTGGTCATCAGACCGGCGACATTCAGAAAGTCCATCTGTGAGACGAAGGAGTACAGCGTGGATGTGGCCAGCAGCTCCTGCATCATCTGGGGTGCGAACAGCGATACCACCGGCGGGACGATGCACAGCAGCAGCACCGCGACCACCAGCGAGCGCGCCACGCCGCACAGACCGCCCAGCAGCCAGTCGAACATGCGGAACACCGGGAAGCGGATCACGTGGTCCAGCAGGTTGATCACCAGCATGACCACCGCGTAGATCAGCACGAAGGCCAGCAGGAAGGCCAGCACGTTGAACACCGCCTGCCAGATCGTCTGATCCAGATAGTCCGACAGCGTGGTAATGTTCAGGTTGGCGAAGGCCTGGTTGCGGATGTTCGCCTCGAAGGCCTTGGCAACCAGGCTGATCTTCTGGCCAACGGTGGCCACGGCTTCCTGTATGGCGGCTTCTCCGCCGGAGACGACCTCCGAGACGGTCATGGCCGCCTGCGCCTTGCTGGCGAAGAAGGTTTCCGGCTCGAGGTACTGACTCAGCACCGCCATCAGCGTGGTGTTGGACAGCGCCAGATTGGCGATGCGCTCGTACACCATCTGCGCGCCGAACCAGGAGCCGACGAAGCCGGCCACCGAGAGTCCCGACGCGATGAACCCCTTGTGCATGCCCGATAAGAGTCCGTAGACGAGCACTGCGAGGATCAGAATGTCAACAATATTCATATTCCAGCATCCTCCTGACAATGAAGCGTATTTCCAGAATTCCCCGTTTCTGCTGTTTTTATGCCGGGAGCGTCACTCCAGGTCAACCAGGCAGATCGCGCCGCCGCTGCGCAGCACCGCCACGCCGTTGCGGGTCACGCCGTAGACCTCGTCGATGTTCATCCCCAGCTGATAGGCCCGGGGCGAGGCCTCGTCCGTGCGCATGATCATCAGGTGACCGTCCGCCGAGAAGCCGTAGATGGTGTTGCCCGAGGCCAGCACCCTACGGCAGCCGAAGGGGAAGCGCACCACCCGATCCAGGTTCGAGCGCACGATGCGCACGTCCTGAATGTCGCTCTCGCCCTTGCACTGGGCGTCGTTGACGAAGACCATCAGCGGGTCGTTGGAGGAGGCGTCCGCGTCGGTCAGATACCAGCCGTACACCAGCTTGCGCAGGCTGGGATCCTCCACGCCGGCGTAGTCGTACACCTTGTAGTACACGTCGCCGACCACGCACACCCGCGAGGACTGGAACAGCACGGCGTAGGCCAGCTGCTCGGTGTCGCTGATGGAGCCCACGATCTCCTTGCCGGGGCGGTAGGTCTGTATGTTGCAGGTGGGAACGGTTCCGTTGGTGTCGCACACCATCACCCAGAGCAGGGAGCCGTCCGAGAAGAAGCCGTAATCCACGGCGAGCACGTTGTCCAGGACGATCTGGTTGATCTGTTTGCCGCCGTTTTCCATCAGAACGATGGTGCTGTTGCCTTCCTCGCCGATCAGTATGGCCGTGTACTTGTCGCCGATGTGCGCGCCGAGCACGTTCTGCGCCATGGTGCCGTTGTAGGTGGTGGAGCCGCTCTTGCCGTCGATGAGCGTCACGGTGTTGCCCACCCAGGCGGCCACGCCGTAGTCGGTGGCCTCAAAGCCGGCGTTTGCGCCCACGATGTACGACCACTTCACCTTTCCGGCGGAATCGATGGCCGAGACGGTGCTTCCGTCGTAATAGACGAAGCCGCTGGCCGTGGTCTGAAGGTCCTGTATATTGGCGATGCTGAGCGACTGGCTGTGGCCGAGCGTGCTGCCGGAGAAGATGCTCCTGCCGAGCGACGCAATGCCGTAGGACAGCGCGCAGCAGATTGCCAGAATCAGCAGCACGATCGTCCATGGACGCCTGGCGGAGCGTCTTTTGTCCATGGAGTCCTCCGATCATATTTCAAAAATTATCCCTTGTATACCGATACCATTCCTATTATAATAAAACAAGCGTTGTGTTGCAACGTTGAACCTGTGACAAAACGGGGAGAAAAACCGACAATTGGCAGCGGAAATTCATTTTTCAAGCACATTTCCGGCCAGAATGTTTCACGTGAAACAGGAGAGCCATGAAGCAGACGCAGAAGCGCAAGCCGAAGAAAAAAGTGAATCAGAAAAACGGCTGCGGCCGCAGGCGCATCGCGCTGGCCGCGGTTTTGCTTGTCGTTGCGCTGGTCGGCGCTCTGTTCGGCTGGATGGCGCTGCAGGCGCGCGTCACCCACGTGCGCAAGGCGGTGGTGTACCTCGAGGACCTGTCCTCCGCACTGGACGGAACCACGCTGCTGTACGTCTCCGATCTGAACATCCGTGGAGAGGCCGACGCGCGGCGCACGCAGCGCCTGATGAACAAGCTTACCGAGCTTCAGCCCGACGTGCTGCTGCTGGGCGGCGACTACTGCGGCGGCAGGATTCTGGATGGAAATCCCTATGCGGACGCGCGCGGTCAGGCTGCGGCGCTCGACTTCCTGCGGAGCCTGAACAGCTTCCATGCGCCGCTGGGCAAGTACGCCGTGGCGGGGGAGCAGGACAGCGTGCTGACGGGCCTGAAGGAGGCCATGTCCGACGGTGGAGTTACGCTGCTGGACGACGGCTGCGCCACCATCGAGAAGGACGGCGCGCAGCTGGTGCTGGCCGGATTGAGCGACGTATCAGAGAAGCGCACGCCCTACTCCGAGATCGGCGGCTACTTCGACGGCAGCGAGTGCGTGATCGCGCTGACCCACAACCCGTCGGGCTACATCGGAGTTCGCGTGGCGGAAGCGCGCTCGGGCGGAGCCTGGGCCGACCTGGTGCTGGCGGGACACACGCTGGGTGGACAGATTCGGGCCTTCGGGCGCACGATCTACACCCTGCCCGAAGCGGAGGCGCGCTGCCTTGGCGGCTGGTACTACGCGGGCGACCTTCCCATGCTGGTGAGCCAGGGCGTTGGGTGCAGCGGCGTGCAGCTGCGGCTGGGAACCACCAGCGAGGTGTGGCTGCTCACGCTGCGCCGCCCGGAGAAGTTGGAGCTGCCGGATTTCAGCTAGGTATATGATAAGTACATTCGTTTGCGGAGAATGTTTCACGTGAAACAGCTCGGATCGCGTCGAAGTGCCCGTCATGGGCGGCTGTTCCACGAAAATGCTGTCGGGGCGCGTCGATGTTCCACGTGAAACAATTCCCGGAATGAAGTCAAACGGAACGGAGTAAATATATATGAAGGAATTTGTCTGCAAGCTGTGCCCCCGGAACTGCGGCGCGCTGCGCGGAGAGACGGGCAGGGGCCGCTGCGGCATGGGCGCGGAGCCGAGAATCGCCCGCGCTGCACCCCACTACGACGAGGAGCCGGTGATCTCCGGCACCCGGGGTGCAGGAACGGTGTTCTTCTCCGGTTGCAGCCTGCAATGCTGCTTCTGCCAGAACTACGAGCTGTCCCACGAGGGCTACGGCAAGACCGTGAGCGTCGAGCGCCTGCGGGAAATCTACTTCGAGCTGATTTCGCAGGGCGTGCACAACATCGACCTGGTCAACCCCACCCACTTCGCCAACGCCATCTATGAATCGCTGGAGGGCGGGCTGCCGGTGCCGGTGGTGTGGAACAGCGGCGGATATGAGAAGGTGGAGACGCTCAAGCGCTTCGAGGGCCGCGTGCAGGTGTACTTGCCCGACCTCAAGTACATCAGAGCTGATTCCGCCCGGAGGTACTCCGGCGCGGCGGACTACTTCGAGTACGCAGCCCCCGCCATCAGGGAGATGCTGCGCCAGACCGGCCCGGTGGAGCTGGACGAGGACGGCGTGATCCGCCGGGGAACCATCATCCGCCACCTGATCCTGCCGGGCTGCGCGGAGGAGTCGGTGCAGATCCTCGACTACATCCACGACGAATTGCCCGGGACGTGGGTGAGTCTGATGGCACAGTACCTGCCCTTCGGCGATGCTGCGGGCGTGGATGAGCTCGGACGCAGGCTCACCCAGGAGGAGTACGACCGGGTGGCCGACCACCTGCTGGAACTGGGCATGGAGGACGGCTTCATCCAGGAATTGTCCTCGTCGGATGAAAAATACATCCCGAAATTTGATCTGTCGGGCGTGTGACGCCCGTTTACAAAGGAGAACGCTTCAAGACATGGAACTTCGCTTTTCACCGCTGTTCAGCGGCTCGAGCGGCAACGCAATCTACGTGGGCTGCGGCGACACCCACCTGCTGGTGGACGCGGGGCTGTCCGGCACGCGCATCACAAACGAACTGGCGCGCATCGGCGTGCATCCCGGCATGCTGACCGCCATCCTGACCACCCACGAGCACGTGGATCACGTGCGCGGCGTGGGCATCCTGTCCCGCAAGTACAACCTGCCCGTCTACGCCACCGAGGGCACCTGGGAGGGCATGGCGGACAAGGTGGGCACGGTGGAGGCCAGGAACCGCTGCATCCTCACGCCGGAGCAGGACTTCTACATCGGCGAGATGAACGTCACGCCCTTTTCCACGCCCCACGACGCGAACCAGCCCGTGGGCCTGAGCTTTTCCTGTGGCGGCGCGCGCTTTTCCATTGCCACCGACCTGGGCTGCATCCGCAACGGCTGGTTCAAGCACGTCTGCGGCTCGGACGCGGTGCTGCTGGAGTCCAATTACGACCCGGACATGCTCCAGGCGGGCTCCTATCCCTACGCGCTGAAGCACCGGATCCTGTCCAACCGGGGCCATCTGTGCAACGAGGACGCGGGGAAGTGCGCGGCGGAGCTGGTGAAGGGCGGTGCGCGGCACATCCTTCTGGGCCACCTGAGCAAGGAGAACAACTTCCCGGAGCTGGCGCGGCGCTGCACCGAGGACGCGCTGCGGGCGAATGGCATCGTGCCGGGGGAGGACGTGCGCCTGGACGTGGCCAGTCGCGACGGCGTGACCGGAATCTTCGGAATTTCCTGCGGCTTCAGCCGCTGAACGGGGGAGAGAGATGAATCGACGATTGATGCGGCCCACGGCGGCGCTGTTTCCGCTGGCGGCGCTGATCGCAGCCGCGATGGGAAGCGCACTGGCCGGGCGGCTGGTACTGCTGTATTACGCGCTGCAATTGTTCACACTCTGCGCGGTGGACTGCTTCCGCAACGGCGCGGCACGGGAACCCGGTGTGCGAAGGGCGGATAAGCGCTTCGGCGGGGGAATCACCCAGCTGGTATTGGGAACCGGACTACTGCTGGCGGGAATGCTGCTGTGCCCGGTGCTGAAGCCGCACTTCAGCGCGGGCCTGTTCGCGGCGGCGGGCTGCGTGACGCTGGAGCAGCTCTTTGAGGAGCGCATGTACGCGCTGGGACGGCGCGTGGACGGCGTGGTGCTCAGTGTGATCGCGAACCTGCTGCTGGTTGCCGGACTGCTGCTGGACGGCGCGGGGGGCGTGGAACTGAATCTGCCCGTGGCCCTGGACGCACCCTTCACGCTGGGCAGCGCGGCGCTGGGTGCGCTGATCGCCCTGGGAACGGCGTATCTGGTGGAACCTGCCCACGGATTCTCACTGAAACCGGTGAATCTGGCGCTGATGCCCCGGGCCTGCGTGCAGACGCTGCTCTATCCGGCGGCGGCGCTGGCAATCTGTGCTGTCCTGCCGGAAAATGTGCGAAAAGGTTTCGTCGGACTGGAACCGCTGCTCTACGGCCTGATCCTCTGGCGGCTGGCCCGAACCACCTGCCGCCGCACGGACGAGGAATCCCGCCCGCTGAACCTGCTGCTGGTGGCGCTGATGGCGATTCCGGCGGCAATCGGCGCGGTTCTCCCGGAGCTGACCCTCTGCGGTCTGCCGATGATTTCCTTTGCCGCTGCTGCCGCGCTGGCGGCGCTCTGCGCGGGCGTGGTGTTCTGCGCACCCGCATGGAGATTCTGGCTGGGCTTTGCGCTGGTGCTGGCTGCGGACGCGCTGCTGGTGCTTCAGCCGCTGCCGGAGAGGTGGAGCATGATCGCTGTCTGCGTCTGCTGCCTGATTGCACTGGTGCTGAACCTCCACAAGGCCTTTTTGAGAAGGGTCAAGCGACCGGAACCGCGATTCTGAACCTCAACAGCGCCTTCCTGCGAAGGATTGGGCGCAATTCTGAACGAAAAAACCGACGCGAATGCGCCGGTTTTTTTCGTCGGCGGATGGCATTCGCGTCGATGAATTCTGTTGGGAGAAGGAAGGAGAATGTTAAACTTTATCACTTTACTATCCTACTATAACACATTTTGGCCCAAAAGTCAAGACTTGTATTTGCTTTTATAAGAGTGTATTGAATATACAGGAGGTGTTTTTATGGAAGGAATTGGAATGACCGCGCGGGTGAGTGCCTTTGCGCGGGCGATGCACGCACGCAACCGCGACTGTGTGTACTGCGATCCGCTGGCGGAGAAGCTGCTGTCTCCGGCGGAGATGCAGGAGATCGCAGCCAGCATGTCGCAGGGGATCGGCTTCTTCTGCCCGGGCTTTCAGGGCACGCCGGAGGAGGGCCTGCGCTGGATCGTGGAACACCAGCTCGCGCCGTCGCCGCTGGGCAGGGCGGCGTTTTCCGAGTCGGCGCTGGAGCAGTCCGCCGCGGCGCAGTACCTGATCCTCGCGGCAGGGCTGGACAGCTTCGGCCTGCGTCAGCCGGACTGGGCGCGGAAAATCGAGGTATTCGAGCTGGATCTGCCGGGACCGTCCCGTGACAAGCGCTCTCGCATCGCGGCGGCGGGGCTGGTTCCCCCGGAGAACCTGCACTTCCTCGAGGGCGATCTTGCGGATGCTGCCTGGATGGATGCGCTGCGGGCGCATCCGGCCTTCGATCCGGGGAAGATCAGCTTTTGCAGCCTGCTGGGCATCGTCTACTACCTGAAGCAGCAGGATTTTAGCGCGCTGCTGCGACAGCTTGCGAAGGT
>JBJEJN010000153.1:0-8155 GCA_051878085.1 Aristaeellaceae bacterium | reverse complement strand
CATAGCCGCCGGGGCAGATTTCGGGTGAATGCCAGCATCGCGCAAGAAAAGGAACATAGCAAATCGCCCCCATGATCTACGGGGGCGATTTGCGTTCGCTTAAACAGCGATAGCTATGTACCACTGGCGGTTCGCCAGTCGCCGCCGGGGATGTCGCCCACGCCGCTTAAGATGTGGGTCGGGCGGTAGGGATACTTGTCCACGTCCTCCCGGGCGGTGCAGCCGGAGAGCACCAGCACGGTGTCCAGGCCGGACTCCAGGCCCGCGATCACGTCGGTGTCCATGCGGTCGCCCACCATGACCGCGTCCTCTGAGTGCACATCCAGCATCTTCAGGCCCGTGCGCATCATCAGCGGATTGGGCTTGCCCATGAAGTAGGCCTGCTTGCCGGTGGCCAGCTCCACGGGGGCGACCAGCGCGCGGCAGGCGGGGGCAATGCCCTCCTCCACGGGGCCGGTGAGGTCGGAGTTGGTGGCGATGAGCCGCGCGCCGTTCATCACCAGCCGCACGGCCTTGGAGATGACCTCATAATTGTAGCTGGCGGTCTCGCCCACGATCACGTAGTCGGGATCCACGTCATTCATGGTGATGCCGCAGTCGTAGAGCGCGTTGAGCAGGCCCGGCGCGCCGATGACGAAGGCGGTGCAGCCGGGGGCCTGGCGGCTGAGGAAGTGGGCGGTGGCCAGGGCGCTGGTGTAGAAGTGCTCCTCGCCCACGTCCAGGCCCATGCGCATCAGCTTCTGGCGCAGCTCCTTGGGGGAGCGCTCACTGGAGTTGGTGAGGAAGAGAAACTTCTTGCCCTCCTGATTGAGCCAGGCCACGAACTCCTTCACCCCCGGCAGCAGCTGGTTGCCCCGGTAGATCACGCCGTCCATGTCGCAGATGAAGCCCTTCTTGCTTCGCAAAATGTTGAGATCAGACATACGTTATTCCTCCATTTTCCTGAATGTGAACCGAACTTCTGTACCCAAGATCAATTCGACATCAAAAAAACCAAACCCGTCGGGAGAGACGGATCTGGTTTTCAGGGAAATCAGTTCTTGCCGCTGGTGGCGCGCAGGGTGACATCGTGATAGCCGCCCTCCACGATGGAAACGGAGGACACCAGCGTCAGCTTCGCGTCGCGCTGCAGCTCGGGGATGCTGGTCACGCCCACGTTGCACATGGTGGACTTGACCTTGTACAGGCTCTTGGCCACGTTGTCGTGCAGGGAACCTGCGTAGGTGACGTAGGAATCCACGCCCTCCTCGAAGTTGAGCTTGGCCTTGCCGCCCAGGTCGTAGCGCTGCCAGTTGCGGGCGCGGTTGGAGCCCTCGCCCCAGTACTCCTTGACGTAGGAGCCGTTGACCATCAGCTTCTGGGTCGGGCTCTCGTCGAAGCGGGCGAAGTAGCGGCCCAGCATGATGAAGTCCGCGCCCATGGCCAGGGCCAGGGTCATGTGATAGTCGTGCACGATGCCGCCGTCGGAGCAGATCGGAACGTACACGCCGGTGCGCTTGTAGTACTCATCGCGGGCCTCGGCGACCTCGATCAGCGCGCTGGCCTGACCGCGGCCGATGCCCTTGGTCTCGCGGGTGATGCAGATGGAGCCGCCGCCGATGCCGACCTTCACGAAGTCCGCACCCTGCTCGGCAAGGAACAGGAAGCCCTCGCGGTCAACCACGTTGCCCGCGCCGACCTTGACGCTGTCGCCGTACTTCTCGCGGATGAACTTGATGGTCTTGGCCTGCCAGCAGGTGTAGCCCTCGGAGGAGTCGATGCACAGCACGTCCGCGCCGGCGTCGATCAGCGCGGGAACACGGGTCTCATAGTCCTTAGTGTTGATGCCCGCGCCCACCATGTAGCTCTTCTTGCTGTCCAGCAGCTCCAGCGGGTTCTCCTTGTGCTGGGCGTAGTCCTTGCGGAACACGAAGTAGAGCAGGCGGCCGTTGTCGTCCACGATGGGCAGGCTGTTGAGCTTGTGCTCCCAGATGATGTCGTTGGCTTCCTTCAGCGTGGTGGTGGCGGGGGCGGTGACCAGCTTCTCCAGGGGCGTCATAAAGCTGGAAACCAGCTCGGTGGTCTCCATGCGGGAGACGCGGTAGTCGCGGCTGGTGACCACGCCCAGCAGCCGTCCGGTGCTGGTACCGTCCTCGGTGACGGCCATGGTGGAGTGGCCCAGCTCCTCGCGCAGGGCAAGCACGTCGGCCAGGGTCTGATCGGGGCGCAGGTTCGCGTCGCTGACCACGAAGCCGGACTTGTAGTTCTTCACGCGGGCGACCATCGCGGCCTCGCTCTCGATGCTCTGGGAGCCGTAGATAAAGGACATTCCGCCTTCGCGCGCAAGGGCAATCGCCATGGTGTCGTTGGACACGGACTGCATGATTGCGGAGACCAGCGGAATGTTCAGGCTGATGGCGGGCTCCTCGCCCTTCTTGAATTTGACCAGCGGCGTCTTGAGCGTCACATTGTCCGGAATGCAGTTTTCGGAAGTGTAGCCCGGAATCAGCAGATACTCGCTGAAGGTATGGGAGGGTTCACTGATATAATGCGCCATAACAATCGCCCCTTTGCTGAATTTTGATTCGGATTGGAGGTATGATACCATTTTCCGAAAGATTTTGCATCACGTTTGGGTTATATTCCGGTTGATTCGAGCATATTTGCCGGAAATCGCTGCAAATTTCATTTTTGGAAGGATTTTCACCCCGGCGAATCGAATTACCATTCCGGTATGGGACGAGGGGGATGCTTTCATGAAGGAGAGGTTCATCTTTCGGGTCAACGGACTGGATATTGAAGCGGAGTTCGATTCCCGCGACCGGGAGCGGGTGTTTCTGCCGCTACTGCATCATCTGACGGATTTGCAGCGCGAGAAGAACCGCCGCATCGTGGCCTTTCTGGCCGCGCCGCCCGCTGCGGGCAAGAGCACGCTGTGCCTGTATCTGGAGCAGCTCTCCCGCACGGAGGCGGGGCTGGTTCCCGTGCAGAGCGTGGGCATCGACGGCTTCCACTACCCGCAGGCCTATCTGGACAGCCGCACGATCGTCCGGGACGGCGCAACCATCCCCCTGGCGAAGATCAAGGGTGCGCCGGAGACCTACGACGTGGAGAAGCTGCGCGGCCTGCTTGCGCAGGTGAATGAGGACAACCAGCGCTGGCCGCTGTACGACCGGCGCATCCACAACCCTGTGGAAAATGCGGTGGAGATCCGGGAGCAGATCCTGATCCTGGAGGGCAACTGGCTGCTGCTGGACGAGGCTCCGTGGAACCGCCTGAGCTGCGACTATTCGATCTTCCTGCGCGCGGGAGATGAAAGGCAGCTTGAGCGCATCGTGCAGCGCAAGATGCTGGGCGGCTTCGACGAGGCCACCGCCCGGGAGTTCGTGCGCAGCAACGACGCGCCCAACATCGCCCGCTGCATGGATCGCTCCCGCAGGGGTGACCTGAATCTGCAATATGCCAAAGACGGAACACTGGAGGAAATATAATATGAAGAAGCTTGCATTCATCGGCCTGGGCAACATGGGCCGGGCCATCGCATCGGGAATCGTGAAGAGCGGCGCGGTGGCCGCAGAAAATGTGTACGGCTACGCGCCCCACTGGGACAAGCTGTCGGCCTACGCCCGGGAGACGGGCATTCAGCCCTGCCGCAGCGCGCTGGAGGCGGTTGCGCAGGCGGACACGGTGCTCATCGCCGTCAAGCCCTACGTGATCGAGGGTGTGCTTGCCGAGCTGAAGGACGCGCTGAAGGGCAAGGCGCTGCTGTCCGTGGCGCTGGGCTACGACTTCGACCGCCTGTCCGCGCTGCTGGACGAGAGCACCCGCATCCAGTTCATCATGCCCAACACCCCGGCGATGGTGGGCGCGGGCGTGCTGCTGTTTGAGCAGAAGAATTCGCTGGAGGCGGACGAGCGCGCGCAGATTCTTTCCGTGTTTGCCACACTTGGCGCGGTGAAGGAGCTGCCCAGCCACCTGATGGGCATCGGCGGCGCGATCTCCGGCTGCGGCCCGGCGTTCTGCGCGCTGGTGATCGAGGCGCTGGCGGACGCGGGCGTGAAGTACGGCCTGCCTAGGGATGCGGCCTACCTGCTGGCCAGCCAGACCCTTGCGGGCACCGGCAGGATGCAGATCGAGACCGGCATGCACCCGGGCGCGATCAAGGACGGCGTGTGCTCCCCGGCGGGCACCACCATTCGCGGCGTGGAGGCGCTGGAGCGCGCGGGCCTGCGCGCGGCGATGCTGGACGCAGTGCAGGCCGTGATGGAGAAGAAGGCATGAGCGCGCCGCTTCCGCAGGACAACCTGCATGCGCCCGAGCCGCTGCTGGATCTGGAGTGCGTGCACTGCGCGTTGAATCAGGTGATCCACACCACCGAGGTTGCCGGAGCGCCGGAGCCGCTGCGCCGGGAGCTGATGCAGCGGGCGCTGAAGCTGCTGGCCGAGGGCGACGTGAACCGCAACAACTGCATCCAGATCGAGCAGGTCTACCGCATGGTGGCGGAGGGCCTGGGCGATGCGGATCCCTACCGGGAGACCCGGCTGTTCTTCGACCGGGAGATGCTGCGGCTGCTGCCCGCGCTGCGGGAGCAGCTTGCACAGAGCGAGGATCCCCTGCGGGCGGCGGTGCGCGCGGCCATCGCGGGCAACCTGATCGACCTGGCGGCGCTGGGCGGGGAGGTCACGCTGGAGCGCGCGATGCAGAAGGTGGAGGACGTGGAGCGCGATGGCCTGTACTTCGATGACTGCGACGGCCTGGACGCTGCGCTGAAAAACGCCCGAACCCTGCTGGTGCTGGGCGACAACTGCGGCGAGATCGCCATGGACCGCCTGCTGATCGAGACGATCCGCCGCCTCTATCCCCAGATCGAGGTCAAGTACAGCGTGCGCGGCGGCGCGGTCGTCAACGATGTGACCTACGAGGACGCTGCGGCCGTGGGCATGGAGGAGGTGGCGGAGGTCATCGACAACGGCGACTGCCTGCTGACCACCCTGCTCTGCCGCGCCAGCGAGAACTTCAGGCGGGAATTCTACGCCGCCGACGTAATCATCGCCAAGGGCATGGGCAACTACGAGGGCCTGTACAACTGCGACCGGGGGAACATCTGGTTTTTGATGATCGCCAAGTGCAGCGTCATCGCGCGGATGTCCGGCGCGCCCAAGGGCAGCATCCTGTGCATGGAGAAGAAATGACATCGCCCGGAATTCGGGCATGCGAAGGGCCGGAGGGAAATCCCTCCGGCCCGATTTTTTGATTTGGTTTTACTTGATGGCGTTGACCAGCTCGACGGCGGTGGCGTGCACCTTTGCGGCAGCAGCGGCGCTGATTTCGGTGGCGGCCTGCGCATCGGCGGCGGACTTCAGTTCGTCATATGCGGCGTAGCAGTCCTGCTGGAGCGCATCCAGCTTCGCGTTGATCTCCGCAAGCTTCGCCTCGTCGGCCTTGCCGGCCTCGATCAGGTTGGACAACGCGTCGAAGGCCCAGTACATGGAATCCGCCCAGTTTTCGGGCAGGGCCACGTAGCCCTCCACGGCCACGCGCTCGCCGTTCTCATTGCGCCGATACTTGGTGGTGGCGTAGGAGATCTCCGCGTCGGCGGGCTCCTCCTCGGTGAACTCCGCGGGCAAGGTGCTCAGCTGATAGCCCGCGTAGGTGTCGGTGGTCAGCATGGGATAGTAGGGCACGAACACGCTGTAGCATGCGTCGTCCATGGCGACCCACTCCACGGTGTCGGTCGGGCCGTCCTCCGCGCTGATCTGGAAGATGTGGGTCTCCAGGTTGCGGTTGGAGCCGATGCCGCCGATGTGATAGTAGCCGATCACGTCCTCGACGGTGAAGGCGTGCTCCGGCGCGATGCTGGTGTACATGGGCACGATGTTGCCCGCAGCGTCCACGTTGGAGATGGTGTAGTCGGCGGGGACGGGCGCGTCGCCGGCGGCGGCGTTGAAGTACTTCAGCGCGTTGACCATGCGCTCGTTGGCCTCCTGGTCGGCGTTGTAGGAGGCGACGTAGTCGATGGTGTTGGCTTCCTCGTCGCCCACGTAGGTTCCCGCCTGCTTGGCAACCTCGATCAGGTTGTCGGAGGCGATCACGTTCTCGGTATCATCCAGATCGATCAGGCCGATGATGGACATGTTCGGCTGGGCGAAGGCCATGCTGTCGCTGAGCTTCAGCGCGATGTACGCATGGCCCGTGGTGTTCTCCACGTACCAGGTCTCGGTATTGTCGGCGATCAGGATGCCGGAGCCGCCGCAGCAGCCCGATTCATCGTAGATGCCCAGCAGCAGATCCACCGCTTCCTTCGCGCTTGCGGACTCACTGAGCAGAATGGTGGTGATTTCAGCCTCCTCGATGCCCAGATCCTCGTAGGGATCCACCTCGTACAGCGCGTCGGAGCAGCCGATGGTCTCGGTGGCGCTCACGGTCACGCCCATCTCATTGGTGCCGCCCGCCTCGTAGGGGGTGTGGGCGTGGGTGCCGCCGCAGTCCGGGCACTCGCCGCCGACCGCGTCGCCGTTGTCATCGCTGAAGGCGGTGTAGGCGTAGCTGTCCTTGGTGAAGGTGTAGGAGAAGCCGTAGCAGCCGTCGTACACCTCGCCCGCGATGTGCTTTCCGGCGGGGCTGACGTAGAACAGCTTGTTGTAGCTGTTGGAGATGTCCTCCGAGCGGGCCAGGATCGTCTCGCCCCCGGCGGTCAGGCCGGAGCCGACATAGATCGCCGTGCAGGCCAGCGCGCCCACGGACGAGAGACACAGGATCAATGCAAGCATAAGGGAAATACAGATTTTCATTTTGGCAGACATGATGCACACCGTCCTTGCTGATTGGAATATACGCATTATAGTGCATGCTTATGCATATGTCAAGCGTTTTCATGAATTTATATACATTTATTTCCTGTAAATTCCTGCGGTGCAGGATGGACGCTGCGCGCCGCCATCCGGCGAAGCGCCCGTCCCTGCCGCACGGCTCCCATGCAGATTTCCATTTGAAACCCGGTTGAAATGGCTTTTTTGCTGTGTTATAATGAACACGGTGTCACACCTGCGGACGAATCGCCGCCGGGAAAGGGGGTCGCGCATGCTCACGTTCATCAATGAATCCACCGATCCCTTCTACAACCAGGCCTTCGAGGAGTTCGTGTTTGAGAATTATGCGGAGGACGACGTGTTCTACCTCTGGCAGAACAGGCCCGCCATCGTGGTGGGCTGCTACCAGAACATCTGCCGCGAGGTGAACGTCCATGCGCTGCGCAGGCGGGGCGTGCCGGTGGTGCGGCGCATGACCGGCGGCGGCACGGTCTACCACGACCTGGGGAACGTCAATTACAGCTTCATGCTGCGCGCCGACGGAGCGCTGGACTACGACCACTTCCTCGATCCGGTGATCGCCGCGCTGAACCGCATGGGCATTCCGGCCCGCAAGAATCGGAGCTGCGACATCGCCATCGGGGATAAAAAGATCTCCGGCAGCGCCCAGAAGGCTGCGGGCGGGCGGATTCTGCACCACGGCACGCTGCTGTTCGAGAGCGACCTTGCATCCCTGGATGCGTTCACAGCCCACGCCAAGAACGACGCATTTCAGACCAGGGGCACGCTGTCGGCCATCTGCACGGTGACGAACATCCGCGACCACCTGTCCGCGCCCATGACCATCGCCGACTTCCGCAGCCGCCTGCTTGCGGAGGTGCTCCCGGCAAACCACGTCTGCGTGGAGCTGACGGACGAGCAGCGTGCGCAGGTGCGGAAATTACGCAACGAGAAGTACCGCAGCTGGGACTGGACCTGGGGCAAGACCCCCAGCTTCAGCTACGAGCGCGAAGGCAGCTTCGCGGGACAGCCGCTGCATGTGGCCTACAAGGCGAAGAAGGGCATCCTCAGCGACGCTTGCATCGAATCCCGCTTCATCGACGCGGAGCACGCCGCCCATCTCCTGAACGGCAGCCGCCTCGACCCGGACGGTCTCCAGAAAATCTGCTTCGTTCTGGCAGGAGAGCGTGCAGGGGAGCTCATGGAGTATCTCATGTAAAAACTGCGACCGCCGCATGGGCGGAGAAAGGATACAATGATGGAAAAGAAAATTACGATGCCCAAGCTGCGCCCCGAGATGGAAAACGGCGTACTGTGCGCCTGGCTGAAGGAGGAGGGCGACGCGGTGCAGGCCGGCGAGCCCCTCT
>JBJEJN010000152.1:0-1699 GCA_051878085.1 Aristaeellaceae bacterium | reverse complement strand
GGAGGGGCTGATTGCCCCTCCCTTTTCGCATATTTTCCTCCGCAGAGGGCCAAAATTCTCGCGGAGGTGTTCGCCATGAAGGCGCACGACAGCGCACTGATCGAAAAGCTGATCGCCACACTGGAGCGCATGAACCTGGACGCTTACATCGAGCACGTGACCAACCGCCGCAGGATGATCTGGATGAACCTGTTCTACGGCATGCTGCGGGGTGTGGGCTTTTCCTTCGGCTTTACGGTGCTGGGCGCGGCGCTGATCGTGCTGCTGCGGCACCTGATTACCGAAAACATTCCGCTCATCGGCGGATTCATCGCGGAGGTCATTCATGCAATTGAGGAAAGGATGTAGGCTGTGGTGGGTGGCCCTGCCAGTCATCGCCATCGACCGCATCTGCAAGGTCGCCATCATCCGCACCATGGTTCCCGGCGAGGTGCAAAGCGTGCTGCCCGGCGTGCTGAGCTGGGCCTACACCCGCAACCAGGGCGTGGCCTTCGGGCTGCTGTCCGGCGCGGCGGTGCTGCCGCTGCTGACCCTTGCGCTCATCGTGGGCCTGCTGGTGTGGATGCTGTGCCATCCGGAGGCGGGAAGTATGCTGCGCACCGGGCTGTGGCTGATCGTCGGCGGGGGTCTGGGCAACCTCTACGACCGGCTGGCCTACGGCTGCGTGATCGACTTCATCCGCCTGGACTTCGTCAACTTCGCCATCTTCAACCCGGCGGACGTGTTCGTCTGCGCGGGGGCCGTGCTGGTAGCGATCGCGGTGCTCGCGGAGGATCGGAGGAAGGCCCATGGCTGAAAGACAGATCTTCACCCAAATCATCGATGAAAATCAGGCGGGTGAGCGCCTGGACGTGCTGACGGCGGCGCTGGCGGACGTGACCCGCTCCCGTGCGGGGGCGCTGATCCGCGACGGCCTGGTGCAGCTGGGCGGCGTTCGCCAGACCAAGGCCGGCTTCAGGCCTCGCTGCGGCGACGAGCTGCGCGTGGAGCTGCCCGAGGCCGCGCCCGCCCGGGTGGAGGCCCAGGACATCCCCCTGGAGATCCTCTATCAGGATGCGGATCTGGCGGTGGTATACAAGCCCTCGGGCATGGTGGTGCACCCGGCGGCGGGCAATCCCGACGGCACGATGGTCAACGCGCTGCTTCAGCACCTCGACCAGCTCTCCGGCATCGGCGGGGAGATCCGCCCGGGCATCGTGCACCGCATCGACAAGGACACCTCCGGGCTGCTGCTGGTGGCGAAGAACGACTTCAGCCACGCCTCATTGTCCGAGCAGATCAAGGCCCACAGCGTGCAGCGCGCCTACATGGCCATCGTGCAGGGCGGCATGCGCGAGGATTGCGGCACCGTGGAGGGCCCCATCGGCCGTCACCCCAGCGACCGCAAGAAGATGGCGATCGTGCCCGGCGGACGGGACGCAGTGACCCACTGGCGGGTGCTGGAGCCGCTCAAGGGCGCGACGCTGCTGGAGTGCAGGCTCACCACCGGGCGCACCCATCAGATTCGCGTACATATGGCCTCCATCGGCCACCCGCTGCTGGGCGACCCGCTCTATGGGCCGAAGAAGATGCCCTATCCGGTGCAGGGCGGACAGCTGCTGCACGCCTTCCGCATCGGCTTTGTGCACCCCCGCACGGGCGAGGAGATGCTGTTCGAGGCCCCGCCGGAGGCGCGCTTCCTGGATTGGCAGCGGCGGCT
>JBJEJN010000151.1:0-8231 GCA_051878085.1 Aristaeellaceae bacterium | reverse complement strand
TGGAGCTGATGGCCGGATTCGAACCGGCGACCTCATCCTTACCAAGGATGCGCTCTACCGACTGAGCTACATCAGCACGTCGCCTTTCCTTGACGCGAGATTGATTATACTACATCTCCCATCAAAAAGCAAGGGGATTTTCAAAGTTTATTGTAACTTTACAATAGGTGCGGGAGAGGAGCAGGCGCAAGACCGCGACTCTGCCCGGATTCCGTCAGCCTGGATGGTTGGTCGGCACGGGCCGGTGGGGGAGGAGGAGCGCACAGCCCCGCCGGAAAAACATGAGAAGGGCGAAGCGTTTTCCACGGGGCGGCCGTTTTCATGCAGATATATTTTTAGGTTAAATCTGGGTTGACATATTTGGTATAAAGCTGTATAATTTTTTACAACAGCGCGTGGAAAATGACTTCGTGAACGTGCAAAATGTTGGATTTTTAATATGACCCTGGAAAATGATAATGGAGGTAGAAGAAAATGGGAAGACCTGTAACGCTTTGCACCTGCCAGTGGGCGGATCTGCCGTTTGACGAATTGTGCGTGCTCGCCAAGAAGATGGGCTACGACGGCCTCGAAGTGGCCTGCTGGGGCAACGGCATCGATATCGACCGCGCTCTGACGGACGATGCCTACGTCGCCTGGATCAAGGAGAACCTGGAGAAGAACGGCCTGATCATGAAGGCGCTGGCATGCCACATCATCGGCCAGTGCGTGGGCGACGCGCCCGATCCACGCCTGAACAACTTTGCGCCCGCCGAGCTGGCGGACCAGCCCGAGGCCATTCGCAACTGGGGCATCGAGACCATGAAGAAGGCCCCCGCTGTGGCGGAGAAGTTCGGCGTGAAGATCATCACCGGCTTCACCGGCTCCCCGATCTGGCGCTATCTCTACTCCTTCCCGCAGACCACCGAGCAGATGGTCGAGGACGGCTTTGACGAGATCGTTCGCCTGTGGAGCCCCATCCTGGACGAGTTCAAGAAGCACGGCGTGGTGTTCGCGCTGGAGGTGCATCCCAGCGAGATCGCCTTTGACTACTATTCCACCAAGAAGCTGCTGGAGAAGTTTGCGGACCGCCCCGAGTTCGGCCTGAACTTCGACCCCAGCCACCTGATCTGGCAGGGCATCAAGCCCCACCTGTTCCTGCAGGACTTCATCGACCGCGTGTACCACGTCCACATGAAGGACGCCGCCGTCACGCTGGACGGCCGCAGCGGCCTGCTGGGCTCCCACATCGACTTCGGCGACCTGCGCCGCGGCTGGAACTTCCGCTCGCTGGGCCACGGCGATGTGAACTTTGAGGAGATCATCCGCGTGCTCAACGCCGCTGGCTACGACGGCCCGCTCTCCGTGGAGTGGGAGGACAGCGGCATGGACCGCATCGACGGCGCCACCGAGGCCGCAGCCTTCGTGCACAAGGTGGACTTCAAGCCCTCCAACATCAAGTTTGACGACGCGATTGCAAACTGACCTGCGAGGATAAGGAGACAGAATATGGCTAAGAAGATTCGTTACGGCATGGTTGGCGGCAGCATGCAGGCCTTCATCGGCGAGGTGCACCGCAAGGCCATCAACTTTGATCCCCGCGTGGAGCTGGTTGCGGGCTGCTTCAGCACCCGCGAGGCGCTCAATAAGGAGACCGGCGAGACCTACTGCCTGGATCCCGAGCGCGTGTACGCTGATTACAAGGTCATGGCCGAGAAGGAGGCCGCCCGCGACGACGGCATCGACTTCGTGTCCATCGTGACCCCCAACAGCACCCACTATCCGGTGGCCAAGGCTTTCCTGGAGGCCGGCATCAACGTGGTCTGCGAAAAGCCGCTGTGCTTTACTGTGGAGCAGGCGGAGGATCTCAAGGCGACTGCGGAGGCGAAGGGCCTGCTGTTCGGCGTGACCCACGGCTACACCGGCTACTGCATGTCCCGCGTCATGCGCGAGATGGTCGCCGAGGGCAAGATCGGCAAGATCGTGTCCGTCAACGCGGAGTACGCCCAGGACTGGCTGCTGGATGAGCTGGATCCGGACAACAAGGCCGAGCTGAACATGGCCGTGTGGCGCACCGATCCCAAGATGACGGGCGCGTCCAACTGCGTGGGCGACATCGGCACCCACATCGAGAACTACGTAAGCTTCATCACCGGCCTGAAGATCAAGCGCCTGCTGGCCACCACCAACACCTACGGCAAGGCCCTGGATCTCAACGCCAACATCATCGTGGAGTACGACAACGGCGCGAACGGCGCGTACTGGTGCAGCCAGGTGGCCGCGGGCCACTGCAACGGCCTGGCCGTGCGCATCTACGGCGACAAGGGCTCGCTAGAGTGGGCTCAGGAGACGCCGGACGTGGTGCGCTACACGCCCAAGAACTGCGCGCCGCAGCTGATCCAGCGCAACACCGCCGCCGTCACCGAGAAGGCCGGCGCATGCGCGCGCATCCCCTCCGGACATCCGGAAGGCCTGTACGTCGCCTTTGCCAACCTCTACCAGAACTACGTCTCCGCGCTGATCGCCAAGCGCAACGGCGAGGACGCGTCCCAGTTCATCTATCCCACCGTGGACGAGGGCATCGAGGGCGTGAAGTTCGTGCACGCGGTCGTGGAGAGCGCCGCGAACAACTCCAAGTGGGTTGAGATGTAAGCCAAACCGGTACATAAACGACTATATCGGCGCACAGCCGATAAAAATAGGAGGATAACCATGAAGAAGATTGTTGTTCTGTTGCTCGCTCTGATGCTCGTGTGCTCTGCCGCCGCCATGGCAGCCACCGACATCGCCATTCTCGTTCCCAATGCCGACCACGGCTGGACCGGCGCGGTTCTGACCTACGCCGAGGAAAAGGCCGAGGCCATCAACGCCGAGGGCAAGTACACCGCCAAGGTCATCTCCTCCGCCGATCCGGCGAACCAGATCACCCAGGTTGAGGACATCATCGACAACGAGTCCGCCAAGTCCATCGTCATCCTGCCCCAGGACAACACCCTGGAGACGACCATGAAGAAGCTGGCTGACTCCGGCATCCCGTTCGTCATGTTTGACCGCGTCATCGACACCGTGGCCGAGCAGGCGGTTGCCTCCGTCAAGGGCGACAACGAGGGCATCGGCGCCGAGACCGCGAAGCGTTTCATCGCTTCCGGCATGGTTCCCGGCGACAAGATCCTGATCATGCCCGGCGACAACTCCTCCGTGCCGCAGATGCGCAACGACGGCTTCTTCGGCGTGCTGCTGGAGAACGGCTGGACCCAGGAGCAGGTGGACGCCATCGAGTCCACTGCCTACACCGGATGGAGCCGCAGCGAAGGCAAGAAGCTCTTCACCGAGTGGCTGGACAGCCACACCGTTGAGGAGATCGCCGAGTACAAGTGGATCTTCACCCACGACGATGAGATCGGCATGGGCATCCTGGAGGCCCTGAAGTCCTCCGAGATCGACACCGCCAAGAAGGAAGCCTTCCTCACCGCCGGTGTGCACCTGGCCTCTTCCTCCGGTCTGAACGAGATGTACTCCGTCATCAAGGGCATCCATCAGAAGGACTACAGCGCTGAGGTTGCCGGCCTGGCCGACCTGTTCACCGTCACCTACGATCCGGCCATGATCCAGATCGCCTGCGACGACATGATCGCCTCCCTGGACGGCGGCGAGGTCACCAAGGATCACGTCATCCCGGTGTCCGTTGTCGACGCGACCAACGTCAACGACTTCCGTGGCTTCGGCGACGCCGTTGCTGCCGAATAATCCCTGATTGCGGGCGCGGCCTTGCTGCCGCGCCCGTGCAACGATGGGGCTTATCGAGCGCCCGGCGGGTGATACTGCCGGGCGTCTTTAAAAAGCAAGGGGAGAATGGAACATGGATATACTCCAAATGTCAGGGATCACGAAGGCATTCTTTGGGGTGACCGTGCTGGACAAGGTGGATTTTTCGGTGCGCAAGGGCGAGGTGCATGCGCTCCTGGGCGAAAACGGCGCGGGCAAATCCACCCTGATGAACATCCTGGCCGGCGTGTATACCCGCGATGCCGGCAAGATCGTCTTTGACGGCCAGGAAATGGATCACGTCACGGTTCAGTCCTCCGAACAGGCGGGCATCGCCTTCGTTCATCAGGAGCTGAATCTTTTCAACGATCTCAAGGTCTACGAAAACATCTTTCTTCGCAAGGAGCTGCTGACCAGGGCCGGCACGCTTGACAAGAAGCGCATGATCGCCCAGACCCACGAGCTGTTCCGGGAGCTGGGCGTGGACATCGACCCCACCGCCATGGTAAGCGAGCTGGAGACCAGCAAGAAGCAGCTGCTGGAGATTGCGAAGGCGCTGCATGCCAACGCCAAGCTGCTGATTCTGGACGAGCCCACCACGGCGCTGAACAACAAGGAAATCGAGCATCTGTTCGGCATTGTGCGCCATCTGCAGGAGAGCGGCAAGTCCTTCATCTTCATCTCGCACAAGATGACGGAGATCTTCACCATCGCGAACCGCTACACCGTGCTGCGCAACGGACAGATGATCCGCAGCGGCGAAATCGCCGAAATCACGCCCACTGAGGTGACCAAGCTGATGGTGGGCAACAGCTACTCCGATTCGGATATCTACACGCCCCGCGAGCTGGGCGATCCGATTCTTGAACTGGAAAATTACTCCGGCCACGGCTTTGAGAACATCAATCTCACCATCCGCCGCGGCGAGGTTGTGGGCTTCACCGGCCTGAAGGGCGCGGGTGTGAGCGAACTGATGCAGACCATCTTCGGCGTGATGCCGGAGACCGGCGGAAGCTGCAAGGTCATGGGACAGGCGGTGACGGGCAACCGCATTCACAAGGCGATGCGCAACAAGATCGCCATGATTGCCGCCAACCGCAAGGAGAACTCCATCCTGCCGGATTTTACGCTGCTGGAGAACAACTATGTGTCCGAGCACACGCTCTCGGCGAGGAAGCCGCTGATCCGCAAGAAGATGGAGCGGCAGAAGTTCGAGCGCCTGCGGGGCATGCTGAACATCCGCTGCAACGGCGATGGGGATCTCATCACCAGCCTCAGCGGCGGCAACCAGCAGAAGGTGATCCTCGCCCGCTGGCTGAACACGGAGGCGGACATCCTGCTGATGGACAATCCCACCCAGGGCATTGACGTCGGCGCCAAATCCGAAATCTACAAGCTGATTTTGCAGCTGGCGCAGAATGGAAAGACCATTCTGGTCAACACGCTGGAGATTCCGGAGCTGCAAAAGGTGGCGGACCGCTGCGTGGTCTTCTACCACGGCAACATCCAGAGCGTGCTGCGCCACGAGGAAATCAGCGAGGAGCGGGTCATGCTCGCTGCCACAAATGCCATCAACGCTGGGGAAGGGGCGGTTGGACAATGAACACCACAAAGCGCAACAATCGATCGATCACCAAAATACTGGGCAATTACAGCTTTGTATTGATTTTCGCCTGCATCCTGATCGCCTATCTGATCATCAATGCCGGCGCGACCACCCTGAACGGCGTGATGAACATCCTGCGCCACTCCGCCGTCGTGGGCATCATGGCCTTCGGCATGGGCCTGGTCATCATCACCGGCGGCATCGACCTGTCCGTCGGCTCCATGCTCTCGCTGATCGGCGGCATCGGCGTGGTCGTATTCAACGCGAAGAACTCCATCATCCTCACGCTGCTGGCGGTGCTGGCGGTGGGCGCGCTGCTGGGCTTCTTCAACGGCATCCTCATCGGCAAGGTCAAGATGCCGCCCTTCATCGTCACCCTGGCCACCATGCTGATCTACCGCTCCGTGGCCCAGTACTACCTGCGCACCCTGCGCCTGTCCATCTACAACATGGACGGCACGCTGAGCGCCTATGATCCCTTCTACAAATTCGGCCAGTACAAGGTTGCGGGGCTGATCCCCATGGCGGGCGTGATCCTGATCCTGGTCACGGTGCTCATGGTGTTCATGTCCACCAACACCAAGTTCGGCCGCAGCATCTATGCCATCGGCAGCAACGAGCGCGCGGCGCGCCTGGCGGGCATCAACGTGGAGTGGACGCAGGTGGCGGTGTACACCATCACCGGCCTGCTCTGCGGCATCTCCACCTTCATGTGGCTGGCCATGAACGGCTCCGTCGACCCGGCAACCATCGGCAAGAGCAACGAGATGTACGCCATCGCGGCGGTGGTCATCGGCGGCATCAGCATGAGCGGCGGCAAGGGCAAGCTGCTGGGCGTGCTCTTCGGCGCGATGAGCTATACCATCATCGACAAGATCATCGCCTCCATGGGTCTGGACGCGCTCATCAACGACACCATCAAGGGCTCCATCCTGCTGCTGGCCGTGTTCATTCAGATCGCGATCCCGGCCATCCGCGCCAAGTTCTCCAAGAGCCGCTGAGCTCCCAAAAACAAATCCACCGGAAGCCGCATGTTGTGGCTTCCGGTTCGTACAATCCGCATCCCCGGCATCTTGCCGGGGATGCGTTCGTTCTGGGATATTGCCGGTTCTGAGACCCGCCTCCGTGGGCGGTCAGCGCTCCGGCTTCTGTCTGACGGTTCCTGCGAGATAGTTGATGAACTGCTGGGCGGTGCGCCCGGAGATTCCTCCGTGGCGAATCTCCCACTTGTTGGCCTCCAGCAGCAGCTGCTCCTCGGTGAGCCCCAGGTCGCCGCAGCGGCTGGCGATGCCCTTCACGATGTCGTGGTACTGCTTGCGGTCGGGGTTGTTGTAGTTGATGGCGCAGCCGAAGCGCGCGGCCAGCGACAGCTTCTCCTCCATGGTGTCGGAGCGGTGCACGTCGCCGTTGAACTCCATGTCGCTGCGATCCTTCCAGGTCTCCTGAATCAGGTGGCGGCGGTTGGAGGTGGCGCAGATCAGCACGTTGTCCGGCTTGGTCTCCACGCCGCCCTCGATCACGGCCTTCAGGAACTTGTACTCCACCTCGTGCTCCTCAAAGGACAGGTCGTCGATGAAGATCATGAAGCGGTAGTTGCGGTTCTTCACCCGGGCGATGACCTCGGAGAGCAGGCCGAACTGGTGCTTGTAGATCTCGATCATGCGCAGGCCACGGTCGCAGTACTCGTTCAGGATGGCCTTGACGGAGGTGGACTTGCCGGTGCCCGCGTCGCCGTAGAGCAGCATGTTGTTGCAGCTGCGGCCGGAGACGAAGGCTTCGGTGTTGGCGCGCAGCTCCTTTTTCTGGTATTCGTAGCCGATCAGATCGGAGAGCACCACGGAATCGATGTTGTTGATGGCGCAGAACTCCACGCCGCCGTTCTCCGCCGGGCGGATGCGGAAGGCACGGTTCAGGCCGAACATGCCCACGCCGCAGTCGCGGTAGTGCGCCGTGACCAGATCGAAGATTTCGTTTTCATCCTTCGCCCGTTCGATGGCGGCGGACAGTGCGCGCACCTTGTCGCTCACGTTCCGGTAGTACATCTGGGCCTTCTTGGGGATGGCGCGGTAGTTGGACAGCACGCTGAAGCAGTCGATGCCCAGATCCCGCTCGATGGGCGTAAAGTCGAAGTCGAACAGGTTCTTGAAGATGCGGAAGTCGGCCTTCGCGAAGTGGTTGACGGAGCCCTCGCTGGCCCCGACGCGCTCGCAGGTCAGGCTGAAGGAATTTTCGTTGGTGATGAGCACGAAGGTCAGGTAGTTGTGCCAGAGGTTCGTGTTGAAGCCGTAGGTCGTGGCCAGGTCGAGGATGCGCTTGATCTCCACATAGATGCGGCGGATGAGCGCGCTCTTTTCGCATGCCTGCTGCTCCCAGTCGAAGAAGATGCCGGACAGGCGCAGCAGGATGCTGTCCTCGCCCAGATTGCTGTAGAGCAGGAGCTTGGAAGTTTCGCGGTACAAGGTCGGTTCCTCCTTTGGGAATAAACATGGGGCTGTCAAATCTGCGACAGCCCCGTGATTCTCAGAAATCAGATGCGCTTGAGGATTTCCTCGGTCATTTGGGTGCAGGAGAGGGGAGTGGCGCCGCTGTTGCCGACGATATCGGCGGTGCGCAGACCTGCGTTCAGGACCTCGTCCACGGCGCGCTCGATGCAGTCGGCTTCCTCAGAAAGGTCGAAGGCGTAGCGCAGCATCATGGCGGCGGAGAGGATCGTGGCGATGGGGTTGGCCTTGTCCTGACCGGCGATGTCCGGCGCGGAGCCGTGGATCGGCTCGTACAGCCCGCACTTCGTCGCGCCCAGGGATGCGCTGGGCAGCAGGCCGATGGAGCCGGTGATCTGGCTGGCCTCGTCGGAGAGGATGTCGCCGAACATGTTGCTGGT
>JBJEJN010000150.1:0-1725 GCA_051878085.1 Aristaeellaceae bacterium | reverse complement strand
ATAGGCGGTGTCCACGATGGCGCAGGAGTTGACCTGCACGTTGTCGGAGACGATGAAGCCGTCCAGCGTCACCTCGAAGGTCTTGCCCTTGACGTAGGCCGTGTCGGTGTTCCGGGAGGAGAGCACCAGGTTCGCCTCGTCCAGGGTGTTCACCAGCATGAAGCCCTCGGGAACCAGCTCCGTCGGGAAGGGCTTGCACCAGCTGGCGTCCACGCCGGACACGCCGGAGTAGGCCGAGCTGTCGCCCCAGAGATCCTTGTTGAAGTCGCCGCCCGCGATGACGTAGTTGCCCGCCGCGTAGTCCGCAGCCATCTCCTGCGCCATCAGCGCCAGCTGCTCGGTGGCGATGGAGCCGTCGCTGGAGTAGGCGGAGAGGTGCAGGTTGTACAGCTTCAGGGTCTTGCCGTCGTCCACGGGAATGCTGCTGACGCTGTAACAGCGGTCCAGATCGAAGAACTTGTTGATGCCGCCCTCGATGGGCAGGCTGCGGCGCACCGCATCGCCGATCTGCGCGCTGGAGAGGGTCAGCACGCCGCTCTTGGACGCGCCGATGGGCTTGGTGACCGGATAGAACAGGTAGCTGGAATCGTAGTTCTGGGCAAAGACCGCGGAATACTCCGGGAAGGCCGCCTCGATCATCTGCCTCTGGTCGATGTGGTAGCTTCGGGTGGAGTCGAAGTCCACCTCCTGCACCAGCATCAGGTCGGCGTTCCAGTCGGTCAGCTTTCCGATCACGGCGTTGACGTTCTCCTCGCAGGCCTCCTTTGAGAACGCGCGGGACTCCGTGCCGCCGTCCATGAAGAAGGAGTAGTCCGCGCTGTACGCGCCGAAGCCGACGTTCCATGTGACGATGCTCTGCTCCACCCCTGCGGGCAGGGCGGATGCGCCTGCGGTCGAGGCCGAAAGCGCCTGGTCATCCTCAATGCGGTGGAAGTCGATAAACAGATAGGCCACGTAGCCGCCCACCACCAGGATCAGCAGCGCAAGCACGATGAGCAATGCGATCAGCACCTTTTTCACCATCCTCACCCCTTAACAGATTTTCAGCAGCATGGTGTGCTGCTCGTCCATCTCCACCACCAGCAGACCCTCCTTCTCCAGCGCCTTCATCACGTCGGAGAAGCGCTTGAAGCCGATCTGCCGCTCCTCGAAGCCGGGATAGTCGTTGAGGATGGTGGCCTTCAGGATGGACGGGTTCACGCGCTCGAAGCCCTCGCTCTTGAAGCGCTCCAGCGCAGCGGTGAATGCCGGGAGCCAGTTGGTCTTGTCCAGCTTGTTCTGCTCCGCGTCGGCGGCGTTCAGGCCGATCATCAGCGAGGACTGCTCCGTCCAGCTGCGCAGCTTGTCCGACTTGGAGGCGATCAGCGCGATCAGCTTGCCGAAGGTGGAGCAGCCGAAGCTGCGCTCGCTGAAGTCGCTGCGCAGGCGCATCAGCGTGTCCTTGAGTTCGCTGGCGTACATCTGCTGCTGCTCCTGATCCTCCACGATGGTCTCCACCTGCTCGATCAGCTCGTTCAAATCGCCCACGCCCGCCTGGCGCTCGTCCTGCTTCTTCTTCTTGGGCTGCTTCGCCGCCACGGACTCCAGGAACACGAACTCGCTGCAGGCGTTGATGAAGATGCCCGAGGCCACCTCCGAGCGAGAGATGCCCAGCACGAACTTGCCCATGCTCTTGAGCTTGCCCACCAGGGGCGTGTAGTCGCTGTCGCCGGAGACGATGCAGAA
>JBJEJN010000149.1:0-8415 GCA_051878085.1 Aristaeellaceae bacterium | reverse complement strand
TCATCGCGCCGATGCCGATGAACAGCAGCAGCGGAAACAGCTCGTTGGCGATGCCGGCGTCGTACAGGGTCTCCAGAACCGCATTCGCGCCGGAGAAGGGCAGGTTTACCAGAATCGCGCCGAAGCCCATCGGCAGCAGCAGCGTGGGCTCCATGTCCTTCTTGATGGCCAGATAGATCAGTATGCCGCCGATGACCCACATCACCGGCATCTGCCAGGTGATGGCTTGCAGATTCGTCAGGAAGCTGTCCATGGTTCCTCCTTGCGTGTTTCAAAATATGTGCGCCCCGTGCGGGGGATCGGTGTCTCGGAATATGCAAAGCTGCGCCCGCCAACCGGAGCCTACCTATGATATACCGTCGGCGGGCTTTTGTCAATTGATTTCGTGTTCTCTTCCTGCAAAATCGGGGGCGGTCCACTTGTCCAGCGGCGCGTCCGCGTCGATGGCGGAGAAGTAGCGCTCCAGCTGCTCCGCCGCCTCGTCCACGCAGTCCCGCAGCTTGCCATCCAGCATCGCGATGCCCCGCCGGATGCCCTCCGAGGGCTCGGCGTAGGGAATGATCCCGTCCCAGGCGGCGCTCAGCTTGCCCGGCAGCGTCGCCAGGAAGCGCCCGTTCTGCAGGACCAGCGCCCTTCTCATAGCCCAGTAGACGCGCACGTCGGCGCGGAACTGGTGGGGCGTGAGGCTTTTGTACATCTGCACCGCCGCGCGGCAGTCCGCGTCGCCCGGAAAGATGCGCTTCGGAAGTTCCCCCGCGCCCCGCTGGTACAGCTCCCGGTCGTAGGCGGCCTCCAGCGGCAGGTGCTTCGCCTCGCCGCGCGCGTCCATGGCCTTCAGCTCCGGGTGGCACAGCCTGTCCAGCGCGTAGTGGGTGAAGAAGCCCGCGGCGTAGTCCGCAGCCCCCGGCATGCCGCCGCGCACGCCCGCGCGCATGCGCTCCAGCGCCACGAAGCCCGGCTGGCGGTGCAGGCCGAAGCCCTCGGCGCGGTGGCTGGCGCTCAGGTCGGTGAACAGGGGATCGGGGCCGAAGGTGCCCAGGCGAAAGGCCGTGGAGTCGGGGTCGATGCGGCTGCGCAGACGGCGTTCCGTCGCCGCCAGCACCCGCCTTCCAAAGAGATAGTGTGCAAGCTGATCCGGCATGATCTGCCTCCTTGCGTGGGAATCGAAAATTACAGCAGCGGCGCCAGCAGGCGCAGCAGGCTCTGTACCAGGCGGGTGTGCAGCGGACGGCTCCGGCTGTAATCCGCCGTGACCTCCCGGCACCTGGGGAAGGTGGCCTCGAAGTCGGCGCGCACGTCCCGCACCGCGCTGCATCGGTACAGCAGCACCGCATCCTCAAAGTGCAGATACAGGCTGCGATAGTCCAGATTGATGGTGCCCACCACGGCGGTGCTGTCGTCGGAAACCATCTGCTTGGCGTGCATGAAGCCCGGCGTGAATTCGTAAATGCGCACGCCGCAGCGCGCCAGCTGGGCGTAGTAGGAGCGGGTCAGGCGATACACCAGCTTCTTGTCCGGGATGCCCGGCGTGATGATGCGCACGTCCACGCCCCGCTTCGCCGCCAGCGTCAGCTCCTCGGTCATCTCGTCATCCAGAATCAGGTAGGGCGTGGTGATCCAGCAGTAGCGCCGTGCGTTCTTGAGCACGTTCATGTATACGGCCTCGCCCACGCGCTCGTCATCCAGCGGGGAATCGGCGTAGGGCTGCACGTAGCCGTCGGAGAGGTTCACATCCTGATCCTTGCAGATGTAGCGCTGGAAGTCGCCCTCCATGCGCCGTTCTGCGTTCCACATCTCCAGAAACAGCATCGTAAGACTGCGCACCGCGTCGCCCCGCAGCAGCACGCCCGTGTCCTTCCATTCGCCGTAGGGATGCACTCGATTGAAATACTCGTCCGCCAGGTTGTAGCCGCCGGTGAAGCCCACCCTGCCGTCGATCACGGTGATCTTGCGGTGGTCGCGGTTGTTCATGAAGGCGCTGGCGATGGGCAGGATCGGGTTGAACGCCCGGCACTGGATGCCCTGCGCCTCCATGCGGCGCACGAAGCTGCGGTCGATGAAGGCCACGCTGCCCACGTCGTCGTAGAACAGTCGCACCTCCACGCCCGATCTGGCGCGCTCGGCAAGGATTTCCTCGATCTCGAAGAAGCAGGAGGAGCACTCGATGGCGTGGTACTCCATGAAGATGAACCTCTCCGCCTTCCTCAGCTCCGCCTTCAGCGCATCGAAGGCCGCGCCGGTGTCGGCATGGAACTCCACCTGGGTGTTGCGGTAGGCAGGGAACTTGCACCAGGCCTGCAAATAGCGCATCTGCGCCGCCGCGCCCGCGTCCTCCACCTCCAGCGCGTGCAGCACGTCCGGGTCCTGCTGGAGGTTCAGAATCAGGCTGCGGTCGATGCTCTCGTACCTCTTGCGCATGGTGTGGGTGGCCCAGGGCTGTCCCACCAGCAGGTACAGAATCAGACCCAGCACCGGGAAGGTGAGCACCAGCAGGATCCACAGGTTCTTGGAGGCCGCGCTGCGCCGCTGGTTGATGATGACCACCGCCACCACCAGCGCCAGCAGCTCCGTGGCGAACTGCACGTAGGGGAACGACGTTCCGGCGCGGTTGAGCAGCGAGACGATCCAGCCGATCTGCAAAACCAGCGCCAGCGCGGCGAAAAACGCCCTGCCGATGCTGTTCTTCACGTCCCGTGATTCCTTCCTGCGGTCGTTCATCTCCCGGCCCTCCCCGTCGATCTGCCATTTCATACCATCATATCGCCGCAGGGTAAACTTTCTATGAACTTTGCCGACGCCATCCTGAAAAGTATTTCAAAATCTGCGCCGCTTCATTCGCCGCAGGGAAATTTTCGCGGGGGACTGTACAGCGCGCCGGAAACGTGCTATAATCGACATATGACGGAAACAAGGAGGCGACGGATGTGCCCAGACCCCAGCGATGCCGGAGAATCTGCTTTGAGCCGGAGGTGTGCCGCTTCGCTCCCGAGGGCGGTGCGGAGGGCCGCGCGGTGGTGCTGAGCCTGGACGAATTCGAGGTGATCCGCCTGGTGGACGCGCAGGGCTGCACCCACGAGCAATGCGCCGCGCAGATGGAGATCTCCCGCACCACGGTGACGGAGATCTGCGAGCGCGCGCGCCGGAAGATCGCGGACTGCCTGGTCAACGGCCGGGCGCTGGTGATCGAGGGCGGCAACTATCGCGTCTGCGACGGCTCGGCGGCGTGCTGCTGCGGGCCCTGCCGCTTCCGCAAATCGACCATGGAACATGAGGAGGACGGAAACATGCGCATTGCAGTGACCTATGACAACGGAGAAATCTTTCAGCACTTCGGCCACACCGAGCAGTTCAAGCTCTACGAGGTGCAGGACGGCAAGGTGGTTCGCAGCCAGGTGATCGACACCCTGGGCAGCGGCCACGGCGCGCTGGCGGGCTTTCTGCGCCTGCACGAGGTGACGGTGCTGATCTGCGGCGGCATCGGCGGCGGCGCGCGCATGGCGCTGGAGCAGGCGGGCATCAAGCTGTACGGCGGCGTGCAGGGCAGCGCGGACGCGGCGGTGCAGGCCTTCATCGACGGCAAGCTTACGTACGACCCGGACGTGATGTGCAGCCACCACGACCACGGCGAGGGCCATACCTGCGGCGACCACGGCTGCGGCAACCACGGCTGCCACTGAGCGCACATGGCAGATAAAAGGGTCTGTCTCAAAGCGGGATTTGCTTTGGGACAGACCCTTCGTTGTTTTTTGTTTGTTGTAACAATCCCATTGAGCTGCTGCCTCCCTTGTGTAAAGGGAGGTGGCGCGGCGCAGCCGTGCCGGAGGGATTGTCATGCTGAACCCGCCATATTCCGGGCAACTATTTGTGCGGATACTTCGCGTTCGCATCGAAGGCGAACTCATCGGTGCGGCCCAGCTCCTTGCCGTCGGGATTGATCTGGGCGACGCAGATGCTCCCGCCCAGCAGCGCGCGCTCGTCGGCGGAGATGCGCACGGCGAGGTGCTCCTTGTCGATGAACACGGTCTCCAGCACGTTTTCGCCGGAAACCACGGCGCTGTACTCGGTGAAGTTGTCGCCGGTGACCAGCAGGCGGCCGTACTCCAGCTCCGCGCCGGTGATGACGATGGGATCCACGCCCAGCTGCAGATCGGTGGGCGCGTAGGGGCCCTGCTCGCCGTAGGCCTCCTGCTCGCCGTAGAGCAGGTCGTACTCCAGCGTCTTGAGCTTCTCGATGTACTCCTCACCCTCCTCGTCGAGCGGGTAGGACTGGTGGAACTTGGTCATCACGCCGTCGGAGATGCCCAGCTGGCGCAAGAGCTCCGCGCTCAGGCGGTAGGCCTGCATGTCCCTGGCCTCAAACTCCGCGCCGTAGTTGTTCCAGATCACGTAGCGGCTGGCGTAGAGGTCGCCGGTGGTCAGCATCTCCGCCGTCAGGCCCAGCGCAGGCAGGTGGTCGCCGTAGAGCACCACCAGCACGGGCTCGTCGTAGCTGCTGAAGGCGTCCAGCAGCTCGCCGATGAATTGATCCACCGCCGGGATGATGTTGACGTAGTTCTGGAAGGGCGCGAGGTAGGCGTCCTCCGGCAGGGACAGGATCTCGATGTCGCCGTCGGTGTACTCGTAGGTGTCGGCGTACTTGCCGTGGGATTCCACCGTGATGGCGAAGATCAGGTCGCGCTGCTCGCTGTTCTCCATCACCCGCAGAATCTCGTCGGTGAGTACCGTGTCGTGGCACCAGCCCACCTTGTTGTACTCGGGATAGAGCATGTACTCCAGCGGATCGAAGCGGTCGTAGCCCAACTGGGCGTAGTCCTCGTTGCGGCTGAAGAAGGTGCCGGTGTTGTTGTGCAGGGCGGTGGAGTAGTAGCCGTGGCTGCGCAGGGTGTTGGCGATGGTCTCGCAGGTGACCTCCTGAATGATGGTGTTGTAGGGGGTCTCACCTGCACCGAAGAAATCCATGTTCATGCCGGACATGACCTCGAACTCCACGTTGGCGGTGCCGCCGCCGATGGTGGGCACGTACAGCTCCGCCGTGGGCCACTCCTCCAGCAGCGCGTGGAAGTTGGGCGTGGGATCCCGGGAGAACTCGGCGTCGATCACGCTGTTCACGTCGAAGAAGGACTCCAGCTGGATGAACACGATGTTCGGGCGGGCGAGGTCGTCGTCCGCATCGAAGCGCGCGCGCAGGGGAAGCTCGGTGGCCTGCGGCTCCTCGATCTCCTCCAGAATCTCCTCCACCACCTCGGTGGAGTATTCGTCGGGCTTGCTGATGCCCTTGGTACCGAAGGTGTAGGTAAAGCAGGTGGTGAAGCCGTAGTCGTGGTAGGCGTCCACGCGGTTGCCGAAGGTCTCCGGAATGACGTCAAACTTGATGGCCAGCAGGCTCAGGCAGAAGGTGAAGCACACCAGCGCGGCGACATAGCCCACGGCGTGGGCATAGTTCACCCTGCGGCAGACCCTGGAGCGGGAGAACATGAGGATCAGGCCGAAGATCGCCGCCAGAATCGCCACGCAGGCTGCGATGATCTGCGGCCAGCTGAAATAGACCGTCACCATGCCCAGAATCTCGCGGGTGATGAGCAGATCGCCGCCCACCAGCGGCTGGGTGCGGTTGCGGCAGACCATGTAATTGGCAAAGCCCAGCACCACCCACAGCACCGAGATCGTCCAGGCCAGCGCCCTGCGGTGCTTGATCAGCTCGGACAGGCTCAGCGTGGTCAGCACCACCAGCCAGTTCATGACAAAGTAGAGGGTTCGCTGGGTGAGGTAGTTCAGCATGCGCGCCGGACTGCCCTGGTTGAAGCCCTCGACGATCAGCGTAACCACCAGGGCCATCAGCATCAGCTTCAGCACCCGCAGCCAGCCGGGAGTGGTGTCGTACTTCACGCGGCGCCTGGGCGGATTGCGGCGCGCCGATCCATCGTTCTTCTCCGGGCGGCGCTTCGCAGTTTTACGGTTCATTGGAAATATCCTCCTGAAATCTTGCTTGAAACAGACCTTTCCGCGCTGCGAGCTACACGTCAGCGCGGAAAGAACATGTATACACTATGATAGGCTCACCACTGGTCGCTGCCGTCCTCGGGGATCACCAGCTCCATGGCCTTGATGGCGCACTCGATCATGCCGTCGTCGGGTTCGCGGGTGGTGATGCGCTGCAGCGCCTTGCCGGGCGCGGAAATCGCGCGGGTCAGCCAATTGTCCTTGCGGCCCGCCAGCTTGATCAGCTCGTAGCCCACGCCGATGACGATGGGGAAGGTGCACAGCTTCACGATCATGCGCAGCGCCAGGTTGTCGATGCGGATGAACATGGAGATCACGATGCCCACGATCAGCACCAGGATCAGGAAGGAGGTGCCGCAGCGGGGGTGCAGGCGGCTCTGCTTGCGCACGTTCTCCACCGTCAGCGGAAGCTCCGCCTCGTAGCAGAAGATGGTCTTGTGCTCCGCGCCGTGGTACATGTAGGTGCGGCGGATGTCCTTCATCAGGCTCGTGGCCCACACGTACAGCACGAACACGATGATGCGCAGGATGCCCTCGAAGCAGGCGCGCAGGAAGTAGCTGTCCGCAATGGACGGAACGCCCGCCGCCAGCCACTTCCACAGCTGCATCGGCAGGTAGAGGAACAGCCCGAAGGCCAGCACCACCGCGAGCACCGTGGCGATGGGCATCAGCAGCTTTTCAAAGAGCTTGTCCCACTTGCTGGGCTCCTTGTCCTTCTTCTTGGCTTCCTCCTCCTCGTCCAGACCGGAGAGCTCCGCCGAGCGCATCAGGCACTTGTAGCCGAAGGTGAGGGAGTCGTACATGTTGAACAGGCCCCGGATGAAGGGCAGCTTGCAGATCTTATTTCGATCCTTGCCCTTGGTCTCGTATTCCTCAATGACGATCTGACCGGAGGTGTGCCGCACGGCCATGGCGGTCTTTTCCGGGCCGCGCATCATGATGCCCTCCAGCAGCGCCTGGCCGCCGATACTGGTCTTTTTTGCCATGTTTTCCTGTCCTTCCTGCGCGCGCCGCGCGCAAATCCGTTTCGATAATATTATACACCATTTGTGTACGTTGTCAAACGGCGCGGAATCAATTGACCCGCACACCTTTTTTGAGTATAATGAAAACTATGAAGCAGGTATGAATTTTCTTCTGGAAGGGAGCTTTTTTCATGAAGATTTTGAATTTCGGATCCTTGAACCTCGATCTGGTGTACCAGATTCCCCACTTCGTGCGCGCCGGAGAGACGCTCTCCACCACCTCCTTCACCCGCAACGTGGGCGGCAAGGGCCTGAACCAGTCGGTGGCCCTGGCCAAGGCGGGCGCGGAGGTCTACCACGCGGGACTGATCGGCGAGGACGGCGGCATGCTGAAGGACTTCCTGGATGCAAACGGCGTGGACACCCGCTTCGTGCGCACGATTGACAGCCCCAGCGGCCACGCGGTGATTCAGGTGGAGCCCGCCGGCAACAACTGCATCTTCCTCTACGGCGGCGCGAACCAGTGCGTCACCGACGAATTCATCGCCGAGGCCCTCGAGCCCTTCGGCGAGGGAGACTTCCTCGTCCTGCAGAACGAGATCAACGCCATCGACCGCATCATCACCGCCGCTGCGGCAAAGGGCATGCAGGTGGTGCTGAATCCCTCGCCCATCGCGGACAACCTCAAGACCCTGCCGCTGGAGAAGATCAGCTGGTTCATCCTCAACGAGATCGAGGGCAGCGAGCTCTCCGGCGAGACCGAGCCGGAGAAGATCCTGGATCGCCTGACCGCGCTCTATCCCCACGCCCAGATCGTGCTGACCCTGGGCGGCGACGGCAGCGTGTACGCCGGAAACGGTCGCCGCGTGCGCCAGCAGGCCTTCCGCGTGAAGGCCGTGGACACCACCGCCGCGGGCGACACCTTCACCGGCTTCTTCTTCGCCGCCATGGCCTCTGGCGCGACCCCCGAGGACGCGCTGCTGCTCGCCAGCAAGGCCTCGTCCATCTCCGTCACCCGCCCCGGTGCAGCGGCCTCCATCCCCACGCTTGCCGAAGTGCGGTGAGACACCGCGGCCACATACTGCCGTGTTTAAGTGAACGCACCCCTGCCCCCATAGATCAGAGGGGCAGGGGTGCTGTGCTTCTTTCCTGATGAATATGTTATCTTCCCCCGAAATCCGTCCCGGCAGGAATGGGACGGATTTCTTACGTCCGTTAACTGTAGGGCGGGATGCCCACATCCCGCCGACGGCGAGGCGCCGCGGCCACATCGCTGACGTGGTTTGAGCGAACGCAGCTCCATCCCCATAGATCAGAGGGATGCGTCAGAGTATTGACAAAGCCTACCCCCAAATAAGGGGGGTAGGCTTTGAAAAACGAAAAACGGAGAGCGAGAGGAGGCAACCAACCTCTTGATGTTCTGAACGGCAGCGGTCAGGAAGGATTGTTC
>JBJEJN010000148.1:0-8463 GCA_051878085.1 Aristaeellaceae bacterium | reverse complement strand
AGTCCCTGCGCCCGTACATGCTCTACTCCTTCATGACGCTGGGCATGATGCTGATTCTGGCGCTGGGCGACATGGACATCTCCGTGGGCGCAATCGCCACGCTGAGCGTGGTGGTGCTGGCGGTGCTCTACCGCGCGCTCACCGTCGGCGGCATGGCCAACGGCCTGGCCTTCGCGCTGTCCATCGCGGCCTGCCTGCTGGTGGGCGTGCTCTGCGGCGCGATCAACGGCTTCCTGGTCACCCGCTTCAAGGAGCTCTTCCCCATGATTATCACCCTGGCCACCCAGCTGTTCTTCCGTGGCTTCAGCTACCTGCTGATCGGCGGCGAGACCATCACCTTCAAGGACGACACCTTCGGCCTGCTGAAGAACCTCAACAGCCTGATCGACTGCGGCTCCTTCAAGCTCCCGGTGATGATCCCCATCTTCCTGATCTGCGCAGCCATCTTCTTCATCGTGCTGCACCTGATGCCCACCGGACGGCGCATCTTCGCCATCGGCACCAACGCCACGGCGGCGCGCTTCTCCGGCATCCGGGTGGATCGCATCAAGGTGGGCTGCTACGTGGTCGCCGGCCTGATGAGCGCCGTGACCGGCCTGTTCTTCGTGGGCGCAACGTCCTCCTCCGTCAAGGCGGACATCATGGACGGCTACCACATGTACGCCATCGCTGCGGCAGTCCTCGGCGGCTTCTCCACCGACGGCGGCAAGGGCAGCGTGATCGGCGCGGTCATCTCCCTGTTCATCTTCGGCATCGTGAAGATCGGCCTGGGCACCCTGTTCGGCTTCGCGGACAGCTCCGTAAACCTCTCCGTCGGCGTGATCCTGATCCTGTCGGTGCTGCTGCCCAACATCCTGCAGGACGTGAAGAACGCCCAGCGCGTGCGCAAGCAGCGCGCGGAAACCGCGGCGCACTGATCGCCGCACCCCTTTCCATTGTCTAGGTTTTGCCTGAGGGCAAAAAATATTTTAAGGAGGATACTTTCATGAAGAAAATCCTTGCAATCGTCCTCGCAGCACTGATCGTGCTCACCCTGTCCTCTGCCTTTGCAGAGGCAAAGCCCGGCGACGGCCTGTACATCGGCGTCGTTTACAAGCAGTCCGGTAACGCCTACTTCCAGGCTTCCGTTGAAGGCGTGCAGAAGGCCGCCGACGAGCTCGGCTTCACCTTCGAGCATGACGGCCCCGACGATGGTTCCAGCGACGGCGCCATCCGCATCATCGAGAACTTCATCTCCAAGGGCGTGGATGCTCTGGTCATCTCCGCGAACGACCCCGACGCTCTGGTTGACGTGTGCACCCAGGCCATGGAAGAGGGCATCAAGGTTGTGTCCTACGACGCTGAGGTTGCCTATCCCGGCCGCGATCTGGACGTGCAGCCCTCCTCCGCCAAGAACATCGGCCTGACCCTGCTGGAGTCCATCGCCAAGTCCGTGAACTACGAGGGCCAGATCGGCATCGTGTCCGCCATGGCCACCGCTCCCAACCAGAACCTGTGGATCTCCTACATCGAGGAGGAGCTGCAGGCCAACGAGGCCTATGCCAACATCGAGTACGTCGGCGTTGTGTACGGCGATGACGAGTATCAGAAGTCCTTCGACGAGACCCAGGCTCTGCTGAACCAGTATCCGGACCTCAAGGGCCTGATCGTTCCCACCACCGTCGGCGCTCCCGCCGTCTCCAAGTGCATCCAGGACGCTGGCCGCGACGTTAAGGTCACCGGTCTGACCCTGGCCTCCGACATGAAGACCTTCATCGAGGCTGGCATCTGCGACGAGACCTTCCTGTGGAACCCCATCGATCTGGGCTACGTCGCCTCCTATGCGGCAGTTGCTCTGGTCAACGGCGACATCACCGGCGCTGCCGGCGACAACGTCGTGGCTGGTGACTATGACCTGACCGTCGAAGCCAAGGACGATGCAGGCGCCACCATCCTGTACCTGAACAAGCTGAACGTCTTCAACACCGAGACCGTTGACGCCTGGATCGACATCCTGTAATCTCCGGCATCGATTGAAGTCTGCGCATTGATTGCGCACAAGCGGCCCCCGTATCCAGATGGATGCGGGGGCATGCTTATTGTGGCGGGGGAGTAAACCGACCCATTCCAAAAGTAAATCCCAACCGGCGAGGCATGCGGTTGGGATTCGCTTTTGGAAATACGGATTCGACTCAGCCCAGGATGCGCCGCACCTGCTCGTACATCAGCTCGGCGGTGGCGGCGTGACCGGCCTCGTTCATGTGAATGCTGTCGGCGGGATCGGCGGTGACGCTGGCGGCGGTGTTGAGGAAGTGCACGCCCTTCTCGGCGGCGATCTTCTCGTAGTACGCAGGCAACTGGTCGTTGCGTGCGACGGCCCCGGGGCCGAATTCATCGCCCAGCCAGCTTCCGGGGAGCGTGTCGGGCAGCTTCAGCGGGGCAACCAGCAGGATCTCGGGCGCTGCGCCGTTGGGGCCGTAGCCGCCCGCCTGAATGCGGTCGATCAGCCGTCCGCAGCCCCGGGCGATCACGTAGGGCGGCATGCCGAAGAATTCCTTCACGTCGTTGGTGCCCAGCATCAGGATCACCAGATCCACGGGGCAGTTGGTGAGCATGCTGTAGTCGATGCCCTCCAGGCCGTTGCGGCAGACGTCCAGCGGATCGTCGAACATGGTGGTGCGGCCGTTGAGGCCCTCCTCCACCACGCGGTAGTCCGCGCCCAGCTTCATCTGGAGCAGGCTGGTCCAGCGCACGCCCCAGGGGAAGCGGTTGTTTGCGGTGATTTCGGGGTGCTCCCGCTTGGGCATGTAGCCCCAGGTGTTGGAATCTCCGTAGCATACGATGGTCTTCATGACGATGTCTCCTTATTGATTTATTCCTGTGCAATGGCGACGGGCGCGGGCCTGTCCATGTAGGCGCAGATGCCGTTGATCATGCCCGTCACCAGCTTGTCCTGATAATCGGGACTGTTGAGCAGGCGATCCTCCCTGGCGTTGGTGAGGTAGCCCAGCTCCATCAGCATGCTGGGAACGGTGGACCAGTTCAGGCCGGTGTAGGTGTCGGAGTACTTCACGCCGTGGCTCTTCGCACCGGTCTCCCTCTGCATGGCGTCGAGGATCAGCTGCGCAGCTTCCGCGCTCTCCTCCTTGCACGCGCCGGTCTGGCGCACGTAGATCATCATGCCGTACCTGCCGCTGGAGCCGCCGTTGCAGTGGATGCGCAGCACCAGATCCACGCCCAGATCGTTCATCATCTTGGCGCGCTGCTGGTTGGAGATGTTCACGTCGGCGGTGGTGCGGGTCATGTAGACCTCCGCGCCCAGCGCCTCCAGCGCATCGCGCAGCTTCAGGCCGATCTGAAGGTTCACCACGTGCTCGGGGATGTGCGTGACCCTGCCGCCCGTGCCGCTGGACACCTTAGCCTTGGTTTTGCTGCTGGTGGGCGAGATGGTCTCCCGGGAGTAGTCCGCCTTGGCCTGATGCCCGGGGTCGATGCCGATCTTCACGCCCGACAGCTGGCCGAGCACCTCCAGCGCGCACTGGGCGCTGTGGCCGTTGTAGGTTTCGGCGGTGAGCACGCAGCTGCCCATGGCCACGGGGGTGATTTCTCCGCTGACCGCGTCCACGGTGGCGACGGTCGGGTCGCTGCTGGTGTAGCGGATGCTGCCCACGCCGTCGGGGAGCGCCCGCGCATTCAGCGTGCAGGACTCGCCTGCGCCGAGGATGACGGACATCTCGCTCTGCGTAAGCTCGATTCCGCTGGGCTCCGGCACGACGGTGAGCGTGCATTCGGCGGTGAGGCCGCTGTGGCTGACGGCGGTCAGTGTGGTGCTTCCCAGCGCAAGTCCGGTGACCCCGTCGCCCCGGGCGGCGGCGATGCGCTCGTCCGCTGCGCGAAGGCTGTGGCTCTCGCAGCCATGATCGAAGCCGATTTCGGGATAAATGGTGTCGTTCAGCGCGACGGCGAGGTTCTCCTGCGCGAAGTACATCTCCGAGGGCGTTTCGCCCACGATGAGGATGCAGCTTGCGCGCAGGCCGTTGTAGGTCTCCACGCTGATGCGCGCATGTCCGGGGCCGCGGAGCGTGACCAGGCCGTTTGCGTCCACGGTGGCAACGGCCTCGTCGCTGCTGCGAAACGTGCAGCGTCCGCCCTCGCCCTCCCCGCCGAAGCGCAGCTCAAGCCGGAACGGATCCTCGTCCACGCTGCGCATGGCCCGGTTCGGCAGAAGCTCCACGCGGGAGGGAGCCTTCAGCACCGCAACGGTGCAGCGGCCCTCCAGGCCGTTGTAGCTGCGCACGGTGATCGTCGCCGCGCCGGGCGCGACGGCGCGCAGCCGTCCGCTTGCGTCCACGGTGGCAACCTCGGGAGCATCGCTCTCCCACGTGAGGCTGCTGTCCTGACCTGCGGGCATCACGGCCTTCAGGGAGGCGCTGTCGCCGCAGCCCAGGGTGAGCTGCTCCGGCGCGATGGCGATGGAATCCGGCAGCGGCGGCACCGTCAGCGCAAGCGTTGCGGTCTTGCCGTTGTAGCTGGTGGCGGTGATCGTCGCCGTGCCGCTGCTGAGGGCGAGGATCGTCCTTCCATCCTCGGCGATGGCGGCAACGGCGGGGTCGGAGCTGCTCAGGCGGTAGCTGATGCTTGCGGGCGTGACGTTCAGCGCAGGCGCATGGGAGGAGCCCACGCAGAGGTACAGCGCGTCCTGCGCAAAGGCGATGGACTTCGGCGCGGCCACGACCGTCACGCTGAGGCTGGCCTTCTTGCCGTTGTAGGTGGTCACGCTGACGCTGAGCTTGCCGCTGCTCTTCGCAGTGAGCAGGCCCGTGGAGCTGACGCTCAGGCGGCGGCTGGAGGAGCTGTACTTCAGCGTGGCACTGGCGGGATCGTCGCCCAGCAGCTTCGGCGGAAGCAGCTGATAGCTGTCCCCCACCGCCAGGGTGAGGTTGCTCTCCTGGAAGGCCACGCCGGTGGGCGCGCTGTGCACGGTTAGTGCACATTCGGCGGACGCGCCGTTGTAGGCGATGGCGCGCAGCGTGGTGCTGCCCACGGCCACGGCCTTGATCTTTCCGCTGGCTGCGTCGATGGTCGCGACGGCGGGATCATCGCTCTCAAAGTGATAGCTGCCCGCGCTGCCTGCGCTCAGGTTCACCGTCAGCGCGCAGCTCTCGCCTACACCCATCGCCAGCTGAGTCGCGCTCAGGCGGACGTCCGCAGGCGCGTCCAGCACCTCGATGGCGCAGCTTGCCGTGCGCTTGTTGTAGGTGCAGACGGTGATGGTGGCGCTGCCCCTGCCGACGGCGGTGATTTCGCCGCTGTCATTCACGGTGGCAACGGCCTCATTGCTGCTGGTGAACTGCATGCCGCCTGTCGCGCCGCTGTTCAGCGTTGCCGTCAGCTTCAGGGTCTCGCCCACGCCCAGCGTCGCCTTTGCGGGGGTGAGCTTGACGGACTTCGGCGCGCTCTTTACGACAACCTTCAGCGTCGCGGTGCAGCCGTTGTGGCTGCGGAAGGTGAGCGTCACGCTGCCGGTGCGCGCGCCGGTGATGCAGCCGTCATCGCTGAGCGTCACCTGTTTGGCCTTGAATTTGTCAATGGAATAGCTCCCGGCGCAGTCCTCGCCCGGCGCGCCCAGCTGCACCTCGGGCAGGGGCAGCTTCTCGCCCACGCCCAGCGTCATGCCGGTCTGGGAGAGGGATATGCAGGAGGGTGCGGGCTTCACAGTAACGCTGCACTGTGCGCTGCGCCCGTTGTAGGTCTCCACGGTGATGACGGCGCTGCCGAGGGCGACGGCGCGCAGCTCTCCGGTGGCAGCGTCCACCTCCACCACGGCGGGGTCGCTGCTCTGATAGCTGCGGCCACCGAAATTCTCCGGCGCGGCGGTAGAGCCGAGGACATGGGTCTGGCCCACGCCCAGCGCAAGCTCCGCGCAGGGCAGGGCGATGGTCTCCGGTGCGGGATGCACCGTCAGGCGGAGGGAGGCGGTCTTTCCGTTGAAGCTGGCGCAGCTGATGGTCGCGCTGCCCGCTGCGACGGCGGTGATTATGCCGCCTTCGTCCACGGTGGCGACGGCCTCGTCGCTGCTGCTCCAGCGGATCGCAGAGGCCGATTTGGCGCTCAGCTTCGCGCTGGCAGGCAGGCGCTCGCCGGGGCAGAGATCCGCCTGGGCGGGCTGCACGCTGATCGAAGAGGGCGCGCGGAGCACGCTCACCTTCAGCGTCGCAATCTGGCCAAACTCGCTGGTGACGGTGATGGTGGCGCTCTTGCCGTAGCGCACGCCCTGCACGACGCCGTCCGTCACCTTGACATAGCTTTTGTTGGAGCTGGTGCAGCTGAAGCTGTGGGTCTTACCGTCACTGAACGAGATGGGCAGCGCGCAGCTCTCGCCCGCGCCCAGCGTAAGGCTGTTCGCGCCCAGCAGCATCTCGGGCGTGACCGGGGAGATCAGTTCGTAATCCAACGCCGCCAGCGGCAGGCCGGGATCATCGTTGAAGCAGCGCTTTGCGTCGGAGTTGGCGGCGCGGAAGGCCGCGACCTCGTCCTCCGACATGGGCCGGAGCTGCTCGTCGCTGATCCAGACGCTGCGCGCGCCGTCGCCGCCGTCGAAGTGGGCCAGCAGGCGATCGCTGCGGCGGGCGGATACATAGACCGCACCGCTGCGGATGCGCAGCTCGATCTCGTCATCATCCGCGCTGGAATAGCCGTCTGCGCTCGACAAAAGCAGCGCGTAGCCGGCCGCAAAGGCGGGAGAATAGCGGGCGCTGCGGGTGCAGTCGATGGCGGGAGCCTGTTCCGCGTCGGGCTCGTCCGTCCCAACAGCTTCCGCCGTCTGCGCGGGGGCAGCGTCGCTGCTCTCGGGCGCGGCGGGACTTGAGCTTGCTTCGGGGTCGGAGGTGGTCTCCTCCGTGGGAGACGCATCCGGGGTCGCGGTAGGTTCCGCCGTCGCAGGGCCTGCGTCCGGGGCCGTCGCTTCCGCCGTAAACGTATCTGCGTCCACCGGGGCCGGGTATTCCTCCGTCAGCGCGGCACTCAGGCTGCCGGACAGGAGCAGCAGGCAAAGAAGCAATGCAAGGATGCGTCGAAGCTGTTTCATATGGTTCAAACCTCCGCAGCGTGATTGAGGAACGGATCGGGATCCAAAATACCCCATTTTTACACATTATACATGAAAAATGGATGCAACGTCAATCTTGACCGCACTTTTTCTCATGCTCCGGGCAAATGAAACGGGAGCGATTCGGATGAATCGCTCCCATAGATGTGCTCTGGATTATTCGATGCCGTAAAGCTTCTTCAGGAAGGAGGCGGTGGCGACGCCGGTCTGCTCCATGCCGAACTTCTTCTGCATGATCTGCACGGCGCTGGCGGTGTACTTGCCGTACTGGCCGTCCGGAGAGCCGGTCAGCAGGCCCAGCTCGATCAGCTTCGCCTGCAGCTTCTTGACCTCCTCGCCGCGGCTGCCGATGGTCAGCCAGGTGTTGGGGTCGATGCCGCTGTCGGAGGTTTCGGTGGTGGTTGCGGTCTCCGCAGGCGCAGTCGTCTCGGTTTCGGCTTCGGCTTCGGCCACAGGCTCCTCCTCGGGGCCCTGAATCTCGAACCAGTAGGTAGCTGCCTCGCCGTCGTTGTAGGTGGTCACGACCATGTAGACCATATCGCCCTGGTCGGCGTTGTAATCGTAGCGCTTGTAGAGCGTGCTGGTCACGTCGCTGGTGATGGCGATGTTGGTCTTGCCTGCGATCTCACTGTCCATCAGCTGGAAGCTCTGGGCGGTGACGCTCGCGTCCTCGCCGCAGCAGGTGATCAGCAGGAAGTTCTGCGGGATGATCTCCGTGGTGCCGGTGTAGCCGTTCAGGGTGAGGTCGAACATGATGGCCGCCTCGTTGCCCTGGAGGTTGTAGGTGTCGGAATAGGTCGCCTCAAAGTAGGCGGGATCCTTGTAGGCATCCACGCGCAGGGTGAGGTTCAGCGTCTCATAGGCCGCGTCATCCGCAACCAGGCGCGCGCTGCCCGTGGAGGTGATCTGCGTATCGAAGGTGCAGCTCTCACCGAAGGGCACGATGACCGGCTCGGGCGTCGGCTCGGCAGTGGGCTCCGGCGTCGGCTCCGCAGTCGGTTCCGGCGTGGGCTCAGCGGTGGGTTCCGGCGTCGGCTCGGCGGTCGGTTCCGGCGTGGGCTCCGCGGTGGGTTCCGGCGTAGGCTCGGCGGTCGGTTCCGGCGTCGGCTCAGCCGTGGGCTCCGCAGTCGGCTCGGCGGTGGGCTCCGCAGTCGGCTCAGCCGTGACCTCGGTCAGAGAATTAAAGACGATGGCCGGCTCAATGTTGGCCTCGACGGTGGGCTCAGCCGTGGGAACAGCGGTGGGCTCAGCAGTGGGCTCCGCAGTCGGCTCAGGCGTGGGAACCGCAGTGGGCGCTTCCGTTACGGTGATGATCGGCGCAGGAGTGGGCGTGGCGGAAGCCGAGGTCAGGAACGAGGGCTTGTCCACCAGGAACA
>JBJEJN010000147.1:0-40151 GCA_051878085.1 Aristaeellaceae bacterium | reverse complement strand
CTGATGCATGTGCCTGTCTCCGTAGCTCAGCCGGATAGAGCGTCCGCCTCCTAAGCGGAAGGCCGCGCGTTCGAATCGCGCCGGGGACGCCAGAACGCCAACCGATAATTTCGGTTGGCATTTTTACATCCTTGTCAGAGGTCTGAGTGCCGCTTCAATCCTTTGTGGACGGAAGCGGCGCTCTTTCATGCTTTGGCTCTGCGGCGGCGACGGCGCTCCTGCCGCAGCGTTGGCTGCACCATCAGCTTCACGCTGCAGGAAAAGTCCTCGCCCTCGAGCTGCTTCCGAATTTCCTGATAGAGCTGCTGCTCCCGCTTGCTGTACCCGAAGGGAATGGTGATGCAGAGCACGGCCTGCGGCTCGTCTGAACCCGCATTGACGCGCGTACCGTCCGCAAGCGCCAGCTTTTCGTCGATCTGACCGAGCTTCCGGCGGACGGTCTCCCGAATCCGCTCCTGCTCGGACGGGCTCACCGGAACCTCCGGTTCAATGGTCGCAACGTAGCCGAACTCATGGTAGATGTCGCTCTTCAGATCCGCGATGCGCAGCAGGAAGTTCCCCCTGTCCGCGTCACAGCCCGTGCGAACCGTCAGAGACGCCCCGTAGCGCCCGTAGCCGTAATCCAGCAGCTGCAGATCGACGACCTCCCCGATCATCTCCGGGTCATACGCCAGCACGTACTGCCGCAGCCGTTCCAACAGCGCCTCGTCCGCCACCTCTCCCAGCACCCGCCGGGAGATCTCCGCAAAGGACTTCAGGCCGTTGCGCATAATGAACAGCGCGACGATCACGCCGCACCAGCCGTCGATGTGCAGATGCAGCAGGGAATCCACCAGAAAGGACAGCGTGACCACCGCCGTGGAGACGGCGTCGCTGATGCAGTCCGCAGCCGCCGCCCTGTACGCGGAGGAATTGTTTTCCCTGCTCTTTTTCGTGTTGAAGAAATACAGAAACAGCTTGACGCCGATGGAAACCAGCATCACCAGAAGGATGAAGGCGTTGAACTCCGCCTCGGAGGGGTTCCGAATCGCGGAGATGGAGTCCCGCAGCGCCTCCCAGCCGACCAGCACGATGGAGCAGGAGACCACGATCCCCACGACCCATTCGATGCGCCCATGTCCATTGGGATGCCTCGTACCGCCCAGCGTGGAGGCCATCTTCACGCCCAGCGCCGTCAGCAGCGACGTGACCGCGTCCGACAGGTTGTTCGCCGCGTCTGCAGAGATCGACGCAAGGCCGCTGATGCTCCCGCAAATATATTTGAAAATTCCCAGGCACAGATTCAGCAGAATCGGCAGCATATTTTTCACCCTTTCCTTTTTTGTTTTACGATCCGCAATCAGTGTCCGTCCCGACAAACAGTTTTCCGTTTCATATTCCCCTCCATTGTTGAATAAATTTCATTCATTATAATCTGAAAAACATATGGAGCGCACTTGCTCCACATATTTCCTCACAGCTCCAGCAGCTTGTACCAGGCACGGCGTACCCTCTCCATACGCTCCTCGTCGGTGAGCCCCGGGGTCAGGCACATGCCCACCCAGCCATAGATGCCGATGATGGCCGCGCCGTCCGGATCCTCGATTGCGATTTCGCCGTTCTCCTTCGCCTTGCGCAGATGCGCCTGCACGTGCGGGAGAACCTTCCGCGTCACCTTCAGGAACAGCTCGTCGTGCATCCGCTGGCAGTTTCCCGAATGGAAGAGCTGGTACAGCTCCTGATCCCCTCTCTCCGCGTCCTTGATGTACTCCATGCGGCTCGTGAGGCGGTCAATCATCTCCCGAACCGGCAGGTCAAGGCTCGTTTTACGCATGTTCTCTTGCGCGATCAGCTCGGCATACTTCTCCAGCGCAGCCTCGTAGATCTCCTCCTTGGACGGATAGTAGCGATAACACAGGCCCTGGGAGATGTTCAGCTCCCGCGCGATGTCCGCAATCGTGGTCTTGTCGTAGCCCTTCTGGGCGAACACGCGAATTGCGCCGTCCAGGATCTCCTGCTTGCGCACGTCCGGCTCCTTCACTGTTCTCATGCCGGCCTCCCCCGCTTTCATCGGAATGAAATCAGCTTAGCACAAAGTGGGCGCTTTGTCAATGAGTAATATTCATTCATCTATGTTAGGATTTGTCGACGAGGCTTTGCCGGATACGGAACATTGCGGCGGAAGGGACTGCAATCCCTTGACACGCAGCGCTTTCCTGATATACAATGTTCCCAGCAAAACATTCTCTCGGAGGTTCGACAACATGGAATTTCTTCACGAAAGACAGATCGCAACGCCCATTCGCGCGGCGCTGTTCGACTTTGACGGCACGGTCTCCACGCTGCGCTACGGCTGGGAGACGGTGATGCGGCCGCTGATGCTGGAGATGATCTCCGGCCACGGCGCGCCCTACGACGCGGCGCTTGAGGCCGAGGTGGACGCGTACATCGACGAATCCACCGGCATTCAGACCATCCTTCAGATGAAGTGGCTGGCCCAGCGCGTGCAGGCGGAGCGCCCCAATGACGGCATGAGCGACGATCCCTGGTGGTACAAGGCCGAGTACAACCGCCGCCTGATGGAGACGGTGAACGACCGCCTGGAGCGCCTGGAATCCGGCGCGGTTGATCGGGAGAACTACCTGATCGCGGGCAGCGAGTCCTTCCTGAAGGCGCTGAAGGCGCGCGGCGTGCGCATCTTCGTGGCCAGCGGCACCGACGACCCCGACGTGCACCGCGAGGCGGCTGCGCTGGGCGTGGACGGCTACTTCGACCGCATCGCGGGCGCACCGCTGGGCGTGGAGAGCTGCTCCAAGGAGAAGGTGCTCCGGGATCTGGTGGAGAAGGAGGGCCTTTCCGGCGCGGACGTGGCGGTGTTCGGCGACGGAAAGGTGGAGATCGCGCTGGGCGCATCCATCGGTGCGCGCACGGTGGGCACGGCCACGGACGAGGAGCATCGCTGCGGCGTGAATCCCGTCAAGCGTGAACGGCTGGTCAAGGCCGGTGCGGACGTGCTGGTGGGCGACTTCACGGAGCTGAATGCGCTGCTGACCTTCCTGGGCCTGTGAGCGCGTTCAATGAAGTGAACACCATGTCCGAACGCGAGGAACGCTTCGAAAGGATGCTCCAGGAGATTCAGACGGAATACGCGGCCATCGAACGGAAGATGGCTGTCCTCCGCGCGGAGGGCAAGACCAAGACCGTGACCTTCCGCCAGCTCATGGGCAACAAGCTGATGTACCAGAGCATGCTCTCCATGTACCGCGACCACGGTCTGATCGAATAAGCTATTCTGCGAAAAACGGCTGTCTCAAACGACTCAAGCTTGATGCAACCCTCAATGGCCGTAGGGCGGGATGCCCTCATCCCGCCGTAAAATCATGGAGCTGTTTCAAACCGACCATAGTTTGAAACAGCTCCATTCTCATGTAAATCAATCGTCGTAGGTGATGGACACCTTGCCACACTTGCCGGAGGCCATGAGGGCGTAGGCCTCGTCGGCGCGCTCCAGCGGGAAGCGGTGGGTGATGAGCTTGTCGGGATGGATGCCCCAGCGAACCAGGTGCTCCACCAGCTCCTCCATGCGCCACAGCGAAGTGACCCAGGAGCCGTAGATGCTCTTCTGGCCGTGCATGATGTCCGGGGAGGGGTTGAAGGTGACGTCGTTGCCCTCGCCGACCATGGCCATCTTGCCCCACTCGCGGGTGCAGCGGATCGCCATGGCGCGGGCGGCGTTGTTGGCGGAGCAGTCGATGGCGCGCTCACAGCCGTAGCCGCCGGTGACCTCCATGATCTTCTTCTGGCACTCCTCGGGATCCATGGAATTGAACACGTAGTCGGCAAGGCCCAGATCCTTGGCCAGCTGCATGCGCTCCTCGTTCACGTCGCAGCCGATGGTCTTGTCGCAGCCCATGGCCTTGGCCAGCATCAGCGTGGCCAGACCCACCGGGCCGAGGCCGGTGACCAGCACGCGGTCGTTGCCGGAGATGCCGATCTTCATCAGTGCCTCGTAGCAGGTGCCGAAGCCGCAGGCGACCTGCGCGCCGTCCTCGTAGCTCAGCTCGTCGGGCAGGGCGATCAGATCCTTCTCGTCGCAGAGCACGTAGGGAGCCATGCCGCCGTTACGCTGCCAGCCGTAGGCCGCGCGCAGGGGGCTCTTGCAGGAGATGTAATAGCCGAGGCGGCAGTCGTAGCATACGCCACAGCCGGAGATGTGGTAAACGATGACGCGGTCGCCCTTCTTGAAGCGCTTCAGGCCCTCGCCCTCTTCGACGATGATGCCGCAGGGCTCGTGACCGGCGACCATGCCGGGCTGATAGCCCTCGGGGCCCTTGCCGACATGCGCGCGGTAGATGCAGCGGATGTCCGAACCGCAGATCGTGGATGCCTTGGTCTTGACCAGTACCTGGCCGTGACCCGGCTTCGGTACGTCAAACTCCTTCAGCTGAACGGTGCTGTTGCCGGGCAGGATTGCGCCCAACATCTTCGGATTCATATGGTTTCCTCCTTTAATTCAACGTAGAATTTGTCTACCCATTGGATTTCAATTTCATTCCGCCGCCACCGCCAGGATCTCCTCGCGGGTGGCGGTGCCGGTGGTGCCGATCTTGCGCACGGTCACGGCCGACGCGAGGCAGGCGATGCGCGCAGCCGTCTCCAGATCGTGTCCCGCCGCGAGGGCTGTGCCCATGGCGGAGATGAAGGTGTCGCCCGCACCCACGATGTCCACCGGGGGCTTGGTCGGGTGCGCCGGGCAGTGAATCGCCTCGCCGTCGTAGACCATGCAGCCCTGGCTGCCCAGCGTGATGACGGCGCGCTCGCCGTTGCGCGCGGCGATCTTGCCGATGATGCGCTGCGCAAAGTCGTGGATGGACTGCGCGTCGTTGGGATCGAGCTGCGGCGCGTCCGCGTCGTCCAGATCGCCGAAGGCCCGCGCAGTCTCCACCTCGTTGGGCTTGACGATGACCTTGCGGTAGTCCGCCGCGTGGTCGCGGCTGTCCACCAGCACGATCTTGCCGGACTCAGCGATGCGGCTGATGTGCTCACGGATGCGGGGCGTGATGCAGCCGTACTTCATCTGGTCGCTGACCACCAGCACGTCAAATTCCGCGCGATCCAGCGCCTCGATGAGCCTGTCCGCCAGCGCGTCGCTGAGGGGCCTGCGGTTCTCGAAGTCGATGCGCGGATCCTCGTAGGCCACATCGGAGATGCCCCGGCGGATGACCTTGACGTAGGTGTTGGTGGTGACTTCATCGCTGCGGATGACGTTTGAATCGTCCACGCCGTTGTCCCGCAGCGCGCGAAGCAGCAGGTCGCCGCGCCAGTCATCGCCCACCAGGCCGATGGCCGTGAAGGACGCGGGCTTCAGCGCCGCGATGTTGTTCGCGACGTTGCCGGCCCCGCCGGGATTGTAGCGCTCCGAGATCACCGGGATCGGAAAGTGGGGTGTCTCGCGGGACAGCTCACTCAGGCGCATGTCGCCAAAGATGTACAGATCCAGGCAGAGGTCGCCGATCATGGCCACCCGCGCCCTGGAAAGCTCGTTCAGCGCCGCTTCCAGCGCCTGCAAATCGAGATTGGGACTGACTCTCATGGGAGCCTCCTTATCGTTTCTGTTCAGCGGTCATTCGCCGCCCTTGCAGCACACCAGCTGCATGCTTCCGGCGACCTCGCACTTGCCCGCCGCCTGAGGCAGAAAGAAGTAGTCGCCGCGCTTCATTGCGCGCACAAAGTCGCCGCAGCGCACCTCTCCCTCGCCCTCCACGGCGATGTAGATGCAGGCGGCCTTCTCCAGCGTGCAGCGTCCGTTCTCCAGTGTGATGCGATCCATGCTGAAGCAGGGGGTATCGTTGGGCCCGATCAGCTCCTCCAGCTTCACACCGCCCTCCTCGCGCAGCACGCGCGGAACCTTGCGGCCCATGCGCACCACTTCCTCGCCATAGAGGCTGAAGTCGAAGCAGGAATTCGCATCCTCGCGGTTCAGGCCGAGGTACATCTCGGTGTCATTCAGGTGATAGTCGCCGCACCAGTGCTCCGGCTGGATGGTGAAGTCCGTGGGCTCCTGGGCCTCCAGCAGCAGACAGCCTGCGCCGATGGCGTGGATCACGCCGGCGGGCACGAAGAACACGTCGCCCGTCTGCACCGGGATGCGGTTGACGAAGGCGGTCATGCACTCCTTGTCGTTCTCGGATGCGTCCACAGCGCGCTCAAATTCCTCGCGGCTGACCTCCCGGGAGAAGCCGAAGTAGAGGCACGCGTCGGGACGGGTGGCCAGAATCAGCCAGGATTCCGCCTTGCCGTAGGGGCTGCCAAACAGCCTGCGGGAGTCCGCGCGGGTCGGATGCACCTGCATGGGCAGGCGGATGGCGCTGTCCAGGAACTTGACCAGCACGCCCAGATCCTCGCGCTCGCCCAGGCACTCCCGCTTGTAGGTGGAGAGCAGCTCATTAAAGGGCATGCCGTTCTCCTCACAGATGGAGATGCCCTCCAGGGGATCGGTGTGGCCCGGATTGATGGCGCGCACCGACGAGGCGATCCACTCCTCGGGATAGAAACCGTCCTCGGGGGCGTCGCCCATGAAGTCGTGGAACAGCTTGCCGCCCAGATAGACGCGGAAGACTCTGTTCCGGCGGAAAAAGATCGGATGATCGTAAATTGCCATGGTTGTTGCTCCTTCAGTTACTGGGTGATGGTTCCGTCCAGATCCCAGAGATCCTCCCAGTGGGTCGCACCGGGCCAGAGGAACACCTGACCCTTGACCAGGCGACAGTTGCGGTCCAGCGTGGACAGCACCTGCATCTCCGCGTCGGTCAGCGGATCGCTGGTCACGCACGCGAGGTTGGAGACGTAGTTCTTTTCGCGCACGGAGAAGGGAATGACCACCTCACCCCGCTGAACGCCCCACTTGAGGCAGACGGCCGCGGGATGAATGCCGTGCGTCTCGGCGATTTTCACAAGCTCAGGCATTTCCATGTCCGCCACATCGTCGGCGGTGCGGTCGCGCTCGGGCCGCTTGGGGGAACCCAGCGGGCAGAAGCCGATGACCTGGATGCCGCGCTCCATGCAGTAATCGTAGAGCGCCTGCTGCTGGAAGGAGGGATGAAGCTCCATTTCAATCATGGCGGGCTGGATTCTGCACAGCGGCAGCACCGCCTCGAGCTTCGGGATGGTCATGTTGGACATGCCGATGCGCTTGGTCAGGCCCATATCCACCAGACGCTCCATCTGCCGCCAGGTGGCCATGAAGCGATCGACCGAGAAGGGCTTGGAATTCGGGTTGCGGCTGTCGCCGTCGCAGCCCGGCGCATGGTAATTCGGGAAGGGCCAGTGGAGGAAGTAGATGTCCAGGCTGTCCAGACCCAGGTCGCGCAGCGTCTTTGCGCAGGACAAAAGCACGTCGCCCTTGCCGTGCATGTCGTTCCAGACCTTGGAGGTGATGAACATCTCGTCGCGCGTCACCACGCCCTCGTCGAACAGCTTTGTAAAGACCGCACCGATCTCCGCTTCATTTCCATAGACGCTGGCGCAATCAATGAAGCGATAGCCGGAGCGAATCGCGCCTTCAACTGCGGCGCTCACCACATCCGCAGTGTAGTTGTCGGATGCGAACGTACCGATGCCGACAGCGGGGACGAGCGTGCCGTCCGCCAGGCGTACCTTCGGAACCAGATTCGGATCAACCATAGGAAACAGCTCCTTTGTGTGAATTGGTTTTATGAAGCAGAGCACCAGAATAAAAGAACGGCTGCGCTTAACGCGCAGCCGTTTGAACATCAACGCGGACAACCACGCTTTGCGAATAAATCCGCGTTCAAGCTGTAAACCGTTTCTTTTGAATTAGTTGTACAGGTTGACGGCGATGTCCTCGTCGTTCATGTTCTCAGCGGTGTACCACTGGCAGCCGGTGTCGACGTCGGCAACGGTCTCGCCGTTGGCGGCGGCAACGCACAGCTCGACGACAGCAGCGCCCATCGCGAAGGGAGCCTGGGTGATTGCGCCCAGCATCACGCCGTCAGCAACAGCGGCCTTGATCACAGCGCCGGAGTCGAAGCCAGCAGCGATGACGTCGGTCTCGCCAGTGCCGCAAACCTGCAGGTTCTCGTTGGCGGAGATGATGGCCTCAGCAGAGTGCTGGTTGGAGCCGTAGATGGCGATGGTGTCTTCCTTGGACAGCAGGGTGTTGCAGTCGATCAGGGACAGCTCGGAGGTAACCTGAGCGGGAACCAGGGTCTCGATGATGACCTTCGCGGAATCATCGGAGCCGCAGGTGGCATGCTCGCAGTAGAAGGTGTCGCCTTCCAGCTTGACGGAGCCGCACAGCTCGGCCATCTTGTCGATGAAGCCCAGGCCACGCAGGGTCACGGACTCGGAAACGTTGTCCTGAGCGGACACGCCGATGCGGACGGTGCCTTCAGCAGCCTCGATGCGGGCAGCGATGGCTTCGTAGACCTTCTCAGCGGCCATGGCGCCGGCAGCATAGTTGTCGGTGGCAGCATTGGCCAGGATCGCGCCTTCGGGAGCGCCCGGAACGCCGGAGTCGAAGCCGATGATCGGGATGTTCTTGGCCTGCGCGTCAGCGATGGCGTCCAGGCAGGTCTCGGTGGACAGAGCGGCCAGACCAATGGCGGACGGAGCGGCGTCGATGGCAGCCTTCAGCTGCTCCAGCTGCTCAGCATACTCGGACTCGGAAGCGGGGCCAACGAAGTTGACGGTCACGCCCAGTTCCTCAGCCTTGGCTTCGGCGCCCTTCTTGACGGCCTGCCAATACTCGTGCTGGAAGCCCTTGGAAACGATTTCGATGTGCTCGCCTGCTGCCAGAGCAGAGGTCATGCCGACGACCATCAGCATTGCGAGAACGAGAGCCAGGATCTTCTTCATAAAAAGTTCCTCCTTGAAAAGTGTTTTATGTTTACCGCTCTTCACGGTAATCATCGTTTCGGTGCAGTTAACATTATACGCTTAAAACCATACAACGTCAACCATTTTTAACAATTGCCGCAATAATTCCTGTCGCTTGCCTTACGCCTTCTTGCGATTCTTGATCACGTCGAACCAGATGGCGGCGATCAGGATGATACCGGTGATGACGTGCTGCCAGTCGCCGGTGAGGCCGATCTTCGGCAGGCCGTTCTTCAGCAGCGCCAGGATCAGAATACCAATCATCGAGCCGACGATGCTGCCGGAGCCGCCGGTCATGGACGTGCCGCCGATGATCGCGCCGCCGATGGCGTCCAGCTCAAGTCCGAGACCCGACGAGGCCGTGATCGAGGAGGCGTTGCTGGCCGCGAAGGCGATGCCCGCGATGCCCGCGAACAGGCCGGAGATGATGTAGGCGAACATCTGATACTTCACCACGTTCACGCCGGACAGGCGCGCGGCCTCCTTGTTGGAGCCGATGGCGATGATGTAGCGGCCGATGCGGGTCTTGTTCAGGATGATGGACATGATGATGATCGCGATCAGCACGACGATCAGACCGGTGGGAATGGGCGTCTTCTTGCCGAGGGCGTTGGGCATCATGTACTTGAAGATGTTGCGGAACCAGCCCTCCTCAGAGGCGCGGGCCGGCCAGGAGATGGACGCGCCGCCGCAGGCAACCGAGCTGAGCCCGCGGGTAATGAGCATGGTGCACAGGGTTGCGATGAAGGCAGGCAGGTTCATGATGGCGACCATCACGCCGTTGAGTGCGCCAAAGATCAGGCCCAGCACAATGGCGACGATCATGCCAACCCAGACCGGGCAGCCGAAGTCCTTGACCAGCATGCCGGCGATCATGGCGTAGCACACCATGCCGGTGCCGACGGACAGGTCGTTGCCGCCGGAGATCAGACAGAAGGTGACACCGATGGACATGAAGGCGAAGTAGTAGAAGGAGTCAAGCAGCGTGACAATGGTCGTATACTGACGGAACTCCTTGCTTGCAATGCTGAATACCGCAGCCAGCACGATCGCGACAGCCAGAACAACGATTCGCTGAAGATCAAACTTGCGGGTGCGCCCGCTCTTATTTAATGTTTGCATATTCTGTCCTCCTGTTCCTCTAGTTGTCACTTTTTGCGTGCGCGGCTGCGAATGTCCGCGAATACGCACAGCGCCACGATGACGCCGGTGATGATGTACTGCCAGTCGGGGCTGAACTTCATCGCGGTGATGCCGACGCGCAGCATGGAGATGATGAAGATACCGATCAGGCTGCCGGCGATGGAGGCCGTGCCGCCCGCCATGGAGGTGCCGCCCATGACGCAGGCTGCGATGGCGTTGTTGTTGAACACGTCGCCCTGACCGGCCGCGAACTTGGTGATCGCGCCCGCGTACATGATGGCGGCGACGCCGGCCAGCAGGCCGCAGAACACATAGGCCAGCGCTTCCCACTTGCGGGTATCCACGCCGGAGAGGCGAACCGCCTCGCGGTTGGAGCCGATGCAGAGGATGTAGCGGCCGATGCGGGTCTTGTTCAGAACGATGGAGCAGACGATCGCCGTGACGAGCAGGATGATCAGGCCGACCGGCACGCCGTTGCAGCTGACCAGATTGCGGTACCAGTCGTTCTCAGCGCCGCTGGAGGGCCAGCTGACGCCGGCGGAGTTGGTCGCCAGCAGGCCGATGCCCTTTGCGATGCGCATGGAGGCCATGGAGGAGATGAAGGACGGGAGCTTCATGTAGGCGACCATCACGCCGTTGGCAACGCCGAAAACGAGGCCAACGAGGATGGTGATGAGCAGTGCCGACCACAGCGGCCAGCCATGAACCACCAGAAGCTGTCCGCCGACCAGGCCGGAGCAGAACATCACCGGGCCGATGGAGAAGTCGATGCCGCCGGTGGCGATGACGAAGGTCACGCCCAGCGCCAGGAAGCCCATGAAGTCCACCGTGTTGAGCACGTTGCCCATGTCCAGGGGACGGCCGCTGACCACGGAGAACAGGAAGTACAATAGAACCATGATTACAACCAGCACGATGCGGTTGAATCCCAATTTCTTGACAATCGGTAAATTCTTGAATTTTTCCATAATTACCCTCCTGTCAGCGCAGCGTCGCAGCGTGCATAATGCTTTCCTGAGTAGCCCCGGCAATGTCGATCTCAGCGGTCTTCTTGCCCTCGCACATGACCACGATGCGGTCGCTCATGCGCAGAATCTCCGTCATTTCGGAGGAGATCATGATGATGGACTTGCCCTGTGCGACCAGCTCGTTCATCAGGTGATAGATCTCGCTCTTCGCGCCGACGTCGATGCCGCGGGTCGGTTCGTCAAAGATCAGGATGTCGCAGTCCTTGACCAGCCACTTGGCCAGAACGACCTTCTGCTGGTTGCCGCCGGACAGGTTGACGACGAGCTGATCGGTGCTCGGCGTCTTGGTGTTCAGGCGCTTGATGTAATCCTCGGTGGCCGCAACTTCCTTCTTCTTGTCGATGAAGAGGCCCTTGACGAAGTTCTTGAGATGGGCCATGGTGGAGTTCTCGGCCACGCTCTTGTCCACGACGATGCCGTAGCGCTTTCTGTCCTCGGACAGATAGCCGATGCCCAGCGCAACCGCGTCCTTGGGGCTCTTGATGTCCACCTTCTTGCCGTTGACGTAGATGTCGCCGCTCTCCTTGGGATCCGCGCCGAACAGCGCGCGCGCCGTCTCGGTGCGTCCCGCGCCCATCAGGCCGGAGAAGCCAAGAATTTCGCCCTTGTGCAGCTCGAAGCTCACGTCCTGCACCATCTTGCCCGCGTTGAGGTGCTCGACCTTCAGCACGACCGGCGCGTCCGGCGGAACCATGCTCTTGGTCTTGGGGTCCTCATAGATCACGCGGCCGACCATCATGTTGATGATGTCGTCCTTGGTGCAGTCCTTGGTGATGAGCGTGCCGACGTAGCCGCCGTCGCGCATAACGGTGACGCGGTCGGTGATGACCTTGATCTCGTCCATGCGGTGCGAGATGTAGACGATGCCCAGCTGCTTGTCGCGCAGGTCGCGGATGATCTTGAACAGCTCCTCGATCTCCGCCTCGGTCAGCGCGGCGGAGGGCTCGTCGAAGATGATGACCTTGGCCTTGTGGGAGATGGCCTTGGCGATTTCGCACATCTGCTGCTTGCCGACGGTCAGGTTGCCCATCTTCTCGGTGGGATCGATCTTGATGCCCAGCTGATCGAAGAGCTTCCTAGACTCCTCGTTCATCTTCGCGTCGTCGATGATGCCGCCCTTCATGAATTCGCGGCCGATGAAGATGTTCTGCGCGACGGTCAGATGGTTCATCATGTTCAGCTCCTGGTGAACGATGACGATGCCCGCCTCCTGCGCCTCCTTCGGGCCGTGGAATTCGACCTCCTTGCCCTCATAGGTGATGGTGCCGGAATCCTTGGTGTAGATGCCCGTGAGCACCTTCATCAGCGTGGACTTGCCGGCGCCGTTCTCGCCCATCAGCGCGTGTACCTCGCCCCTGCGAACCTCCAGATTGACATGATCCAGCGCGTGCACGCCCGGGAAGGATTTGTCAATTCCTTCCATCGTCAGAATGACTTCGTGCGAAAGATTATTCTCTGCCATTCAATTCCCTTCCTCCCTCGCTGCTGCGCCGCCCGGCGCTATTTACAGTTGGATCTCTACGACGGCGGTACAATCTGGACGGAAATTCCTCATGCACACGCCCATAATATTACATGATTCTATTTTATCCTTTTACTGTCACTTTGTCAATTATTTTTTCAAAGACGCAGTTTTGCATAAAATATGCGCCGTCCAATGCCACAAAATGCCATGCGAACGCTGCAAACATCGGTTTGCCGATAACAATTCATTAAAGGAATATCCCAACGTTAACGTTCAAAAAATCGTTCATTCTTCACCTCCCAGCGTTTGAAAATCTGCAAATTTACGCATTTTTAAGTACAATTCAGCCCGCCGGTTTTTTGCCCGGAGCCTTTGAAGCGGCGCGCCGGTTTCATCTCCAGCCCCGCCGTTCGGCGGCTCCGGCGCGCAAAAACAGCCTGAATCCATACAAAATCGCCGCAATTCCTTTGAATTGCGGCGCAATTTTTTCGTCCGTCTCTACTTCTGTTCCCTGCACCAGGCCAGCACGCCGGAGAGGTTCTCCTCCGACACGCAGCTGCCGCCCTCGTTGAGCAGCCGCAGCATCTCCCGCTCCTCCGGGCTGAGGTCCGGCTTCTGCGCAAGTTTCTTGCCCATGGTCTTTCCCATGATCGTCATCATGAATTTGTACACGCCGTGCAGCCGCTTCATGTCAAAGCCGCCCTGCATGGTGAACACGGGCATCTCCCCGGGCAGCGCGTTCGCCTTGCGCACCTCCGCGAGCTGCGAACCGGTCTTTCCCATGCACACGCCGCAGACCGCGCAGATTTTGAAGCGCTTCTGCGCCTTCTTCAGCCCCTTCACCTGGCTGGCCATCAGCCAGCCCAGGTAGAGCACAGGCGTGTTTTCCGCAAGCGCGCTCCAGGCCTCGTCCAGCGAACAGGCCTTCCATCCGGTGCGCTCCTCCAGCATGCGCGCGTACTGCGCGGTGTAGCCGGTGTTGGACGTGTATACAATCGCAGTGGGTTTCATTTTCTGTTCCTCCTGAATTTTCGCTCCGCCTGACAGCATAACCCCTCTGGCCCCGCCTGTCAAGTGCGAACCTTGCGCCGCGCGTGCACCAGGTTCAGCAGCACGTAGACCGCGATCAGCGCAGCCGCCGCACCGGCAAGAACCAGATACATGGTTCCGATTTCCACCCTGCTTCCGAAGAAGTAGATGTTGCAGTCCATGGAGTCCCTGATCGCCTCCACCACCTGCTCCGGGAAGCCCTGGCGCGCCATCTCGGCAAAGGTTCCGCCCAGCCAGTGGTTGCGCAGCAGCGAGGTGCCGTAGGTGCCTGGCAGCAGGGAGATGAGCTTCTGCAGACCCTCAGAGAACTGGGAGATGGGCATGTACGCGCCGCAGAGGAAGCCGTAGCCCGCGCTGACGATGGTGCCCACCGCCGACATCTGGCCCTGACTGCGGATGAATACGTTGATGACGCTGGAGAGCGCCGAGCCGAAGATCACCAGCAGCAGCACGTCCAGCAGAATCCGCAGCACATCCTGCGCCGTGAGATACCAGCCCACCCGGGAGACGTAGATCAGGCAGAGTCCCGCCGCGCAGAAGCACACCAGCAGCGTGGAGATCAGGTTGGCGATGTAGTAGCCCAGCGCCAGCGTGCCGCGCCCCACCGGGGAGACGGTCAGATCCCGCCGCGCGCCGCCGACCTTATCCTGCACCATCAGAAAGTTGGAGCAGAAGGCCACGGTGATGCAGCACACCGCCAGCAGCGACGAGGCCAGCTCGCCGCCCACGCAGCCGCCGATCAGCTTGTCCGGCACGGTCATTCCGGCGGCCTCCAGCGCGCTGCGGAAGCTGTCCTCGTAGACGTTTCCGAGGAAGGTTCCGTAGAGCACCAGCAGGATCAGCGGGGTGATCAGCGAGGTGAAGAACATGCCCTTGTCCTTGAAGTAGAGCTTCACATTGCGCCGGATCAGCGCGCAGAGACTGGTCATTTGTCCGCACCTCCCGTCAGCTTCTTGCCCGTCACGGCCAGGAACACGTCGTCCATCTTGCCCTTGGTGATCTCATAGTCCCGGAACAGCTCCGGCCTGCGCAGGATCAGCTCCGTGGCCGCCGCCGTGTCGGAAACAGCGATGCGATACGCGTCCCGCAGGCGGGTGAAGGGTCGGTTCAGCGACCGCACCTCCTCCTCACTCGCGCCGTAGAGGGTGATGAAGTCGCCGGTGTATGCGTTCTTCAGCATCAGCGGCGTGCCCTCGGCGGCGATTTTGCCGCTGTCCAGGATCACCACGTAGTCCGCGTCGGCGGCCTCCTCCATGTAGTGGGTGGTGAGGAACACCGTCATCTGCCGCTCCCGGCGCATGCGCATCACCGCGTCCCACATCAGCTTGCGGGTCTGGGGATCCAGGCCGGTGGTGGGCTCGTCCAGAATCAGAATCTTCGGATCGTGCACCAGCGCCCGGGCGATGTCGATGCGCCGCCGCTGACCGCCGGAGAGCTTGCCCAGCGTGCGCTTGAGCAGGTCGCCGAAGTCCAAAAGCTCCGCAAGCTCGTCGAGCCGCTGCGCAAATTCCCTTCCGGTGATGCCGTACAGCGCCGCGCGGCTGGCAAGGTTGTCCCGCACCGTCAGGCTCCTGTCCAGCACAGAGCTCTGGAACACCACGCCCAGCTTGCTCCGCAGCTGCTTATCGCCCGCGTCCAGCTCGGTTCCGCAGATGCGCACGCTGCCGCTGTCCCGCTCGAGCTGCCCGCAGATGATGTTGATGGTGGTGGACTTGCCTGCGCCGTTCACGCCCAGAAAGGCGAACAGCTCGCCCTCCCGCACCTGAAAGCTCAGGTCCTGCACCGCCTGCACGTCGCCGAAGCGCTTGCAGAGATGGGAAATCTCCAGTACGTTTTCCATATTGTCCTCCCGATGCGCGCTCAGCAGCCCAGCGGCCTGCGCGGCATGATGATGGTTGCGATCAGATAGGCCAGCGCGCCGCTACCGCCCAGGATGCAGAACAGAATCCAGCCCAGGCGAACCAGCGCGGGGTCGATGTCAAAGTATTCCGCGATGCCGCCGCACACGCCGCAGAGCATCCTGTTTCGATTGGATCTGTAAAGCCGCTTGCTCATGTTTTCATCCTCCAATGGGTTTTCGTCTTTGTTCTCTCAACGATACCCATTGTAAGACAAAATCCCCGCAGCCGATAGTCCGGTTTTGCAGGGAAATGTGTCAATTTTCCAGATCATTCCTCCGGTACTTCATAGAAGCGGCCCCGGAAGAAGTTTTCATTGCCCAGCGGCGTGGCAGTCATGCGGAACAGCACGCAGCCGTCGGGACACACCACGTCCTTGCAGTACTTCCCGCTGCCGCCGATGTTGCGAAGATCGCCGCCGCTGCGCACCGCCTCCATGATGGGAAACATGACCATCATCGCCTTGGAGCAGATGCCCTGGCCGTCCTGGTTGACCGGACAGCCGTAGGTGCAGCGGTATTTGTCGCCGATCTCCTCGCCGTTGCGGCAGTAATGCTCCGTGCGCTCGCCCCGCAGAAAGCCGATGACCTCGATCTCCCAGGAATACTCCTCGTCGTACCACTTCTTCACGCTTCACTCCCCCTTTGCATTCCTCGCCGCGCGGATGTGCAGCCACAGCTCGTGGGAGGACGAGATCAGGGCCATCACCGCGACCCCGTGGCACAGCGGCACGGCGGCGGGCAGCGCCAGCATCCCGGGAACCAGGAACACCAGCAGTCCCGTGAGCTTGTTGAGTATGGTATGCAGCGCAGAAAACCTGTGCTGGGTGACTGCGGCCACGCCGTAGGCGCACAGCCGGATGACCACCGCCGCGCCCACGATCCACCACACGCTCGACGGCATGCGCTGGATCAGGATCGGCATCAGCTTGCCCATCATCACGCCGTAGAACATCAGATCGGCGATGCTGTCCAGCTGCGCGCCCAGCCGGCTCGACGCATGCAGCGCCCGTGCAAACGCGCCGTCCAGCGCGTCCGTCAGCCCGCAGAAGATGTGGAGCAGGTAGAACGGCAGCGTGAGCGGCTTTGTCAGCAGCAGCAAAACTGCGCCCAGCATCCTGAGCGCCGTGAGAATATTGGGAATGTAGTTTCGTTTCATATGCTCTCCGATCTGCATACTTCCTCCTGCATCAGTGCGCGCCGTCCAGGAACTCCCGCCGATACTGGGAGGGGGTCACGCCCTCGGCCTTCTTGAAGGACTTGGTGAACACGCGGTAGTCGGCATAGCCCGCGCGCTCGGCGACCTCGGCCACCGACAGCTCCGTGGACAGAAGCAGCTTCTTGGCCTTCTCCATGCGAATGTTGGTCAGGTAGGCCAGAAAGCCCACGCCGATCTCGTTTTTGAAGAGCTGGCTCACGTACTGGGCGCTCAGGTGGAATTCCTCCGCCAGCACGCCCAGGCTCAGCTCCTCGGCAAGGTGCGCCTGCAGAAAGCGGGTCATGCGGGTGATGAGCCGCTCCTCCTGCTGCTCGGCCTCCCGGGACACGCTCTGCTCGAAGAGCGAAATCTTCAGGTTGTCGATACAGCTGCCGAATTCCTCGTAGTTCACAGGCTTGAGGATGTAGTCCGTGATCTGCAGCCGCAGCGCCTGCTGGCAGTAGGAGAAGTCGTCGTAGCCGGAGACGATCACGAAGGCGGTCTGCGGGTGCTTCACCCGCGCCGTCTGGATCACCTTCAGGCCGTTCATGATGGGAATGTTGATGTCCATGATGACGATGTCGGGCCGGAGCGCGTCGATCTGTCCCAGGGCTTCCATGCCGTCGGCGGCCTCGCCCACCACCTCGCAGCCGTGGGCCTCCCAGTCGAACAGGCGCTTGAAGCCCTCACGGATCATGATCTCGTCGTCCACCAGCAGCACACGCAGCTTCTTCATCGCTCTTCCTCCTTGCCAATGCGCAGCAGCAGATGCGCCGTCACGCCACCGTCCGGGTTCTCCGTGTAGGAAAGGCCGCAGTCCCTGCCGCAGAGCAGCTTGATGCGCTTCTGCACATTCAGAATGCCGATGCTGTTGCCCTCCAGCTTGGGTGCCTGGCGGTCGTAGTGCAACAGAAGCTCGTCCACGCGCGCCTTGCTCGCTTCGTCAAAGCCGCTGCCGGTATCGCGCACCTGAATCTCGAACTTCTCCTTCCCCATTCTCCGGGCGGAAATGGCCACCTCGCCCTTGTAGCCCCGGTTCTTCAGGCCGTGCAGCAGGCTGTTTTCCACGATTGGCTGCAGGATGAAGTTGGGCACCAGCGCGCCGCCCAGGTCGGGATCGATGTCGTACCTCACCAGCAGCTCGGGATAGCGGTGGCACATCAGCTCCATGTAGGCCTCCAGCAGCTCCAGCTCGTCGTCCAGCGCCACCATCTGCTGGTTCACCTTCACGCTCAACCGGAAGAAGTCCACCAGGCGCATCAGCAGGTCGGCAACCTTTTTATCGCCGTTGAGCTGCGCCTGAATGCGGATGGTGTCCAGCGTGTTGTACAGAAAGTGGGGGTTGACCTGACTCTTGAGGTAGAGCATGCCCATCTTCTGCTCCGTGAGCTCGGCCCGCAGGATGTCCGGATTCTCCAGCGTCAGGTAGAAGGAAATCGTCATCAGCGTAAGGCCCATGCCGCTGATGAGCCAGGTATGGTTGAAGCCCTGCAGCACCGCGCCCAGCAGCTCGATGGCCAGCGCCACGGAGATCGTGCGCCGCTTCTTGGGGTCGATCTTCCCCCAGTTGCGCAGCAGAATGACTGTGCACAGGGTCAGATACATCGCCACCGAAACGTAGCACACCTGCATGTGAATGCCGTCGGAGTAGTTGCCCTGGGGCGTGACGGCGTAGTGCACCGGCAACAGCAGCACGCCCAGACCAGCAATGCCCAGATAGATCCGCGCAGCCAGGTTGTAGCGCCGGGGCTTGCCCGTCTCCTCCTCCACCAGCAGCGAGATGTACTCGTAGAACAGGTACATTGCAAGCACCATCGAGCCGATGAAGATGCGGTGCAGAATCTCGTTCAGCAGCTCCGGCACAACATCCAGATGGTTCACCGTGTACACCGTCACGCCGTCAAAGACCAGGTTCACCAGCACCGTCACCAGCAGCACTGCAAACGTCCGGTGCAGCTGGCTGTACCTGCGCTCCGCGGTAAAGTAGTTCATCGCCACGAACGCCAGCACCAGAAACAAGGCAATTTCCATCCGTATCATGTCTGCTCACCCCTGTTCCTTCATTATATATGATTCGCAGCATTCTGAATAGAGGGAGATTCGTGCCGGATGTGTCAATTTTGTAGATGAAACACCGAAAAGCCCCGCAGCGACGGAGGCTGCGGGGCATGAATCGTGCTGCTCTTACTTGACCACGATCAGATCGTACTCCCGGGAGCCCAGGCCGATCTTCTCGCCGTGCTCCAGGCAGCTCTTCCACTCGGATTCCGGCTTGTTGTTGGTGAAGTGGTCGCAGAAATCGTGGAAATCGCTCTTCTTCATGTTGTCGGAGAGCTGGCTGTTGGGCATGGGCGCGGCCTTCTGGCAGAGGTCGGCGCAGGCCTGATCCAGTGCGATGGGATCGAAGGAGGCCAGCATGCCGATGTCCGGCAGGATGGGCGCGTCGTTCTCGGAGTGGCAGTCGCAGTTCGGGGACACGTCCACGATCAGGGAGACATGGAAGCTCGGGCGGCCGTCCACCACGGCCTTGGCGTACTCCACCATGCGGCAGTTCAGATCGCGGGGCGCGTTGTTCTGCACGAAGTGGATCGCGTCGAAGTTGCATGCGCCCAGGCAGCGTCCGCAGCCCACGCAGTTGTCGGAATTGACGCGCATCTTCCTGGTCTCCGCGTCGAACTCCAGGCCGTTGTTGGCGCACTCGCGCTGGCAGCGGCGGCAGCCGCGGCACAGGGGTGCGCTGACGGTGGGCTTGCCGCTGCTGTGCTGGTCCTTCTTGCCCGCGCGGGAGCCGCAGCCCATGCCGATGTTCTTGATGGTGCCGCCGAAGCCGGTCATCTCGTGGCCCTTGAAGTGGGTCAGGCTGATGAACACGTCCGCATCCATGATGGCGCGGCCGATGTAGGCCTCCTTGACGTACTCGCCGCCGACAACCGGCACCGCGATGTCGTCCGTGCCCTTCAGACCGTCGCCGATGAGAATCGGACAACCAACCGTCAGCGGCGTGAAGCCGTTCTCCCAGGCGCATTCCAGGTGCTCCAGCGCATTCTTGCGGCTGCCGGGATACATGGTGTTGCAGTCGGTCAGGAAGGGATGTCCGCCCATCTCCTTCACCAGATCCGCCACCGCGCGGGCGTAGTTCGGGCGCAGGAAGCTCAGGTTGCCCAGCTCGCCGAAGTGCATCTTGATGGCGACAAACTTGCCGTCCATGTCAATCTGGCCGATCCCGGCCTTCTCCATCAGCTTCTTCAGCTTGCCGACGAGGCCGCTACTGCCCACAGCAACGCGAAAATCCGAAAAATAAACCTTCGATTTCTCCATGTGAATCCTCCAGAAAAGAAATATATGAAAGGGATATGCTACCATTATATTCATTTTATCCCGTCCGCGCAAGTCCTTCCCCTCCGATCCCTCCCCCGCCGCCTGTTAAAGCTTTGCAATCTTCTGTCCCACGCGATTGACAGCCGCCCATGGGCATGGTATTATATTCATGTTTTACATATCTGTTTAATAGGTATTACGAGGGGCGCAGGGAGAAATTTATGGCCAATATCATCGTCGGGATGTCGGGCGGCGTGGATTCCTCGGTGGCCGCGCTGCTTTTGAAGCGCGCGGGGCACGAGGTCACGGGCATATTCATGAACAACTGGGAGGAGAAGGACGAGTGCGGCGTGTGCACCTCCGAGCCGGACTGGGCGGACGTGCGCCGGGTGTGCTACGCCATCGGCATCCGCTGCTACAGCGTGAACTTCGCCCGGGAGTACCGGGAGCAGGTGTTTGCCCACTTCCTGGAGGAGTACCGCCGGGGCCGCACGCCGAACCCGGACGTGCTGTGCAACCGGGAGATCAAGTTCGGCGTGTTTCTGGAGCTTGCGGAGAAGCTGGGCGCGGACAGGCTGGCCACGGGGCACTTCGCGCTGCTGGACGAATCCGATGGGGAGTACCGCCTGCTGCGTGCGAGGGACGAGAACAAGGATCAGACCTACTTTCTGTACATGCTGAACCAGCGCGCGCTCTCGAAGGCGATGTTCCCGGTGGGGAGCCTGACCAAGGCGGAGATCCGCCAAATCGCCCGGGACGCAGGCCTGCCGGTGAGCGAGAAGAAGGACTCCACCGGGGTGTGCTTCATCGGCGAGCGCAATTTCAAGCAGTTCCTCTCGGGCTACCTGCCGGCACAGCCCGGGGACATCGTGACGGTGGACGGCAGGATCATCGGCCGGCACGACGGCCTGATGTACTACACGCCGGGCCAGCGCCGGGGCCTGGGCATCGGCGGCAGCGGGGACGGCAGGCGCTGGTTCGTGGTGGAGAAGGATCTGAAGCATAACCGCCTTGTCGTGGATCAGGGCGAGGATTCGCCGCTGCTGTTCAGCGACCGTGCCGTGGGCAGTCAATGCAGCTGGCTGGCGGGCCATTCGCCGGTTGAAGAGGGCGTGCCGCTGCGCTGCCAGGTTCGCCTGCGCCACCGCCAGCCGTTGCAGAACTGCACCATCAGCCTGAAGGACGGAAATGTGCGCATGGACTTCGACGTGCCCCAGCGCGCGGTGACGGCGGGCCAGTCAGCGGTGTTCTACGACGGTGAGGTCTGCCTGGGCGGCGCAATCGTGGATACTGCGAAAAAATTCGACGCAAAGGAGCATGCACAGAATGCAGGACAAGCTGACGATTGAGGAAAAATACCGGGCATTGCAGGAGTACCTGCGTGCGCTGGGCAGCGTGGCGGTGGCCTTCTCCGGCGGCGTGGATTCCACCTTTCTGCTGAAGGTGGCCCACGATGTGCTGGGGCCACACGCCATCGCCGTGACGGCCTCCTCCTGTTCCTTCCCGGAGCGGGAGCTGAAGGAGGCGCAGGCCTTCTGCCGGGAGAACGGCATCGAGCACGTGGTGTGCCGGTCGGAGGAGCTGGACATCGAGGACTTCCGCAAAAATCCCACGAACCGCTGCTACCTCTGCAAGCACGAACTGTTCGAGAAGATCCGGGCCATCGCCCGGGAGCGGAACCTCGCCGCAGTGGCGGAGGGCTCCAACCTGGACGACGAGGGCGACTACCGCCCCGGCCTGATTGCGGTGAAGGAGCTTGGCGTAAAGAGTCCGCTGCGGGCGGCGGGGCTCCACAAGGCGGACGTCCGCGCGCTCTCGCAGGAGCTGGGACTTCCCACCTGGAACAAGCAGTCCTTCGCCTGCCTGTCGTCGCGCTTCGTGTACGGCGAGACCATCAGCGAGGAAAAGCTGCGCATGGTGGATGCGGCGGAGCAGTACCTGCTGGATCTGGGATTTCATCAGCTGCGCGTGCGCATCCACGGCGACGTCGCCCGCATCGAGCTGCTTCCCGCCGAATTCGGCAGGTTCATGGAGGAAGCCACTCGCCTGAAGGTGCATGCCCGCCTGAAGGAGCTGGGCTTTCACTACGTCGCGCTGGATCTGCTTGGCTACCGCACGGGCAGCATGAACGAGGTGCTGCCGAAGCCCGCGCCGGAGGGAACCGATCCGGCCTGAGCACACATAGCATACTTTGACAGAGGAGGTGTCTGCATGGATTGGACGTTCGTTCAAAAATTCACGCCGATGTACGTGAAGGCGGCGGGACTCACGCTGCGCATCGCGGCGGTCGGCGTCGTGCTCTCGATGGTGGTGGGTCTGCTGTGTTGCATCGTGCAGAGCCTCCGCGTGCCCGTGCTGCGGCGCATCGCGGCCATCTACATCGAGCTGGCCCGGAACACGCCGCTGCTGGTGCAGCTGTTCTTTCTGTACTTTGGACTTCCCAAGGTGGGAATCAAGCTGGACTCGGAGTCCTGCGCGATCATCGGCCTGACCTTTCTGGGCGGCGCGTACATGGCGGAGGCGCTGCGCAGCGGCCTGGAGGCGGTGGAGGCTTCCCAGCGGGAGGCGGGCGCCTGCATTGGACTGACAAATCTGCAAAATCTGCGCTACGTGATCCTGCCCCAGGCCCTCGCCACGGCCATTCCGGCGCTGTGCGCCAACGTGATCTTCCTGATTAAGGAGACCAGCGTGTTCAGCGCCGTGGCGCTGGCGGACCTGATGTACGTGGCCAAGGATCTGATCGGCATGTACTACAAGACGGACGAGGCGCTGATGATGCTGGTGGCGGCGTATCTGGTGCTGCTGCTGCCGGTGTCGCTGCTGTTTTTCTGGATTGAAAGGAGGCTGCGCTATGCAGGATTTGGGGATACGCGTACTGTTTAAGGGCAAGAATCTGCTGCGCCTGCTGGGCGGCCTGGGCGTGACGCTGGAGCTCTCGGCGGCGTCCATCGCGCTCTCCATCGCCCTGGGACTGGTGCTGGGCATGGTGATGACGCTGAAGAACCCGCTGATCCGGCTGCTGTGCCGCATCCATCTGGAGATCATCCGCATCGTTCCCCAGCTGGTGCTGCTGTTTCTGTGCTACTTCGGCCTGGCGAAGGCCTTCGACATCCAGATTTCCGGCGAAACTGCGGCGGTGCTGGTGTTCACCTACTGGGGCGCGGGCGAGATGGGCGATCTGGTGCGCGGCGCGCTGACCTCCATTCCCCGGCATCAGATCGAGAGCGGTGCGGCGCTGGGACTTACGAAGCTGCAAATCTACCGCCACATCCTGATTCCTCAGACCCTGCGGCGGCTGATCCCCCAGTCCATCAACCTGGCCACCCGCATGATCAAGACCACGTCGCTGGTGATGCTCATCGGCGTGATCGAGGTACTGAAGGTGGGCCAGCAGATCATCGACGCCTCGCGCTACGATTCGCCCGGCGCGGCGATCTGGATCTACGCGGTGATCTTCTTTCTGTACTTTTTCATCTGCTGGCCCATCTCCCTCCTGGCGCGGAAGCTGGAGGCGAGATGGCAGAATCAGGAGGGGTTTCTATGGCGGAAAAGCTGTTGGAGCTGCGCGGGCTCACCAAGCGCTTCGATCAGGCGCAGATTTTGAACGGAGTTTCCTTTGACGTTGCCCAGGGCGAGGTCGTAGTGGTCGTCGGGCCCTCCGGCTGCGGCAAGAGCACGCTGCTGCGCTGCATCAACGGCCTGGAGCGCATCGATTCGGGCGAAATCCTGCTGCGCGGCGAGGTCATCAGCGGCCAGACGAAGAACCTGCACCGCATTCGCCAGCGCATCGGCATGGTGTTTCAGAGCTACGACCTCTTTCCCCACATGAACGTGATGGAAAACCTGCTGCTTGGCCCCACGAAGGCGCTGGGGCGCGCACGGGACGCGGTGATTCCCGAGGCGGAGGCCGCACTGAAGCGCGTGGCACTGCTGGAAAAGCGGGACGCCCTGCCCCGCCAGCTCTCCGGCGGTCAGAAACAGCGCGCGGCCATCGTTCGGGCACTGCTGATGCACCCGGAGATGCTGCTGGACGAGATCACCGCCGCGCTGGATCCCGAGATGGTGCGCGAAGTGCTGGGCGTGGTGCTGGATCTCGCCCGCGACGGCATGACCATGCTCATCGTCACCCACGAGATGCGCTTCGCCGAGGCCGCTGCGGATCGCGTGATCTTTCTGGAGGGCGGCAGCATCGTGGAGGAGGGCGCGCCCCGGGAGTTCTTCCACAACCCCCGCACCGACCGCGCCCGCCAGTTCCTGGAATCCTTCGACTACGAGGCAAGGTAAGATAATTGTTAACTTTTGCCAGCACCCCTTGACGAAATGGGTAATAGGGCTTATAATCATATCAATCCGATAGGAAATACGGATTAAACAAGGAGGGAAAGCGCAATGAAGCAGACGATGATGTGCATGTGTTGTCCACTTCGGCGTTCATCTCTCCGAAGCCTTTTCGTCGTGCACATGGCATGATGGAAAACCCTCCACGGCGGGATGAGCGCAGGTTCATCCCGCTTTTTTATGCACGAAACGGCAGAACAAATCCGGAAAGGGTGTGGTCGCGGCATGAAATACCGCAATCCGATGCGGGCGACCGACGAATGTCGGCGCTGCGAACGAAGAGATGGATTCAGACATAGATTGACAACCGGCCCCGGAGTTATGGGCCGCGATATTCGGGCATCGAATGAAAGTGAGGAAATGAAAATGAAGCGTTTTGCAAAGATCATCGCACTGGCACTGGCATTGGCACTGGCACTGACGACCGTGGCACTGGCGGACTCCACCGCGCACACGCTGGATGAAATCAAGGAGGGCGGCTCCATCGTGATCGGCGTGTTCTCCGATAAGAAGCCCTTCGGCTACGTGGACGAAAACGGCGAATACCAGGGCTATGACGTCTATCTGGCCCGCCGCCTGGCGGAGGATCTGGGCGTGGAGCTGGAGCTGGTCTCCGTGGACGCGCCGAACCGCGTGGAGTACCTCCAGTCCGCGAAGGTGGATATCATCCTGGCGAACTTCACCGTGACCGCCGAGCGCGCTGAGGTCGTTGACTTCGCGCTGCCCTACATGAAGGTGGCGCTGGGCGTGGTCTCCCCCGACGATGCGCTGATTACCGACGTCGCCGAGCTGCGCGGCAAGACCCTGATCGTCAGCAAGGGCACCACCGCCGAGACCTACTTCACCGAGAATGAACCCGAGGTGCAGCTGCTGAAGTTCGACACCTACACCGAGGCCTACAACGCCCTGCTGGACGGCCGCGGCGACGCGCTCTCCACCGACAACACCGAGGTGCTGGCCTGGGCGCTGGAGAATCCGGGCTTCAGCGTTGGCGTGGACACCCTGGGCAGCCTGGACGCCATCGCCCCCGCCGTGCAGAAGGGCAACGAGAGCCTGCTGACCTGGATCAACGAGGAGATCGTGGCCCTGGGCGCGGAAAGCTTCTTCCACGCCGACTACGACGCGACCCTGAAGGACGTCTACGGCGAGGCCGCAAACGCCGACAGCCTGGTGGTCGAGGGCGGCGTGATCGAATAAGCGCCCAAAGGCGTGCGAAATCACCGATTTGCAGGCGCTGAGAAAGTCTGCAAGACAAGGAAGCGAGGATGCAAATAAGGGAGCTTACATGGATAGCAGTCGCGCTACTGCCTTTGGCAAGCGCGACCAGCCGCCGGGGAATTTACAATTCCCTACGGCGCGCTGCCGGCCGCTGCGGAACGCCGCAGTGCGGCCGGTGCGTAAACGTAAGTGACCGCCATTTGTAGCCGAAGCTGACGCAGTAAGCAAAAAATACCAACCGTTTATGTTCGTTCGGTTGGTATTTTTGCGTTTGCGGGCTTTATCAGTTGCCTGCGCGCTCAGCTTTCGCCCAGATAGGCCTTACGGACGCGGTCGTCCTCGGCCAGCTCGTGCGCGTCGCCGGACATGGAGATCGTACCGGTCTCCAGCACGTAGGCGCGGTGTGCGATGGACAGCGCCATGCGGGCGTTCTGCTCCACCAGCAGGATCGTGGTTCCGGCCTTGTTCAGCTCCTTGACGATGTCAAAGATCTGCTCCACCAGGATCGGGGCCAGGCCCATGGACGGCTCGTCCAGCATCAGCAGCTTGGGCTTGCTCATCAGCGCGCGGCCCATGGCCAGCATCTGCTGCTCGCCGCCGGACAGCGTGCCCGCGACCTGCTTGTAACGTTCCTTCAGGCGGGGGAAGCGCTCGTAGACGTTGGCCAGACCGGGCTCGATCTCGCTCGCCGGACGGGTGTAGCCACCCATCTCCAGGTTCTCCTGCACGGTCATCTGCAAGAACACGCGGCGGCCCTCCGGGCACAGCGCGAGGCCGTGGGAGACGATCCGGTTCGCCGGAACGCCCACGATGCTCTTGCCCTCGAACTCGATGGTGCCGGTCTTGGGCTTCAGCAGGCCGGACACGGTGTTCAGCGTGGTGGACTTGCCCGCGCCGTTTGCACCGATCAGCGTGACGATCTCGCCCTCGTTGACCTCAAAGGATACGCCCTTGATGGCGTGAATGCTGCCATAGTAGACGTGGATATTTTCAACTTTCAGCAGGCTCATGCGTCCGCCTCCTTCTGCTTGCCCAGATAGGCCTCGACGACCACCGGATTCTTCTGGATCTCCTCCGGCGTGCCCTTGGCGATCAGGCGGCCGTAGTTCAGCACGGCGATGCCCTCGCAGATGCCCATGACCAGCTTCATGTCGTGCTCGATCAGCATCACCGCGATCTGGAAGGTGTCGCGGATCTTGCGGATGTTCGCCATCAGCTCCGCCGTCTCGGAGGGGTTCATGCCCGCGGCGGGCTCATCCAGCAGCAAAAGCTTCGGTCCGGTGGCAAGCGCGCGCACGATCTCCAGGCGGCGCTGCGCACCGTAGGGCAGCGAACCCGCAGTGTGGTTTGCCAGGTCCTGCATGTCGAAGATGGACAGCAGCTCCAGGGCCCGCTCGTGCATCTTCTTTTCGTTCTTCCAGTAGCCGGGCAGGCGCAGAATGCCGCTCACCGTGGAATACTTCATGGAGTTGTGCAGGCCGATCTTCACGTTGTCCTCCACCGACAGGGTGGAAAACAGGCGGATGTTCTGGAAGGTGCGGGCGATGCCGGCGCGGTTGACCTGCACGGTGTTCATGCCGGAGGTCTCCTTGCCGTTGAAGAGGATCGTGCCGCTGGTGGGATGATAGACCTTGGTCAGCAGGTTGAAGATCGTGGTCTTGCCCGCGCCGTTGGGGCCGATCAGGCCGGCGATCTCCGTCTTGCCGATGGTCAGGTTGAAGTCGTCCACGGCCTTCAGGCCGCCGAACTCAATGCCCAGATGGCGGCACTCCAGCACGGGCGTGGCGTTCAGGTCGCGCTCCGGGATGATGCCCTGGCTGGGAATCGGAACCATTCTCGTCTTCTGCTCAGACATCGTCAAACGCCTCCTTCGCTCTCATTGCCCGCGCCCTTGCCCCGGCGCAGCTTCTCCATAAGACTCTCCCGCAGCTGCTTGAAGCGCGGGTTGTTGGTGGTCAGCATCACCAGAATCAGCACGATGGCGTAGATCAGCATGCGGTAGTCATTGAACGCACGCAGCAGCTCGGGGAGCACCGTCAAGAGCGTCGCGGCGATGATGGAGCCGCGGATGTTGCCGATGCCGCCCAGCACCACGAACACCAGCACCAGGATGGAGGTGTCGAACTTGAACTTGCTGGCCGTGACCGTGGAGTAGTTCAGCGAGTACAGTGCGCCCGCCATGCCCGCCAATGCTGCCGAGATCACGAAGGCCATCATCTTGTACTTGGTCACGCCGATGCCCACGGATTCCGCCGCGATGCGGTTGTCGCGGATCGCCATGATGGCGCGTCCGGAGCGGCTGTTGATGAGGTTGAGCACCACGATCAGGCTGAAGATGATCAGCACAAAGCCCATGGTGAAGCTTGCCAGCTTCGTGGAGACCGTCGCGCCCTGAGGGCCGTTGATGAGCAGCTGGAAGGGAATGCCCTCCGCAGTGCGGGCCGCATCCTGTACGACGGGGGTGTTGAAGGACATGCGCAGCGCGCTTCCGTCCAGCGCGACGTACAGGCAGTTGATGACGTTGCGGATGATCTCGCCGAAGGCAAGGGTCACGATGGCCAGATAGTCGCCGCGCAGGCGCAGCACCGGCACGCCGATGATCACGCCGGCCACCGCCGCCATGAGGCCGCCCACGATCATGGCTAGGATCAGCCGCAGCGTGGGGCTGGGCACGCCGCCCGCCAGGCAGGCCGCCGCCACCACGCCGGTGAACGCGCCCACGCTCATGAAGCCCGCGTGGCCCAGGCACAGCTCGCCGGAGATGCCCACGACCAGGTTCAGGGAGACCGCCATGACGATGTAGACGCAGATCGGAACCAGCTGACCCTTCATGGAGCGGGTCAGCACGCCCGCGTTCTGCAGGATCGTCATCACAATGAATGCAACAATGACCAGCGCGTAGGTGATGGCATTGTTGATGAATGTCTTGCTCATCTTTTTCATACGATCACCTTACACTTTCTCATTGACCTTCTTGCCCAGCAAGCCGGTGGGCTTGACCAGCAGCATGATAATCAGGATCAGGAACACGATGGCGTCGCCCAGCTCCGTGGAGATGTAGGCCTTGCCAAAGATTTCGATCAGGCCCAGCAGGATGCCGCCCAGCATGGCGCCGGGGATGGAGCCGATGCCGCCGAACACCGCCGCAGTGAAGGCCTTGATGCCCGGCATGGAGCCGGTGGTGGGCTGGAGCACCGGGTAGGAGGAGCAGAGCAGCACGCCGGCGATGGCCGCCAGCGCGGAGCCGATGGCGAAGGTGATGGAGATGGTGAAGTTCACGTCCACGCCCATCAGCTGCGCCGCACCCTTGTCCTCGGAGACCGCGCGCATGGCCTTGCCCATCTTCGTGCGGGAGGTGAACAGCGTCAGCGCGACCATGATGATGATGCAGCACAGCACGGTGACGATGGCCTCGTCGGAGATCAGCAGTGCGCCGTCAAAGAGGCGGATGGAGCCAATGTTCACCAGCGAATTGAAGCTCTTCGGGTTGGAGCCCCAGATCAGCTGCGCAGAGTTCTGCAAAAGGTAGCTCACGCCGATGGCCGTGATCAGCACCGCGAGCTTCGGCGCTTCGCGCAGCGGCTTGTACGCCAAGCGTTCGATCAGCATGCCCAGCACGGTGCAGACGAACATGGCCGCAACGATGGACACGATTGCCGGCATCCCCAGATACTGGGTCACACAGAAGGAAATATACGCGCCGACCATGATGACATCGCCGTGGGCAAAGTTCAACATCTTCGCGATGCCGTAAACCATGGTATAGCCCAAGGCGATGATGGCGTACACGCTTCCCAAACTGATTCCGTTGATCAGATAGGACAAAAAGACCATGTAACATCCACCCCGTTCAAAAGTTTCTTATCTACTGATTATAGCTGTATACTGTTAAAAGAGAAAGGGAGAACGCCCCTCTCGGCGACATTCTCCCTTCAGAAATTCTACTTTCTGCGCATCTTTCGGCGGAATTACATGCCGACGTACACGCCGTTCTGGATCACGACCGCCTTGGGGGTCTTGGTGACCTCGCCGTTGGCATCCCAATCCATCTCGCCGGTCAGGCCAGAGACGGTGATCTCGGGCATGACGCTGACCAGGATCTCGCAGGCGTCCTCAGTGGAGGTGTCGCCGGTGATGCCGCCCTGCAGGGAGGCCTCGTACAGCGCGTAGACCGCGTCGTAGCCGTCGGCGGAGAACTGGGTGGGGGTGTCGGTGTAGGCAGCCTGATAGGCGGCGACGAAGGTCTGGGTGCGCTCGTCCTCAGCGTCGGCCGCGAAGGGGGTCAGCAGCATGACGCCCTCGGCCAGGGAGGTGTCGAAGCCTTCCATGGTCAGGATGCCGTCCATGCCGTCAACGCCGAAGAAGGTCGGAGCGTACTCCATGGCCTTGGCCTGGCTCAGGATCATGGAAGCGGGGGTGTAGTAGATGGGCAGGAACACCAGATCGGCGCCGTTGTCCTTCGCATCCGTCAGCTGCACGGAGAAGTCGGTGGTGTCGTCGGTGAAGGTGGTGGTGGAGACAACCTCCAGGCCCAGCTCGGCAGCATTGGCCACGAAGGTCTGGTAGATGCCGGTGGAGTAGGCGTCGGCGTTGTTGTAGATCACCGCAACCTTGGTAGCCAGGCCGTTGTCAACGATGAACTGGGCGGAAGCGGAGCCCTGGTTCGGGTCGGTGAAGCAGACCTGATACATGTTGTCCTTGCCCGCAGTGACCTCGGTGGAGGAGGCGGAGGGGGTCAGCATGAACATGCGGTCGTTGTAGGCCTCAGCGGAAACCGCCTTGCAGGGGCCGGTGGTGACGCAGCCGACGATCATCTGCGCGCCCTCATCCCACAGGGTGTTGTAGGCGTTGACGGACTTCTCGGGATCATGCTCGTCGTCCTGGGGGATCAGCTCGATCTGCATGCCGCCCTGGGCGTTGATCTCATCAACGGCGATCTGCGCGCCCTGCAGGCAGGAGGTGCCATAAACCGCGGCAGCACCGGTCAGCGGGCCGATGAAGCCAATCTTCAGCGTGCCTTCCTCAGCGAAGCACGCGGAACCCATCATCACAGCGAGGGCTGCAACCAGCAGCATGGAAATGACTTTCTTCATTTTCGTAGCCTCCAAAAAAGAATAGCAACAGTTTTTTACTGTTTCACTAAATATTACGGTTTTTTCTGCATAATGTCAAGGCATACGCCCCGCTTTTCCCTTTAACTGTTCGTTAAATCGTGTATTTTTTCACATCGTTAATATAAATTATTCGGTATATCGAAATGGTTTTCGTTTTGTTCTCGCGGACACTTGCCCCCATCTGTCGGCAGTCCGGGGCGTTGCGCGCCATCAGCTTCCCAGAAATTGCCCGACTCCGCAGAAAAAAACAATCCCCGGGCGCAAATCTTCGCTCGGGGGTTTCCAAAATTTTTCGGAGCAAAACCTGCCGAAATTTGTCGCCAACCTCAGCTGTAAAAGATCAGCGAAAACCAGGTCACAAGGTTGCCCTCGGCGTAGAAATCCACGCCCGTCTTTTCCGCCAGGTCCGTCACCACGATGCCGTGGCTCTCCACGCAGGGGAACATGCGCTCCGGATGTCGGCAGGGCGCGTCCGGCCAGGCGCAGTTTTCACAGATGGCGCAGGCCTCGGTGGAGAGCACCATGGTCTCTTCCGCCTGCTGCCGCACCAGATCGAGCACCTGCCGGGCGATTTCCTCGTGGGGCGCGCGGGTGGAGAGGGTCTCCTCGATGTTGGTGATGTCGCTGACCTCGGTGATGGTGGCGATCAGCAGCGCGTCCTCGTATTCCAGGCAGCGCGCGCGGCAGTCCTCCACGCTGCCCACCGCCGGCGGACAGGCCCAGGTCTTTCCGTACATCGGGCACTCGTGCTCACAGATCCAGCGGATGCGCTCCGAGAAGCACAGATCCTCCGTGCGGATAAAGGCGTATTGATACAGCGGCAGCTCCGCAAGCTGCGCCTCCAGTCGTTCGCGATCCATATCCGGCCTCCTGAATGATTTCCATTCCATTATAGCAGAAGACCGGCCATTTGTCACGACCTGCGCATCCTCCGGGCGAAGACGACCACCGCCAGCGCGCACAGCCCCGCAGCGTAGATACAGCTCACGAGCAGCGCCGTCCCCGCAGGCCGTCCCGCCAGCGCCGCGCGGGCCGCATCCACCGCGTTTGCGAAGGGCAGGGCATAGGCGAAGGTCTCAAAGCCGCCGCCGATGAGCTTCAGATCGAACCACGCGCCAGACAGCCACGCGCTCAGGTTCGTCAGCAGCGCGCCGCAGATTCCGCCCACCTGGCGCTCGGTAAGCAGGCTGCCGCAGATCAGGCCCAGCGCAATGAATACCAGCGCCCCGGGCAGCAGAGAAACCAGCATTCGCAGGATGCTCCAGCCGGGTTCAAGCCCCAGCAGCAGCGCGAAAATCACGCACAGCGCGCCCTGAAGCAGCGCCATGGGCAGCAGCGGCAGCGCGTAGCCCAGGATGAAGTCCCGGGCGCGCAGCGGCGAGTTCTTGAGCCGCATCATCAGCGCACTGCTGCGATCCTTTGAGATCAGCTGCGCCGAGAACAGTGCGAAGAAGGATTCGCCGAAGGCGCAGATGCCCGGCAGCAGCGATTCCATCTCGAAGATCTCCACCGGCACGTTGCGCTGGATCAGCGTCATCAGCGCCAGCAGGATCATCGGAAAGCCCAGTCCGAAGCCCAGCGACAGCGGATCCCGCAGGATCTCCCGGGCATTTCTCCGGGCAAAGGCGATCATGCGCACGTTCCATGCCCTCCCTTCGGCGCGGCCAGCGCCACAAAGGCCTCCTCGAAGTTCTGCGCGCCCGCGCGCTCGATCAGTTCCCCGGGCGTTCCCACCGCGCGCAGCTTGCCCGCCTGCAGGATGCCCACCCGGTCGGAAAGTGCCTCGGCCTCCTCCATGTAGTGGGTCGTCAGCAGAATCGTCACCCTGCCGTGCAGCGAACGCACCAGCTCCCACAGCTCCCGCCGGGCCAGCACGTCCAGCCCCAGCGTGGGCTCATCCAGAAACAGCACCTGCGGCTCGGTGATCAGCGCCATGGCGATGGACAGCCGCCGCTGCCAGCCGCCCGAGAGCGTCCCGGCGCGCTGTTTCGCCACCTGTGCAAGCCCGAACTCCTCCATGGAGCGCTCCGCACGGGCGCGCGCCTCCCTGGAACGCAGGCCGTAGATCTCCGCGATCAGCTCCAGGTTCTCCCGCACCGTCAGCCTCGGCGCCACCGCCGACTCCTGGGGCGAGAGGTTCGTGATGCGCTTGACCGCCTCCAGCTCGGTGCGCACGCTGTGGCCCATGAGCAGCGCGTCGCCGCCGTCTGGGGCCGTGATGCCGCTGAGCATGCGGATCGCCGTGGTCTTGCCCGCGCCGTTCACGCCAGCAGCGCATACAATTCGCCCTGCCGCACCTCGAGGTTCAATCCGTCCACCGCGCGGCGGTCGCCGTACTTCTTGACCAGATCGCGCGTCTCAATTGCCAGCATGATTATCCCTCCTTCGATATGCCTGAATGCTCCGGTTCAGCGCGGCGATTCTGTGCCGGTAGATCAGGTACTGCACCGTCCAGTTGACCGCGTAGGTCAGCGTCCAGCCCCCGATGGCGATCCGGATTCCCGCCTGGGAGTCCGGCATCCAGCAGAGGTATGCGATGGGCATCCACACCGCCGCCGTGACCAGAAAGTGCACAATTCCCTGCCGGAGAAACCCCCAGCGCTCGATTTCAAAGATTTCCGCCGCGCAGGCGAAGGCCGCGCCAACTATGCCCGTGAGTCCCAGCTGGGCCAGGGCTGCGGCGGCCTCGTTGCGGAAGTGGCTTCCAAAGGCGAGCGTGACGCTGTTGCCCGTAAGCTGGGCGATGACGAGCTGCACCAGCAGGCAGACGCTTACGGTGATGCCGAAGCCGTGCAGCGCCCGCGAAATCAATTTCTTCGCCATGTTCCTTCCCTCAGCTTTCAAACATTTTTCGGATTCGGGAGACGTACCTCCGGGAGACGTAGGTCTCCAGCCCGCCCTCCAGAATCAGGCGGATGGTGCCCGTCAGGCCGAAGTCCAGCCGCAGGATGCGCCCCTTTTGCACCAGCTCCGAATTGGAGATGCGCACGAAGTCCGCGTCCGACAGCCTCTCCTCCAGCTCGTAGAGCCGGCAGCGCAGCAGGAAGCTTCCCCGGTCGCTGTCCAGCCGCACCCGGCGGTCCTCTGTGTAGATGCGGATGATCTCCTCCGGCCGCAGCAGCACCTCGCCCCGCTCGTCGTAGGCGGCGATGGTCGCGGGCGCGGCGATGCGCCTCAGCAGCGACTCCACCTCCGGCGTGCGCTCCCGGGCCGTCACCAGCACGCGCACCTCCGCCGCGTCCGGCTCCCTGCGAAATTCAATCTTCATGCGTTCACCTCCGGAACGTTACTATCCTAAGCGAAACTGCGCCCGAACGCAAGCCTTTTGCGACAAACGGTCGATTCCGGCGCACAGACGGCAGATGGACAAATGAAAAAGGGGCCCCGTGCCGCCACAGGAACCCCAAGCCTTGCAATCCTATACCGCCTGCGCCTCCGGTGGCAGGAAGCCCTCCACCCGGGGGCAGGTGCTCTCCTCGGTGCGGATGGTGAGCGCCGCCAGGTGCGCGCCCAGCCGGGCCGAATCCCGCAGGCTCAGTCCGCGCATCCGCGCCGCCACCGTGCCGGAGAAGAACGCATCCCCCGCGCCGGTGGAGTCCACCATCACAGCCTCCTCCGCAGGCACGTGGCCCGACGCGCCGCTGCCCGCGTCGAAGTACACCGCGCCCTGGTCGCCCAGCGTGACCACGATCTCCCCGATGCCCCGCGCGACCGCCTCGCGCCGCACCGTCTCCAGCACCTCCATGGGCGCGCAGCGGTTCAGCTCGCAGCCGAACAGGATTCCGGCCTCGATTTCGTTCATGATGAACAGCCGCGTCCTGGACAGGAAGTCCGTGCGCTGCTGAATCACGCTCAGGTTTCCCACCACGACATACACATCCTTGCCGTATTTCTCCGCCAGCGCGTACACCTTTTCCGCGATGGACGCGCGCATGTCCACCTCCAGCACGATGCAGTCGCAGCCCATCACGATCTCGTCGCCACGTCGCTCCACCAGCTCCTCCATGGCGGAGAAGTCCGGCTGGCGGGAGATGGAGCCCGCCACATCGCCGCGCTCGTTCAGCACCACCAGCCACATGCCCATCCCCGCCGGCGCAGACACCGCGTAGCGCAGATCCACGCCCCGCGCGGCCAGTCTGCGGCGCACGTCGTCGCCGATGGCGCCGGGTTCCAGCATCGTCACGAAGGACACATCCGCGCCCACGTTCGCCAGATCCTCCGCCACGTTGCGGCACACGCCGCCGTGCACGATCTTCACATCGCCCACATTCCTGCCCGTGGGCAGGTACTTGCCGAAGGGGAAACCCTTGATGTCCACGAATACCGATCCGAATACCGCAATGTAACCCATGGGACCTCTCCTACCTTCCTCTGTATGCAAGCAAGGGACAGGTTGCATCGCCTGTCCCTTGCCGAATCTATTCGCTTACAGCACCTTCGCGTACTCGTTGCACAGCGGGTGCAGTACCGGCTCGTCCTCCTCGATGTCCGCGAAGCGCGCGGTGGGCTCGAGGAAGTAGTTGTCGGTGGTGTCGTCGTTGACCTTGGAGACCTCGCCCACCACGATGTCGCCGAAGCCGGGCTTGGGCCCGAAGATGTGGGCGACGTGGGGCGCAAGGCTGATGCTGTCGCCCGGATAGACCAGGATCTCCTCGCCGGCCTTGTAGCTGTACTCGATGCCGTCCATGAACACCTTCACGTCGGTGTCCAGCTGCTTGCCCTCCGCATCGGTGTTCCACAGGTACACCGCCAGCACGCCGCCGGCGCGGTTGATGATGTCCTCAGTCTTGAACACGTGATAGTGTTTGGGCAGGCGCTGGCCCTCCTTCATCACGATGTACTTCTCGCAGTAGGGCACGCCCACGGAAGCGTCCTTCATGTCGCCGTTGCGCACGGTGTAGAGCACCGCGCCGATCTCGGAGAACTTGCCCGTGCCGAAGTCGGTGATGTCCCAGCCCAGCATCACGCGCTGGATGGTCTCGATGGCGTCCTTGTTCTCCGCCCACTTGTCCAGATCCCAGTAGGCCGTGCGGGGCAGATGAATGTTGTTCTTCTCCAGCAGCTCCTTGGCCCAGACGATGGCCGCATTGATTTCAGATCTCTTCATCGCAAAATCCTCCATAGCATTCATACACGTATGCGCACATAACGCCTTTTCTGTTCCTATTATAGCACACGTCCGCGATGAATACCACAGGATTTTGCACAGTTTTCCGGATCTACGCCGCGTCCAGCTTCAGAATCCCCAGACCCTCGCTTCCGGCGTACATGTTCTCCAGCAGCACATACGCGTCTCCCCCGCTGACGAACGGCGTGCAGCCGCTCCACTCCCGGCCCGTCGGGATGTAGTCCTCCCGCATGAGCGCACCGCCCGCATCCAGCCGTCCCAGGTAATCTGTATACCCGCTCTCCGTGCGCACGCTGCGAACCGCGATACAGCTGTCCTCCCCCAGCGGGATGACGTCGCCGTACAGGCCCTCCGCGCGGTCGCCCTCCGGCGTGACGTCCGCGCAGCTTCCGTCCAGACTGATACGAACCATCCCTCCGCAGGTCTGTCCCGGCGTGCCAAAGCCGCCGCCCACATAGATGCTCCCGTCCTCCGAAGGGCCCCAGCCTCCGCCATAGGGCGCAAAGTCCCCGGGCAGGTCGACGTACATGCACTGCGCCTCCCCCAGCGCCGCAGCGGCGCTGAGCATCAGGCACAGCAATAACAGCAATGTGCTCCGCAGTTTCATCATGAGAATCCCTCCTTCGCACATTCCGTGATATATCTTTACACTTTAGACGCGGCAAAACGCGCCTTGGTTGAATCGCATGCACAAAAAACGCCCCGACAGCATCGGAGCGTCCAAAAACAATTGAATCCGGCGACGACCTACTCTCCCGGGCCGTTGCCAGCCAAGTACCATCAGCGTGCTGAGGCTTAACTTCTGTGTTCGGTATGGGAACAGGTGGATCCCTCAGGCTATTGTCACCGGAAATCTTATGTACACATTTTACCACGCAACCTGCGCCCTGTCAAGCCCCGCGCGAGGATATAACATTCCGCCGGATGCGTCGGCAGCGACGCAGCGGCCAGAACACGCAGCACACCCGCGCGTGAATCGCGCTTCGGGGAATCGGACCGATCCTGCGGCTGTCGTGGGAGCAGGGCCGGTTGTCGCCCATCACGAAGTACTCGTCCGGGCCCAGCGTCCTCTCCTCGAAGCCCCGCAGGGATTTACGCAGCGGGAAGTCCTCCGCGACAACCTCGCCGTCGATGTACAGCGCGCCCTCCTCCATGGAGACGCGCTCCCCCGGCAGGCCCACGACCCGCTTGACGAAGTAGCCCTTCCTGCCGGGATAGCGGCAGATCACCACGTCGAAGCGGCGAATCCCGCCGAACAGGCCGTAGCGCAGCGCCAGCATAAAGTCGCCGTTGTGCAGCGTGTCCATCATGGACTTGCCCTTCACCCGCACCAGCATGCACACAAAGAAGCGCAGCAGCAGCGCAAGCAGCACGCCGGCCGCAGCCTCGCAGGCCAGCCGCGCCGCAATCTGCCAAACGGTATTCAATCCATTTCCCTCCACATGTAAAAGCAGCGCCCGCGCATCCCGCGCAGGCGCAATCGATCAGCATTCGGGCCGTCTGGAGATCTGCTTGAGCTTGCGGCGCAGCACACCCAGCGTGCGCCGGTCCCGAGGATACAGCAGCCGCATCAGGCCGATGGCCAGCACCACCGTCACCAGCTTCTCCGGCGTGAAGGGCAACCACAGAAAGCTCATGTAGGCCCCGCCCACCACGCGCATCCAGTGAATCTTCATCAGCATGCCCAGGCCGAACATCACGTAGCTCCAGCCGTTTGTAATCATCCACGCGATGGCCAGGCACAGCAGCAGCCGCGGGTTCAGCAGAAAGCGCGCCCAGCGCCGCGCCATTTCCCGCAGGCCCTCCCGCGTGCACGCGCGCCGCATGCGCTGCAACCAGTTCCGCAGCCGCATTCCGTGCGCATCCAGTCCGTTCCTCATGGCAAAGTCCTCCATACAGCGGCATTATAGCATGAATCCACATGCGCGTCAATTCTCCCCTTGCCTGCGCAGGAAAAACCCGCTATAATGGTCAGGAACGGAGGAATCGACATGCGCGTTACCTACATCGACCACAGCGGCTTTCTGATCGACGGCGCGACCCACCGCCTGCTGTTTGACTACTATCAGGGCCCCCTGCCGGAGCCGGATCCCGCGAAGGCTCTCAGCGTCTTTGCCAGCCACCACCATCCGGATCACTACGTTCCGGATATCTACATCTACGGCGAACGCACCCCTTGCACCCGCTACTACCTGGGCTGCGACGTGACGCTCAACGCCGCCAACCGGCAAAAGATGGGCGTGACCGACGAGATCTTCGCCCGCTGTGACCGCCTCCACAAGGACGACGTGCGCAGCCGAGACGGCGTGACCGTCCAGGCGCTGCGCTCCACCGACATGGGCGTGGCCTTTTACGTCAGCTGCGAGGGCAAGCACATCTACCACGCCGGGGATCACAACCTGTGGCTGTGGCGCGAGGACGCAAACTTTGACCGCGCGCAGATCGACCGCTTCTACGAGGAGATCGAGAAGCTGCGGGGCCTGCCCATCGACGCGGCCTTCCTGCCGCTGGATCCCCGCCTGGGCGACGAATACTGGCGCGGCTTCGACGCCTTCATGCGCCTGCTCCAGCCGACCGTGGCCTTTCCCATGCACATGGTGGACGACTACGCCATCATCGACCGCCTGAAGGCGCATCCGTGCAGCCTGCCCTACCGCAACCGAATCGTCAATATCCGCGCCTGCGGCGAACAGTTTGAAATCTGATCCGCAAGGCGCTATTGCAAATCCCATTTGGAGCATGTCCGAAGGGGATTTCATTATTCCGCCGCTTCAGATCAATCCCCGCCGCTTCGCCTCCGCCAGCAGCACAGGCTGAACCTCGGGGTAGGTCCAGTTCTCCGGCAGCGTCCGCGTGCACCGGATCTCCTGAATCTCATGGTACAGCTCCGGTTCAAGGCGATAAATATCCGCAAAGAACAGCATGCCGAAGCTCTCTTTTCCGCCGTCCACCACGGAATAAGGGCAGATCTCATGCAGCGCAAACTCCAGCGCGCCGGTCTCCTCCCGCAGCTCCCGCGCCGCAGCTTCGGCAATGCTCTCGCCAGACTCTCGGTGTCCGCCCGGGAATTCCCAGGTCGTGCGCTCCCGATGTCGGCAGAGCACCACATCCCCGCCGCAGCGCGCCAGAATCACCGCGTACCGCAGCAGCCCATCCTCCGCGCACTCCCGAATCCGCACCCTCATGCATCTCTCTCCTTGTTCAAAAGCACGCCTGATGCACTTCGCCCAGGCGTGTTTGTTTCGACCTTACTCAGCCCGTGTACGCACTCCAACTCAGGTCCATAATCATGCCGTCCATGCAGTAGAGATTGATGCTGGAATCGTAGTCGCCGACCCAATCATAGGAATACTCATTGGAAGGATGCAGGAACACGAGCGTATCTCTGTAATCGTCGTAGAGCACCAGGCCGGCCTGCGTCAGTATGCTCCTGGCTTCTTCAACTTCCATCCCCAGCGTCACACCAAAGACGCAATAGTCCCTTCCAGTCAGACCGATATACGAAACTATATCATAGCCACCGAGCACGGCCGAATCATTGTAGTACTGATTCGGCGCTTCTGAATTCACGACATGGAATTCAGTCAAACCAGCTTCGTTTGCAGACCAGCTCAGATCCTGCATGAAGTAGCCGGAGAGCTCCACGGCGTCCGCATGCGGGTCATACGCATCCAGCTTCCAGATCTGCTCCCCACGCAATTCAGAGTATTTTGAAGATATCCATGCAGCCTTGCCCTTGTATTCCACCTTATACCAATCCACGCCGCGCTCGTCCGTGGAAACTGCGCCGAGGTATTCCAGCTCCGTTCCCTCGGGTACGGAACCCATCGTGTCGTAATTCAAACCGGGACCCTTGCGCAGATTGACGTTCCCCGTCGTATACACCTCCGCACACGCACAGGTCAACAACATCCCCAACACCAACAGAACAGCCAAGAGTTTCCTCATAATCGCGCACCTTCCCTTCAGATCCATGAGTGACTGACACTTTAATCATTTTGACGCGAAATTTCCATTTTGTTCCACTTAAGACTATAAAAAGGTAAGAAAAAGGACAGTCAAAAAAGACAGCCCAGCGGACTGTCCAAAAAGAATTGAATCCGGCGACGACCTACTCTCCCGGGCCGTTGCCAGCCAAGTACCATCAGCGTGCTGAGGCTTAACTTCTGTGTTCGGTATGGGAACAGGTGGATCCCTCAGGCTATTGTCACCGGAAATATTGTGTTGTGCCGGTGGATTCTTCGCTTTGCTTGCTTTCGCTTGCTCTGCACTCCACTCAGCTTTGCACCTTCAAAACCGCACAGGAAAAACGCTTGACCACGCGGATCGACGTTTTCGTCTCTTTCCTTCTTCGCTTCGCTTTCGCTCTGCTTCTCT